>JAAYAB010000080.1 GCA_012719595.1 Bacillota bacterium
CCGTCTATCAATGCCCTGACCTTCTGAATGTTGGGTTTGAAAACACGCCTGTTGCGCTTCATCCAGTGGGTGACTTGGCGTCCTATGGTTGCGGTCTTGCCGCAAATCTCGCATCCCTTTGCCATCGAGGGAACCTCCTCGCAAGCTGAGTACAATACAGAAGCTCAGCGGGACCAGCCTTGCGGCCGTCCTTGAGCTGACACACTGATATATTCTAGCACAGGCTCTAGAACGACGCAAGCGACAGCTTTCGCAGCATCTCCTCCATCGACCGCAGCAACACGCCCCGCATGACTGGAGTGACCGTCCCGGTCATGAACACATGCCCGTCAGTCGCTATGCTGACCTGTATGGTGCCTCCGGGCATGTGCACCGTGACCTGCGGCCCCGTCAGGCCCAGGCGGTGCGCAGCGCATGCAGCTGCACAACTGCTGCTGCCCGATGCCAGAGTGTACCCGGCTCCGCGCTCCCAGATCTCGATTTCAATGTTAGCAGCATCGATTGCCTTCATTATCTGCAGGTTGATCCGGTTTGGGAACGCCTCATGATTTTCGACCAAGGGACCGAGCCGCATGACCATGTCCTTCGACACTGCATCGACGGGTATGACGCAATGAGGATTGCCTATGGAGGCACACGTGACTCTATAGGTTTCATCGCCGATCCTCAGCGGCTCGTCTATAACCTCACGCTTCGGTCCGCGCACGGGTATGAGTTCGCTGTCGAAGGTGATGCGCCCCATGTCCACTCGTATCAGCGAAGCCTGGCTGTCCAAGACTTCTATCTTTACAGGCCCGCCGGCGGTGCGGAGCACGAAGCTGCCGGACCTTTCGTAGCCTTCGTCGACTAGATACCTGGCGAAGATCCTGACGCCGTTGCCGCTCTTCTCCGCCTCGCCGCCGTCGGGATTGAAGATGCGGACTCCGGGTTCGCCTTCGGTGTAGGTCGGGCCGTACAGGACACCGTCAGACCCTACCCCGTGGTGCCGGTCGCATATCGCCCGCACCACCTCCGGCGTCATAGGCAGATCGGTCTTCCGCGGGTCTATCACGAGATAGTCGTTGCCCAGTGCATGGTATTTGCTGAATGTGATCATCAGCTATCCCTCCAATGCGCTACCCAGCTTCCCTCTAGGTCATGCCGGTCTGGGGTATACCAGTTCCACCCGTCCCCACGTGCCGAATTTGTCGCCCTTGACGACGACGATGCCCTCGACTCCTGGAATCCTCGATCCGAACTCGATCGCGCTGCCGATATCCCGCTCCGAGACGACCCTGTTGCCGACCGCAGTGGCTGCGGCGTCCGCCAGCGCGGCGTCCTTCGCGATCACAGTCGTCGCGTCTGAAGAGCCGAAGCTCAGCGACGGTCCCACTGTCCCTGCAGATGTGCATACTCCTACCGGGAACCGGTCTTTGTCAAGCCGTATCGCGAGTTTGCCTGAAAGTCTGCTCTCCCGGCCTGCATATATGCCTATGACCCTGCTCCGGCTGGACTGCAGGAAGACGTCGCCGCCATTCTCGACCACAACGTCTTCGAACCGACTCATCAGGAATCTGCCTATCGCCTGCGCTATCGCGCCGGCCACAGCCGCCATCGGCCCGACCCCTGCCTTCGCAGCAGCATCAGCCATCTCCCGCACGAGCGGCGGCGCCTCTGGCTCAACTTCCAGTGGCACGAGCGACGACCGGAATGCCGGATATCGGTACATATATGCCTTCAGCCCGCGGCGCACCCGAACCAGCTCTTCTGCGGTTTCCTCTCTGAGCCTGGAGAGCACGAGCGCGCCCTCGTTCGGATCGAGGCCGCGCTGTGCACTCACTCCTATCAACAGGTCGGACTCGCCGACCGCAACCCTGACATAGATCAGGTCTTGAGCGGCCAGGTCATCCCTGTAGAACCGCGTGACATAGTCCGAGCCTGACTCAGAAGTCAATCCGTATCACCTTCACCGGACACGCATCCACGCACAGCCCGCAGGCGGTGCACTTCTGTTTGTCAAGGACGAGCTTCCAATCCGGCGCCTCGAGGTGAAGAGCCCTCGGACGGCAGACAGCAGTGCATGCTCCACAGTTCGTGCACTCTTCGTCGTCCCACTGAAGCTCTTTGTCTACTAACTCGACCTGGACACCTTGCTCCCGAACGAACTGGAGTCCGCGCTGAATCGCCTCTTGTTTATGATTTTCGATCTCGATCAACAGTTTGCCTTCTTCGTTGAGATCTACTTTCGCCCTGAGGATGTTGATCCTGAGATCGAAATCCTTGACGAGATGGTATGCAACGGGCTTTTCCACCTTATCCGGCGGAAACGTGAGGACAACTCTGCATCTAGCCATTAGCTATCTCCTCCAATCCCACGACCTCCAGCGGCCGAGATACCTGGTTCTCAGGGAGTCTCTGAACCGGCTCCTGCACCAGCAGCCGCCCTTCGGCCACCCACTCCTTGAGCGCCTGCGCGATTTCCCTCGCTCTCTCAAGGCTCGACAGCGGGACCGTCGGAACTCTCTTGCCCTGAACCTCAATGTACCCCGAGCGGAGCTCCTTGTAATTCACGTGGCCGAAGTTCGGCCTGGATCTGTGGGGAACGCTGTAGTCGAAGACGGTGGTCTTGATGTCTTCATCCCTCACAGAGACAAAGCGCGCCATCTCTTCATCCAGCACCGGAATGGGAACTCCAATCCCCACGTAGAGAGTGACACCGTACTTGTGCATTACTCCGGCTCTAAGATACCTTCGGTCCATGCGCTTCAGATCGCCGACTACAGCCAGGGTCGAAGCGGCTGCCAACGGTATTCCGTTCTCATCCCGCTTCGCTCCAGGGCTATGCTGCGTGCCTTCCCACGCCACATAACCGATTGCACCTCCGAGGAATATGCGGGTGCCCACGCCTATCGTCCGGAGGTAGGGGTCATTGAGCAGCGGACTGAGTTGACCGGCGCTGCTGTACGTAGCGTTGCCCAGCCTCGGCAGCAAAGTGCCCATGTACGTGTACAGCGTCCTGTCGGACGAGTTTACTGCTACGGCGTAGTTCTGGTACGCGTTTCTCGGATTGAACATGAACGCCTGGTTTATGCTGTCCTTCGTGACATAAGTATCGATCTCGCGCCTCGGATAGCAGTCAGTGCCGTACGCGGTGGCTCTGAGGTGCACAGGCTTTCCTGCGACGAGATCCTCTATCACGTGGGCTCCCCCGTACTCGAACGGCCTGCTTTCAGACATCTCCGTGGCTCCAATGTATGCGTCGACTGCCGCCACACCGGTGTAGGCCGGCACATCGTTGAGCCACACTTTGGCCATCTTGATCGGTGGATCGGAGTGGCCGAAGTTCAGAAACGCTCCGGACGAGCACATCGCTCCGAAGGTCGCAGTGGTCACCACGTCGACGTTCTTCGCGACATAAGACACGCCTCGTTCGGCGGCGAGTTCGGCCACCTCGTCTGCAGTGACAACAACTACTTTCCCCTTTTTGATCTTCTCGTTGATCTCGTCATAGGTTCTCGTCACAGACATACAACTCACCTACCTCTCCGGCTCGCCTATACCGATTCCTGCACTGTGAGTCGTGAAAGCGCCGGTATCGGACGGCATACAAAGAAAACGCCTCTTCGGCGCTTATGCGAAGAGGCTGAAGAAAAGAACTCATCTCTAGGACAACCGCATCTGCAGGAAGTCCTCAGGATTTGGCACCATACCTAAAGGCTGGTTGCCGGGCTTCATTGGGCCAGTCCCTCCGCCTCTCGCGATAAGTCTTTGATCGCCGGTATTCATTTTCACACATTATAGCACGACTGGCACTGGGCCACAACAAGTATTTTCTACAAAACCGCTCCCGCATGTCTTATAATCAAAATGAGTCCGTGAACCGGAGAGATGCCGGCACACCTCATTACACGTACCTTGGAGGGACGGGCTGTGGGGCAGATCTACGAGAAATACGCTGAGATCTACGACGCAACCGGTCAGGATGAATTCGGAAAGCGGATGCTCAAAGACCTTCAGAAGCTGCTCAAGGAAGCCGGCCTTCACCCGCGCACAGCCCTCGATCTGGCATGCGGAACCGGAACTGTCGCCATACTCCTTGCTCAGGAAGGGATAGAAGTCTGGGGCGTAGACGCTGCTGAAAAGATGCTGTCAGTGGCCAGGCGCAAGTCCCAGCGGCTGGACCTCCCTGTCACCTGGGTTCAGCAGGACATGCGTTGCCTGGACCTGCCCCAGACCTTTGACGTGGTTACCTGCTTCTACGACGCGCTCAACTATGTCCTGAGCGTAGACGATCTCAGGTCCGTATTCTCCAGGGTGTTCCGACACATGAACCCGGGCGGCCTGTTCGTATTCGACGCCAACACAGTGTCGGCGCTGCGGGATGTCTGGGGGAACAACTCCTTCGCGGACGATGAAGGCGACATTGCGTA
>JAAYAB010000081.1 GCA_012719595.1 Bacillota bacterium
ATCAGCACACGAACCAGATCGAGCGAGACACGTTCTACGACTTCCATATTCACATGGCAACGGAGCGTTATCAGGAACTTGGTGGTCGAGAGGATGCGTACGCTAAGCCGAGCCACGATTACTGGGATCTTGAGTCAGCCATAGGCTGCCTATTCCGCGACTGCGCAATCGGTGCTCCGGCAACGGTGCACACGTCGCTATTCGGGGAGCTCAAAAGATGGATTCAGTAGACATTGAGCGTGATTTCCGGCAAAAGGTGGCCGAGGCCGTCCGAATCTCAGAGGAAGGGATCGACCGCTATAGAGTGTTTACGCCCTTCTTACTTGAGGATGGCGATCATTTGGCTATCATCATGAGGCGAGAAGGGTCGTCATGGATTCTGTCAGATGAGGGCCATACCTACATGCACCTGACATATGACATCGACGAGAAGGACCTGCAGCGCGGAACTAGGCAGAAGATCATTACAAACGCGCTCTCGTTCTACCAGGTACAGGACCGCGACGGCGAATTGGTGATGCCAGTTCCAGACGCGCGGTTTGGAGACGCTCTGTACTCGTTTGTACAAGCGCTGCTCAAGGTTAACGATGTCTCATTTCTCAGCCGCGAGCGAGTCCAATCAACCTTCATGGACGACTTCCGCCAGCTCATTGAGGAGGTCGTACCTGAGAGCCGCAGGACCTTCGACTGGCACGACTCAGCGAGAGACCCTCAGGGGATATACTCTGTGGACTGCCACATAAACGGCTCGTCCCGCCCATTGCTGGTGTACGCACTGCCTAATGATGACCGTACTCGAGATGCGACCATTTCACTGCTTCAGTTCGAGAAGTGGGGGATCCCTCATCGCTCGCTCGGCATCTTCGAGGATCAGGAGACGATCAATCGCAAGGTTCTATCAAGGTTCAGTGATGTGTGCGAAAAGCAGTATTCGAACCTAGGGGGAAACCGGGACCGAATCACCAACTTCCTCAAGGAGGCAATTGCACACTAAGATGCAACCTGCCACCAACCGGGTCAGTGCTTCTGCATCAAGGTGGGTGCAAGGCGGGCTGACCGCTGGATTACACCTTGCACGATACTGATCGTAAAGGCCGCCCATCCCTAGTGCTGAAGCATGAAGCGTGTGTCGCCCGATTCTCGGTAAACCTACCGTTGTGAGCCTGCTGCGGCCAGGACCTTGGGATGAAGCAGAGCTATACCCGAGGAGTGGACCACGCCGACGGTCTCTCGCCCTGCCCCAATGATCAGATTGTGCGTCAGATCGAGTACACTGAGCCCACCGATACCAGCCAGGTCGTTAATGTCGCCTGTGAAGGCAAGCACTCTAATGTGTCCTGCCGCGTCTATGACCACAGTCATTGGTCTGTTTATGTTCAGCGAGTCATCATCATATTGCCCACCTGTATGGCGCTAGCCTGTTGGGCTGTCTTGGGTACCGATTAGGTCCGTGACCTTCACGTCAGGATGGTGATACTTGGCACCATTGGGTCTTCCCCAGTGATGAATCGCGCTCTTCGGGCACCATTCATCGCAGGCAAAACACATCTCACAGCGATGATGCCAGACGGGACGCCCCTCTGCCATGGTAATGTCGCCGACAGGGCACACCTTTATACCACACACAAAGCGAGCAGGTTGAGCAGTCGTCGTCTAACGAGTGTGGGTTGAGCGTTCCTTAGGAGCACTTCTTGCCAACTTCACGGAATATCTCGCGCCAACGATACGTACAATGCATATGTACAATTTGTACTATATTTACACATAGTACAGATATGTCGTACAATGGAGGTGGTTGTCACGGAAATGTCATCGAACGGATCCGCAAGACCAAACAGAAATCGTCATAGCAAGCGAAAGGGTAGCAATATGAACGCTGCATACGGTGAAATCATTGGTTCGAGTGATCTTAGGCGTGATCTATCAGACTTCCTTGATCAGACAATCAACAAGAAGCGCGTGTTCCTGGTAGGGCGACTGCACCGACAAGCAGATACGGCAACCCTAATGCCGACAGAAATGCTGGTTGGCCTCCTGTCAGACGTGAAGTTCGACTCCTCGGTAGACTATGACGAGGATACCGGCCAGTATGTTGCGTCGATCAGAGAGTTCAATGCCGACGGAGTAGGTGCAACTCGGGAAGACGCCATACGAATGGCGCTCGACAACATGGAAGCGCTGCTGGACGACTTCCTGAGCAACACGGACAGGTACCTTAGCTTTGCAAAGCTCAGGGAGTACGTGCCCTACTATCTGAAGCTGATTGTCGGCGGGCGCGGTCGTCTTGCCGAGACTCTGGGCTTCCGAACGGAGGATTAGGCTTGTCGTCGTGCAGTTTTCGAGACCTGGAGAGAGTCTGCAAAGCGCTAGGTTTGGAATCAAGGCCAGCGAAGAAAGGCACCATCTGGAGTGGGATCAGCCCGCTTACGAACGCTCCGATCACTCCGATATGCATCCACACCCACGCAGGTGGGAGAAACGTGCCCACTGGAACCCTTCGGAAGTACGCCAGAGAGCTCGGGTTTAAGAATCTACAGGAGCTCACGGAGTTCAGGAATCGGCTTTAGTACCAAGAGTCAATCCTGGCCAACCGGCACTGCAGAGACGAGCCTGCCACCCCAAGAAGGCGCTCGTCCTGGGGCGAGAGGCTCGTCCGAATCATAGACGCACTATGCCATGTATCTGAAGGGGAGGCCAAACTCTACTACTGCGTAGTCGCGTAGTACTTGTCCCACTCTCTGATCACCTCTGCGGTGATATCTATGTGCCTCCCGAAGTAAACCACATTAGCGGCTTCCAGGATCAATGTGTATCCCTCTCTCTGCGCGATTACCCCGACAACCTGGCCGATCTCCTGCAAGAGCTGATTTCGTAGCTGGTCAGCGAGGGTCTGAACCTCGTTCTCCGACTGGGTCACCAGCTGCTGGTAGTCGCTGAGGAGCTTGGCGTAGTCCGCCTCTAGGGCTGCACGTACATCGTCTGCTAGATCCTCGGCCTGCAGCTTCTCTTGTAGCGTCTGCAGTTCTGCTGCCCTGTCATCGACGACGGCCTGCTTAGCTCTTATCTCAGCTGCCAACTGCGCATCGGCTCTCTTGCCAGCGATGGACTGCTCGATGA
>JAAYAB010000082.1 GCA_012719595.1 Bacillota bacterium
GGCGCGCTCGAGTTCTCGTCGGAGCTAGGTCCCTATGGATCTTACGTAGTGCAGCCCTCAGAGGCCGACTGCACAGGGTGCGGGCAGTGCGCAGACATATGTCCGGATGGAGCGATCACTCTCTCTTGACCAGTGTACCCCCTGCTATTCTCTCTCCTTGCCATCCTCCGTGTCCGAACATAGTGCGAGTTTTTGGCGAAAATCGGAAAGGGATCTCGCTGGCGTTGTGGAATTCGTCTGACTGACAGGCAATGAGAACGCGCGGACGGCGCAGGCGAGGTGTCCGAAGTTGGCAGGTGAGCCAAGGATCGTCTCCGCGGCCGAGCACTACGACCTTCTTATCGAAGAGGGCAATGATCCGTTCAGAGACGGTCCACTGCTTCAGCAGTACATGAGCCGATGGGATGGCCCGCAGTTTTTCTCGGCGTTGGGCTCGGTTGAGCGAAAGGATGTTCTCGAGGTGGGCGTCGGCACCGGCCGCCTAGCTCGGCGAGTGCTCGATGCGGGCTGCAGGACGTTTACCGGGCTCGACATCTCTGCGAAAACTGTGGAACGAGCAAAAGAGAACCTGAGCGGATACGCGAATGTGCGCATAGTATTGGGCAATATCGAGGATTACCAGTTCTCTGATTGTTTTGACGTGGCATACAGTGTACTGACATTCATGCATGTAGAGCGGAAAAAGCAGGCACTTGCGAACACTGTGAACGCGCTCCATCCTTACGGAGTCCTTGTGTTGTCTCTCAGCAGCGAGGGGGAGTGGCTGGACTTCGGAAGTCGTAGAGTGAAGCTTCACAACGCACCTGTAGAGGACTACATCGGGTGGCTGATTGAGCTGGGGTGCCGTGTAGACCCGCCTGTTGATCTGATTGACCGAGCCTGCTGGACGCAGGGCTCCTGCGGCGCTTCAAACGAGTCGAGCCACGGATTTCAACGGGTAGTCAAAGTGGCAACGCTGCTGCGGGCTCAGCGGCTCGGCGCACAGCCCACAGTCGAGGTCAGTGCCGTCTCTGACAGACGCAGCACAGATTGGGCATGACTCACCGAAACTAACGATGGGAGTGGAGAAGATGTCGCGTGATCGGTTTATCTGGGCGCCCAGGGTCTTGGCGATCGTGTTCATCCTGTTCATCTCCTTGTTTGCGTTCGATGCGTTTGGCGGCGATGAGTCACTAGGCATGCAACTGCTTGGCTTTCTAGTCCACTTGACACCTACGATCATCCTTGCGATCCTCCTAGGATTCTCATGGAATAGACCTTGCGTCGGCGCCTGTGGTTTCGGTGCCGCTGCTCTCGCTTTCTGTTTGTGGTTTAGGACCTACACCCGTTGGCCGAGCTTCGTCGGAATAACGGTTCCGATGATCGTAGTGAGCCTCCTGTTTGCGCTGGCATATTGGAGAAGCGGGAGGAACAAGACCTTCCGCCGGTGAAGCTAAGAAGCTGGTGCGGTCAGGAGGAGAGCACCTGAGCTGCTTGGGTGCAGGAGATGTGCGCCCAGGGTGTCAAGGATCTACAGCTGGAGTGGGGAGAAAAATGCGATGAAGGTATACCAGGTTGACTCGTTCACAGACAAGCCGTTTCTGGGCAATCCGGCAGGTGTGTGCTTGCTGGACGGGCCGCGCTCTGACGATTTCATGCGGAGTGTGGCAGCCGAGATGAACCTGTCGGAGACTGCGTTTCTCCTGAGGGATGACAACGGGGCGTTTCGCCTCAGGTGGTTCACTCCGACGACTGAGGTTTCGCTCTGCGGGCATGCTACGCTGGCGAGTGCTCACATCCTGTGGACTGAGGGGTACTTGAGTCCAGAGGAGGAGGCACGCTTCGACACGATGAGCGGCAGGCTGACTGCGAAGAAGAAGTCCGATTGGATCGAAATGGACTTCCCTCTACGTGAGGTGACGCCGGCTGAGCCTCCGGAGCGGCTCTTGACTGCCCTGGGTGTGCGTCGTCCCATATACACAGGGATTCGGAGGAAACCTGACGGTTCCACCTACCTAATAGAGGTAGAGTCAGAAGACCTGGTGGCATCGCTCAAGCCAGACTTCCGGCTGATGGCGCAGACCGACGCGAGATCAGTGATCGTCACCAGCAAGGCGGAAGGCAAGCAGTACGA
>JAAYAB010000083.1 GCA_012719595.1 Bacillota bacterium
CGCTATCAGAGTCCTCAACCAGCCTAGCCGGCCGAAGTCCCTGCCCATTCGCAGACCTCGGTCCATCAAGTACCGAGAGGCGCTGCCAGTAATCCGGGCTGTCTGGGAAGCTCTCGACTACCCATGTGCAGAGCGATTGCACCCGGTGCTTCTCTCTACTGCGGATCTGCTCCACAAGCATGGAGAAGTGCATCTGACTCCCCAGATTCGCTCACAGCTTGCTGGTATCAGCAAGTCGACGCTCGCTAGGAGATTGGCCACTTTCCCCTCGCCAGTGGTCAAATACCATCCAAGCAAAGGGTAAGAGCCCGCTAAACCCAGTGTCGGACAGATTGTGCCGAGGATCAAGTGCCGCAGGATAGGCGCATGGGCCATCAGAGGCAGCATAGCTCCCCTCCGACCCGGGTACTCGGGGATGGCTTGGACGTATAGGTAGATGGCGGCGTGCCGAAGGAATCGTGATAAGGTCAAATGAACACCAACCGAAGGCCTTCTGCTCCTGATACCAATATCTGGACCTCAAGTGACTTGACACACCGCGGCTCGTTGATTCCCTAGACGAGCCCCAGAAAACGAGCTACAATTTGAACAGGACATCCTTCAGAAAGGAAGGTTGACCATGGATACTTACCAGGCAATACTCAAGTTCTTCGAAGGCGCAAAGGAACCCGTGAACGCCGGTGCAGTCGCCGAAGCAACAGGAGTTGACCGCAAGGAAGTCGATAAGGTCATGGCGCAACTGAAGAAGGAAGGGAAGATAGTCTCTCCCAAACGGTGCTACTGGGAGATCAAGAAGTAAAGACATGCCCCTCCTAGGTGAGGGGCTCTTTCTACTAGAGGGTCACGCGCAAATGCCATCATCTGGACTCTATCTGTTCTGCATCGCTCCTGCACCTGCTCCACAGCTCTATGGGATGCCGTCACCCTCTTCATTTTCCAAGAGATGCAGGGGCATCCTTATCTTGTACCAACATATCGAGAAGAGGTGTCGTGCATGAAATCCGGTTCAAAATCGACCATTCGCGCTCGTCTGGTCGCCGCCATATCCGTCATATCTCTGTCTTGTCTCTTGCTCCTCACAGCTTTCGCATCATCGGCATCGTCGACGGATTCGCAGGAGTATAGGGAGCACGTCGAGATCGTCCGCGATATCTGGGGCGTAGCTCATGTGTACGCGACAACAGATGCAGGTGTCTTCTTCGGGGCGGGCTTTGCCACAGCGCAGGACCGAATGCTCCAAATGGATCTCGTCAGGCGCACCGTGCAGGGACGCCTGTCAGAGGTCATCGGGCCTGATTGGATTGAGCACGATAAGCGAATGCGAACAATGGGTCTGTATCTACATGCACAAAAGGGTCGCCGAACACCTGGAGCCCGACACTCGTGAGGCCTTGGAGGCATATGCTGCTGGAATCAACCACTTCCTGAGCACCGAGAGACAGGACGTGGAGGCGGTCTTTGCAGAACTCGGTTGGATGCCTGAGCCCTGGACGGTCGCTGACAGCATAGCTGTGTGGATGCGCCTCTCGGAACGTTTCGACCGGTCCTGGCAGAACGAGGTTCACGCCTTGCGCACGCATCAGGCACGGGCGCAGCAGAGCACGGACCAAAGGCCCCCGGTGATAGACAACGGGGCTGCAGTAGTGGAAGAGGCCGACTTCGCCAGCACGAACCCAGAAGCGTACCGCCGGCTCAAGGCGCTGGCTGCAGAGGCCATAGCGGAGCGTTACCCACTTGAG
>JAAYAB010000084.1 GCA_012719595.1 Bacillota bacterium
ATCCCATGGACTCCTGTTGCACTGCCCGGAATGGGCCTTCCTGGATCCCTCAGGCCGGAATACTCATCCACAATGCCCTTGATCTCGCCAGTATCGCGGTCGAAGGCGAATAGGGCAATCGCGAGTTCGACCACTTCATCAGATCTCGTGCTCAACCCGGTCGTCTCTACATCAACAAAGGCAGCAAGTCCACACCGTTTGTCCACCTGCGAGACGTAGTGCAGTGGCTCTGTTGACATACGGCACCCCCGTTTGCGCTCAGCCGCCAGCCCACGTAGTTCGACTGCTCATCGAGGATCCGGAGCCTGCGGGTTCCTGCTGTCCGATCCGCGCTTTCAGGCGCCCCTTCCCCGGTTGCTGCCTGCAAGCGCCTTCTGTCGAGCGGTTGCCTACATAATTCCCTCTATTTCCATAAAGTCCTTTGTACGCTTGAGTACCAATGCTTCGGGATCGGTGCTTGGTCCAGAAAGAGGTCGGGGTTTCTCTTGAGGAAAGACGATACCAGATCGACCATCCTCCGGGCATCGCAGACATATGTCTTGGCATCGCCAATTCTGCCCAGCCTCGCTATGCCCGTCTCTAGCAAGGCGTCCTCGATCTTGTCGTAATTGTGCGAGACGTCGCCGGAAGGGTGGTAGTGCCGCCGCAGGGGTCTGTCAATGAATCGTCCGTCAGGAGTTCTGATTTTCAGCAGCTGGTGGGTATCCGTCAGCCTGTTTGGGATGCCGTTCCACTCCTCAACCCCATGTAGGATCGTATTGGTCTTCAGACTGCATCCGACAAACAGGACCTTGGCCGACATGTCGTAGAGCTTGCCGTAGCATCCGTGCCGAGAGCAGGGCGTGTCCCATCCTTCCTCTCCCTGCACGTACTCCTGGGCTCCTCGCCCGAGTGCCGCGACCGAATGCGTCGGATGCAACGAGCGCACGACGCCAGGTCTTCTCATGAACAGATTGGGCAGGATGCCCACGCAAGCTGGCTCAGTCCCCGGATCGAAGACGTTGTTCTGCTCGTTGATCTGCCGCCAAGTGTGAGTCGGAAAGATCAGGAGTCCGTCGCTCAGGTACTCAATGAACGCATCGAGCACCGTGTCGGCGCGTCCATCGACTTCTCCGATCGCTTTCATGGAGGAATGAACGAAGACAGTGTCGTCTGATCGCAGCCCAATGTCACTGAGCTGCTTCTTGATATCCTCTTTTGTGTAGATCACCCAGACCGCCTCCACGAGATAGATATGCAGCTCAAAGCTCACCGGCTGGCCCATGCTCGCGACTCATCGCCAGTATCTTTTTGCAGGTAGCGGCAAGGCGCAGTTGGTACTTCGGGCCAAACCCCAGCCAGATATGGGTCATGAACGTGTCGAGCCAGTAGAACAGGCGACGGTAATGGTAACCCGGACGAAGAGGCCGTCGCGCGGTGTACACCCGGAAGAACTCCTGCCCCACCGTCTTGAACACCTCGAGGTAGCTCAGTTCCATTTCCACTTCTGCATACCGCAGTCCGCCGGGGTCAAGAACTCCGCTCAGGTGCCAGTCGCCCTCTCTTTCCTGGACCATGATGTTCGCAGACCAGAGATCACTGTGAATCAATGTCGGCTCTCCGTGGCATCGCAGAGCGTGTTCGGCCAGGGGCAGTACCTTGTCAAGCAACTCCAGCATGTCATCAGAGAGAAGAGCCTCCATGTCCCTCCGGTTTTCCTCAAGAGCTGGCAGAAACACATCAAGCCAATTCGTCGCGCCTGCGGGTTCCGTTACACCATGAAAGGTCTGTGCGGTGAACGAGTGAAGCTCGATCAAGACGTCTGCCAGCTCTCTTTCCACCGACACTCGCTGCGATTCAGTCAATCGGGCGGACTCCAGATTCACGCCTGGCATGCATTCCATCACGAGGAACGAGTACGGGATCGCGCTCGCTGAGGCATCGAAGTGGTAGACAGCGGGGATTGGCATGCTAGTCCGCTCCCGCAAAAAGCGCAGGCACTCACGCTCGCGGCCCAAGGAGTCGTCTTGCCCGCTGTGCAGCTTGACTATGGCCGTGTACGGCGGCCGTTCGAAGGTCAGGCGATGGACAGCACCGTAGAAGCCTCCCAGGCGTTCAATCCCCGTGCAAGGCGTCTTCAGTCCAAGCCAGCTGTAGAGTATCGCGGAGGCCTGGTCCTTTGTCAACCGTATCTCGTTGCGTTTCTCGTTCACTCGCATCCTGCTCCCGATTGCTGGCACGTCTCAATAGGAAGATGCACGCTCCGACTGTATCAGGATATCTGAAGACCTCGCGGTCATACTGCTCAAACTTGGCTTTCTCAGGCCCCAAAACATCTGGTTCAGACTGAAGAACGCTCGCACAGCTCTGTGAACCCCATCACCGATCAGGCGGACCTGGTAGGTAAGGCAAGTGGTCCCCCACACTGTGAGCAGTATTTGTCGCGCACGCGCGTGAAACCCTGGCACACAGGACACTTCCTGCCCACTTCACGCCCGCAACCCGGGCAGAAGAAGGAACCACTTGGAAGCGTCGCTTCGCATGCTGGACACTTGCCCTTGCTGAGACGAATCGCGGCTAGACGTTCCTGGCTGAAAAATCTCTTCTGTAGCACATAGATTGCTGCAATGAAGATGCCAGCACCGGCAAAACCCGCAAAGACCTCAGGCAGACAGTCAAAAACAAAGGTGGCAATCGTACTGCCTATAGGCGCGCCTACGCTTCGGCCTCAAGCCGAACGGAGATCTTCTCCGTGAACTTCCGGATGCGCACGCCAGCCATATCAAACATGATCCTGGCAGCCTTGTCAGAGTCAGAGTCGCGGTATTTGTCCGAGAGATACACCACTTCGGAAATGCCGGACTGGATAATCGCCTTGGCACACTCGTTACACGGAAACAACGTGGTATACATGGTGCAGCCACAGAGATCGGCGCTGTTGCGATTGAGGATGGCATTTAGCTCGGCATGGCATACGAACGGGTACTTGGTCTGCAAAGGAGCACCTTCTCTATCCCAAGGAAGCTCGTCGTCAGAACAACCAGTGGGAAATCCGGCGTAACCGACGGCCACGATCCGACGCCGCTGATCGACAATACATGCTCCAACCTGCGTGTTTGGATCTTTGCTCCGCTGTGATGAGAGCATAGCCACAGCCATGAAGTACTGCTCCCACGATATGTAATCCTTGCGCTTTCCGCTCACATGGCACCCTCCTTTCTCGCAAACCGCTGTTCTGCGCCTACTGCTGCAGCGCCAACTACGGCTCCATTCCGGCTCCACTCTCGCCAGCCGCCAGTCTGCTCTCGCCGCTTCCTCGCTGTCACTCGTCCCAATCTTCAGAAAGCAGCAGTACACCGCTACGCGCGGATTCGCAACGTCATCCCTCGCAGTATCCTCTCGACTGGTGTCCATCCGATGTACTTCAGCCTCTCGAACCCTGGCGCAGGCACCAGTTCCTCCACGCCATACACGTCGTCGATGCGAACCCTATCCCATGCATGGATGACCTGCCCATCGCCCAAGGACAGCCCGACATGCCCCCAGTCACGGCGCTCGCCTTTGAGCGTCCCGAAGCAAGAATAGAAGACGTACGCGCCTCTGAGCGGGACTCCCGGATTTCCAGCGGCTCCGTAGGCATCGGCTGCCTCCTTTGCCGTGCGCCCCAGCCCATCAAGCACTATTCCGTTGCCAAGCTCGTATGCGTCCTCCACGAATGCGTAGCATAGAGCTGTGTAGTTAGTAACGCCGATCTTGCCAAGCGCCCAGGCTATGGCGCCTTCGACATATTTGCAGGTGTCAGCCGCCAAGTGCAGTCCCCCTTCCCGACTTCACCGCTTGTTCGCGGCATGCCGCTCATGCATAGCAGATCGCCCGTGCCCGGCTCGGTCGCTCACGAGTCAGCGGACAGGATCGTCAACCCTGCAGGCCAACGCCGCCGATCGCCTCAACACCCTGATTATACCATGCCGCTGCCGACTTCGTCGTCCGTGCGCCGGGATGCTCTCAGGACCTCCAACACCTGATGTCGGCCTTTCCCATGCCAAATCACGCGATAATCTTCCTCGCCCTCTCAGCTATTCCCCTCTCTACCTGCAGAACAGACTCGAGTAGACTGGCCTGTTCCTTCAGGAACCGCGTGCTGACCTTGGTGTCTACGGCGTTATACCGGATGCGCTCGCCATCGCTGGTCTTCACCTTGTTCCGGAACGAACTGAGCTGTTCGGTACTCCCGCGGTATAGCGAGGCTATTTCCGCGAGCAAGTCAGCTCTCTCGTCTTTCAACAAGGGGACGCATTCGCTGAGATATGCTGCAGCGCACCGCCTGGCGTCGACCAGGTCGAGCAGCATACAGTCGTTGACGGCGAGACGCCAAGAAGCTCCGCAAATCGTTCACCGGTCAGTCCCTTTTCCCTTCGCATCAGCGAGATCACGCTTCTAATCAGGTGTTTATCCACAGCCGGACCACCTCCACGATCTGGTACAGCAATTCCATGATAGTCAATCTGCAGAAGAACACCATACACTAAGACTGAAAGATCAGCTCCGGTGATCAACCTCCAGTTGATCCTCCGCACCGTAGGGATAGGTGTCGTCAGTCCTTTGCTAGTGGGCAACCATGCCCGCTTGCAGATACGCGGAGGTCATAGGGAGGCTCTCGTGACAGAAGGTGAAGCTGGGGCGAAGCGAGAATCCCTATTAGATGCAATGGCTGGCATGCAAGAAGGAGAATGAACGTGAACAACGACGACTACAAGAGCACACTCCATGCCTGCTACTTAGGCTACATCTCCCAGGCCCTCATCGTAAACCTTCCTCCGCTGCTCTTCGTAGTGTTTCAGGAAAGATTCGGACTCTCCTATACCTTGCTCGGAAGCTTGGTCGCGATTGGTTTTGTAACACAACTCACAGTCGATGCGCTCGCCATCGGATTTGTTGAGAGAATCGGTCAGCGTAAGTCAGCGGTACTAGCACTTGCTCTAGCTGCTGTTGGTATGATTGCGTTCGCCTTCCTGCCTGACTTGCTGCCATCGCCCTATGTTGGACTCGTTCTGGCGACCGTGTTGTTCTCGATCGGCGGCGGCCTGATTGAGATGCTGCTCAGCCCGATCGTTGAGAGTCTGCCGAGCGATGCGAAGGCCTCCTCAATGAGCCTGTTGCACTCATTCTACAGCTGGGGGCAGGTTCTGGTGATCATCGTGTCGACCGTGGCGTTGCTTGTTGTTGGCCGAGATCTGTGGTATCTCCTACCGCTCGCGTGGTCGCTATTGCCGTTATTCACCCTTTTCAGGTTCACGCTAGTGCCGCTGCCACCTCCCGAAGAGGCAAGCGAACGAACCCCACTTGGTACACTGTTCAGGTCAAAGATCTTCTTGATCGCGCTGCTGTTGATGGTTTGCTCGGGTGCCAGTGAGCAGTCTATGGCGCAATGGGCCTCGCTCTTTGCCGAAAGAGGCCTGGGTATCTCAAAGGCGCTTGGAGACCTGTTGGGACCTTGTCTGTTCGCTGTGATGATGGGAACTGCGCGCACATGGTACGGAGTAAGGGGCCAGACCATCAATATCCATAGAGCGTTGGTTGTCAGCTCTGTTCTGTGTATGGCGTCATTCGTCATCACGGCATTTGTGCCAGTGCCGGCAATAGCACTGTTGGGATGTGCCTTATGCGGGCTGAGCGTGAGCCTGATGTGGCCGGGAATGTTGAGCATGACCGCAGCAGGCTATCCATCAGGCGGTGTGGCTATGTTTGCCATCATGGCGGTCGGGGGAGATGTGGGTTGTTCTATCGGACCGCAGTTTACCGGAATCATTGCGGACAGAAGCAGCCTGAACTGGGGACTCTTGTCAGCGATAGTCTTTCCCACCGCGATGCTGATCGGCTTGGTCGCACTGAAATCGATGCTAAGTAGAAGACAGGCATCGAGGCAATCCCTATCGAGCGAGGTCGTCTTGAGCCACTGTGTGAAGTCTTAGGGCTCTGGGGACCGAAGTCCCCAGAGCCTGCCACTCATGCGGCCTTTGGCAGGACTACATGCCGCAGTCCTGCGGAAGCGCAGCAACAGACCTTCTCACTCAGAGGATTCCTCGTGCTTCGAGTACCCGGCCGGGATCACAAACAGGGACTCGTCTGGTCTCTCTAGGCTGAATTGAGCTACCTCCGTTATCTGGTATAGAACCCCATCAATTAGAAGCTCAGTTCTTAGGACCACATTCAGTCCCCTGGCTACAGTGACAATGTTAGTGTACGTGATCTGGCCCGAACTCTCAGTCCCAACAGTGACAGTCAGGCTGTAGATGTCGCATCCATATCCGAGAAGACTCGTCTCGCCTATCTTCTCGCTCATCTGTGCGTAATGCTCGGGAAAAGTGATGTCAACATCCCACCCAAACTGCATCGGGTCAACGTTATGCTCGCTATAGGTCCCCCACTCCGTGTGAAGCGTCCATCCTATGCCGAGATCGTTTCTGGATATGATGATAGTGTGCGGCTCTATGTACGGTTGCAGTTGCTCTGTCGTCTCCGTCACTTCTACTTCCTCTGTGGTCAGCTCTTCCTCGCCCGAGTCGAACTGTACCTCCGACTCGACTTGAGCCTCAAGTTGTAACTGTACCCCGCCGGCGTGTTCACGCCGATGCATCACGCCGTCTCGTACGTAGTCCCTTTGGATGTGGAAGACTGTCCCATCCGCATTCCTATACTCCGTGGTCATCGAGTAGTTCGGAGGTGGAGAAGCAAGAGCCGAGGCACAGAACAGCAGAAGCCCGACCAGCACCAGGCAAACAAACGTGGTACGCATACCTTTCCCTCCTATTCTTGTAGCACCTACTCGATCGCGATGGCACTAGAAGCTGCCAATCTCGCACGTCTCCGATGACCACGGTCTGCACACGTACTGCGCGCCTATGGACACAGAGCGGTGGATCAACCGCTACCAGAAGACGCATGCGACCCGACGACATCTCCATTTCATGGAACCATTGTATCACACGATTGCCTAGAGGCACCACTACGTTAGAAACCGCCTCGAGGCTATTGCATGAGCAGGTCATGATCTGACGTCTCGGTGGCCGCAGAAGCGTATCCACTCGCGGCCCGCGGCATCAGCCAAGCACTGGGTTCAGGGATGCTAGAGAGACGCTGCTACAGCATAGAATTTGGTAGAGGAATTGAGCAGGTAAATGCTTAATGATATCGACATAGCGCCTGTCATCGGGCAAGACAGGGCTCGTTGACACGGCTTTGCCAACGAGATCCGCCGAACTACCAGTATCCACTTCTATGAACGGGGGATTAGGATGCGAACAGCGCGACTCTGCCGACTGGTCGCAGCTCTGGTTGTATTGCTCGCCGTGGCAGCATCTCTGGTGAGCTGCATTCCCGCTCCCCAAGTCAGGACCTATTACTACGTCTCAGGCAGAGTAACACTAGACGGTGACGGACTCCCAGGCGTAACCCTTCTGTTCACTGGAAACCATGGCCATGCTACCACCAATGCAGAAGGGCTCTACAGCAAGGCCAGCCTCACCGGGACCGTCACAGTCATTCCATCTCTATCCGGATACGCCTTCGATCCGCCGAGCAGACAGGTGTCAGGGGCAGCCGATGACATCGACTTCTCAGCCTATCGGGCCAGCTACGACATATCGGGCAGAGTCACTGGACCGGGCGGCTTGGGACTCTCAGGGGTGTCGATCAGTTTCGGCGGAGGCTACCAATCTGTACTGACTGACGCGCAAGGGTATTGGAGCAAGAGTGGCCTTACCGGCACTGTCACAGTCGTTCCATCATTGTCCGGATATACCTTCACTCCCCCGAACCGACAGGTGGCAGGAGCAGCTAGTAACGTCGATTTTTCAGCCGTCTCTGCCACTTACAGTGTATCAGGCAGAGTCACCGACTCGTACCTGACTGGAATCTCTGGAGTAACGATCAGCTTTGACGGGGGCTACCAGTCTGTACTGACTGACGAGGACGGTTACTGGAGCAAGAGCGGCCTCAGCGGAACTGTCACAGTCACCCCATCGAAGCCTGGATACGCTTTCACCCCGGCCAGCCGACCGGTGTCAGAAGCTACCGGCAGCGTCAACTTCACGGGTACTTACGGCATCTCGGGCGACGTGGTCGACTGGAACGACACTGCACTCTCTGGGGTCACCGTAAGCTTCAGTGGCGGCTATGCGTCTGTCGTGACTGACACACTGGGGCGCTGGAGCAAGAGCGGTCTGAGCGGGCCCGTTACTGTCACTCCATCGATGCCCGGATATACCTTCAGCCCTGCCAGCCAGCAAGTCTCGGGACCCGACACCAGTGTCAGATTCGTCGGAATGCCAGACCAGATCGGTCATCTCGAGGGATGCGTCTACCTTGCTGACTGGAATGTAGGACTGATCAACGCGACGGTGACAGACATCGGCAGTGGGCAGACGGTCACTACGGACGACGGCTACTATGCTCTCAACGGGCTTCACTCCGGGCAGCGTCAGATCGTCGTCGACGCGCTCTTCAACACCGTCACTGTGACAGCAGAAGTCTATGGAGGACAGACATCGTCGCTCGATATCCGAGTGCCCTTCGACCAGGTGACATTTGCATACTTCGACGAGCTGGTCCAGAGACAAGGTGCCAACGGCAGCCGGAGGGCGACAATGCGCTGGCCGATCGGCAAGAGCATCGCCGTCTACTTCGATCAGGCCTCCGCTCCTGACGGCTATACTTCCGCCCATCGCGAGGCTGCCTGGTCTGCTGTGACTGAATGGCCCGGACTGATCGGCGGCGGGGTGATCTCTGTGTATGAGGTGGACTTCGAGGACGCCGCAGACGTCATAGTGCGCTGGGTGCCCCCAGGGTCTTTGGGCGGTACCACCATAGGGCTGTGTACGATCAGTTACAACACTGATTACGAGGTCTACCAAGCACAGATAAAGCTGGATGTGAGCTACACCGGCCAGCTCCTCCGGAGCTTGATGCTCCACGAATTTGGTCATACGCTGTATCTTGGTCATAGCCCTGACGACCGCGACATCATGTATCCCCGCCTCCAAGCCGGTGTGACAACTCCGTCCGACAGGGAACTCGAAGCGACAAGAATACTGTACAGCATACCGACAAAGATCTTGCTCGAAGAGCCTATGAGAGGTCGAGGCGCTGAGGTAGTGCGAGTTCTGGGAGGAGGTGGCGTGATTGTTGAAGAGGTGTCGCTGCATCCTGCCACTGACGTGCCACGCAGTGACGATCGATTCGACGGCGGCGATCCACCGAACACTGGAAGCGGTCCAACCGGCACCAGCGAGGGCGAGGGCGAAGACTAGACGCATCTCGCTTGACATCTATACGTCCTTGACCATCTTGTAGTACCCGAAGAGCCCATACTTGTGGTACCTGCTGGGGAAGTCGATCCTTTTGACTTCCATGAATCCGAACTTCTCGTACACTCTCCTGGCATGAGAGTTGTCGATCTCAACGACGAGCGTTAACCTGCCAAGACCCTTCTCGACGGCGATCGCCTGCGCCCCTTGCAGAAGCCTTACTGCGACGCCTCTTCCCCTGTATTCCTCAAATACAGCCAGGTTGGCCACAAAGAGACCGTCGCCTTCGGTCACCGGCAGATACCGGTTGAACGGCAGTCTCAGCATCATCCTGACAACATCTCGGAGGCCGGCTATCCTAATCAGCTGCGCGAGGCACCTGGCAGTGTTACTCGCCAGTCGCTTCATGTCGCGTGCCGGACATGCGAGAATCATCCCTGTGATCCTGCCATCTTCCTCTTCGACTATCATGTTCTCCTTTGAATGCATGTTGCCGGGAGTCCTGAAGAAGAGCTGCAGCAGTTCATAGAGCTTTGATTGGGTCTGAGTGAGAGTGTAGCTGTAGACGTGAGGGGCTGAGATGTGCAACAGCCTGGCGCAGTCGCTAGCCTCATGGTCATACGGTCTTCTCAGCCTGGGTGCCATGGACACTCACTGCCCCCTATCATCACGCCCAGCTGCCGAGTATGCCAGATAGCGTCTCAATGCTCTCTATGAGCATACTCAGGTTCTTCCACAGCTGATCGCGCCGTCGCTTTGCGTTTCGCTCAAATGCCCTGTTCTCATAGGAAGGGCCGCCGTATTCGGGAGGGAGGTATTGCCATAGGTTCACCTTTCTTGCGGCCCACGCTATCTCGATTTCATCCATGAAGGTCTTCATGTCGACCCGATCGCCGCTGAGCTCATTGTAGGTGTCAAGGAACAGCTCAGCCAGATCCGCGTTCGACTCGGTTCCTGGCAGGAGAGGACGCGGTCCGCCAAGGACCTGAGCTACGTCGTAGAAGCGGGCATCGAGGAGGATGTCCTCGAAGTCGAACACGACCAGCTGCCTGCAATGTCTCCGCCATCCGGTATTGCCCGGCCTGAGATCACTGTGCACAAGACCAACCGGCATCGAACGCATCGCAGCCAGCAGGTCTGCCGTGATCCGCCGAAGGACGGACAGTTTCGTGGCGTTCGTCGAGCAGTAATCCTTGACCTTCTGCCCGCATGCAGTGCCTACGATCGACAGGATCTCAGATTTGGGTAATCCGAAAATGCTAGAATCGCTCAAGTCTCGGCCAGCTCCTCTGCTACAACTCCCTTGCTATTGGTAGCGATGCCGATCGCTGCGGCCGACAGGGCGGCGGGTCGGCTCCGCCAGAGATGCCGACCGACCGCCAACGTTGCAGATTACACCTCTTCGAAGAACCGCAGGATGCTGCCCTCGGGTGTTGTCACGGCGCATTCTCTTGCACCCCAGTGCGTTGAGACGATGTCGGATACATGTACCCAGCCGTTCTTCTTCACTAAGGCATGCAAGGCATCTATCCCCTTGACCATGAGAAAGCCGACCACGCCTTTCCTGGGTTCGCCGGGGAACAGGTGAAAGCCTCGGAACCGAGTGGCTTTAGCGATCGCGATTTCGTCAGGGTAGTCAAACACACAGCCATATATCGCTTGACCTGCGTCGTTCCTCGCAACGACGCCACCGTACCATCCCAGCACGTCTTTGAACCATTCAACCGTCTTGTCCATGTCTTTGGTGAAATAGACCGGACCGTTTTCTACGACGGTATATCCTCTCTCGCTGTACTTGCTCATATAGCGGTTTCTCTCCTTCGCCATATTCTCGAAGGTGATTCTTGGATAGGCAACAAGAGGTGTACGGCCACTACGCACCGACGAAGGCGTGACGCCAAACAACTGCTTGAACGCGCGCGTAAATGCGGCCTGGGAATCGTAACCATAGCGCAAAGCTATGCTGATGAGCTTCTCATTCCCGGACGTGATGTCCTGTGCAGCCAGCGTCAGCCGCCGCCGACGGATGTATTCGCCGACAGGTATTTGGGCTAGGAACGAGAAGAGCCGTTGATACTCCCACACAGAACAGCCGGCATATCTGGCGGCAGCGCCAAGGCTGATCTCACCAGACAGGTTATCTTCGATGTACTCGATCGCCCGGTTCATCCCCTCTTGCCAGTCCATCGCTTCACCTCCCAGCCCCAGTCTAACGAAGGAGTACTCCCTTTGCTTTGCATCTTCTGTATTTGTCTGCACATAACCTCTAGACTCACTCTGTCATGACCTGAGGTGCCGATTCCCACTCGAAGAAGCCACGTACCCCAATGGTTTGATCGGCGATTCTCTCGGCCAAGAGCCACCGCTCCTCAGGCGGCGCAATGAAGAACCGCTGCGCATCCCTTCCCAGCGTTTGGTTCAGTGATTCTAGACTGGAGAGGAACTCCTTAGTCCTCGGGATGAAATGGCCGTTGCTTCTGTACCAGAAGCTGATCATCGCCGTGACCGACTGACTGAGTATGAGCAGGGCAGTAGATGGGTCTTTTTTGGCGATATCACGTGCGTCCTCGTAGAGGGTAGCCGCCAGATACCGGTCCATGACTATCTGTGCGGGCGAAGGGCGACTCGGTTTCGCAAGCCACTCCGCTGCTTCGGCTCTAAGTTCGTCGACTATCGGATCAATCGACAGGATGACATGACCTGTAGCGAGCATATGAGCAGTGATCGGGCGGCCATCCGCATGCTCCCTGCTGAGGTAGCTTCTGACCGTCCACGGCGGATTCACGAAGATCTCTGTCGGCACGTTCCGCGAGAATCTCTGAATACGCTGCCGAAAAGGCTCTCGGTGGATCACGTAGATATCGAGATCGCTCGTTGCATCAGCGGTCCCCCGCAGAATGGTGCCGGAGACAATAATCCCAGCAACGTTGAAGCGATCGAGCACGTAACTCACAGCGTCTTTGAGTGCGAGATCGAATCGCTCGGGGAGATCCGGCCAACACAACTTTTCATCCATGTTGATCTGCATCAGGCTCCCCTCCTGGACCCGTCGACTCTAGGTATATCGCCGGCAATCCAACCAGGCCATAGACTCCACTGTCGTCGCTGCCCATGTCAGTCGCGACGCTGATGCTCCGACGTGTCTATGTGGCGTTCCTGTGCGTCCACAGCTCAACATCGGGCAGGCGCTCCCACAGCTCTTCGGCTGTCCTGTTGGATCGGAGCGCATCAATCACCACCGGCAGCGGATCGGGCCAGACCTCCGGCAGATCCGCTTCTCCGGGAAGGACAACGCCAAACGCTAACCGCCCGACCGGCGGAGTAGACTGAGCATCGATATTGCCCCTGTTCCCTCAGCCAGGTTTTCCGGGGCGAGGCTGTCCGGAGCAGGCTATCCGGCCTGCGGTATGCGAGTCAGCTCGAAGTAGTAGGCCACAAACTCGAAGTCCGGGCCTGGGTTTTCGAAGTAGTCCACATGATCTGCCCGAAATTCGTCGGCGCTCGAATTGGTCTCTCCGCGCCACAGACGCTCCGGAATCGAATCCCAACGGCACAACTCCATACCTACTATCCTGATAGTCGCGCGCTTCTGAAGCGCGCTGTCGTACACGTCGTAGTACTCGCCGACTACCAGCGGATCGTCATACTCGCCGTCGGCCACATCTACTTCACCGACTCTTGTCACACTTGCAGTCTTGCGCCCCTCAGCTATTTGCTGCACTAAGGCGTCTGAGACAAACTGAATTCTCCGATTCTTGCGAACCATCATTTCACCTGCTTTCTCCCGTCTAGCGGGATGCATCTCTCCTGAACTCGCTTCACCGCAGTAATCCATGGATCTCACTGACAACATGATCCACAAAGGGATGAATCCTATCCTTGAGGTCTTCCCATCTCTCAGGCTCGTCGCCCAGGTAGTTCGCACGGGCTCGGGACAGAACGGGTCGGTATGCTTCGGGCAGCCTCTCAAGAGCCCACTCGGCTGCGGCATCCTTTGAGCGTATGATTCTAGTCGCCACAGTGCTCCATATGCGGGCAAACGTCAAAATCACATTGCGTGTGTCAGTATCGACATCGTCTCGAAGCCCACTTATCCCGTCGATCATCGCACGAATCACGTGATCGTGAGGTATGGGATCGAACACTTCCTCTGGCCGCGGGCCGAACACCGTCTTTCCATTGAGCATCGTCATCGCTATCAACACTGAGAGGTCCGGATTCACGGCGGCCGCCCATGGTTCGATAGCGCCGCTCTCGAACTCGGTTCGCCACCAATCGCCATATTGGAAATCCATGCGCGGTGGGTAACGCCAGGGTTTGACGTCGCTCTCAACAACGATCGTCAGCTCGACCCTGCGCAGCCGTCCTTGCGGGGTCATCTGGCCGGAGATGCTCAGCAGGCTCTGGATCAGACCCCTCTTCTCCTGCGCCGTAGTCGGCCGCTTCGATACAGCTAGAACATCGAGGTCGCTCTCATGTCGGAGGCCACCAAGAACGGCTGAGCCAAAGAGATAGGCGCCTATGACATCTGAGCCAAGTGCATTGCGCACTAGTGTCACAACTTCGTCCAACAGGTATTGGTCGGCGCTCGACAGCACTGATACTCACTCCACTTCGGCGCTCGCAGGCGCTGTCATTCACTCGTGTTCAGGGCGGAACCGCCTCAGGTGGCAACTCCAGCGTTGCCTCAGTTGCATGATTCGCAAGCGGCAGTGCATCTCCCCTACCGACCCTGGCGGCGCACCATTTCATTGATCCAGACCGGCGCGAACGGAGAGACACACCCCTTCGAGACCGGGTAGTCCCTGTAGAGCCCGAGTTTTTCGCCGATGGCGATTGCGCGCTCACGAAGCTCGGCGAAGTGGATCCCGATGGCCGCAAGGCAGAAGTTCATCGTCCACTGAACCTCGGGGGCGGCGCTTCCCATCTCAGACTCTATGCGGTCCAGGAGCGCCGGCAGATCGAGGCCATCCGGGTTCTTCTCGATCCGCTCGTGAGTCAGACTCCATCCGGCGCGAGCAGCCCACGGATGGCCGTCGTGCATCCACGATTGGCGAAGAGATTCCTTGTCACTATGGCGCTTGACAACATATGCAATGAACCAGTCGGCAACCTGTGAGCACTCAACAGATCGGACCATCGTGTCAACCTGGTCGCGGGACAAGTTCTTTGGTTTCATGAGCAGGATCGCCAGGAGCCTGGCGTCTAGATTTCCGGTATCCCACAGGGCGGCGGCCAACCCGTCGTCGCCCTTGATCTCCGCAGCGAGCTTCCGTATGTCACCAAGCCGGACACCGAACTGGTTGTCGCCAGCACCGTTCCTCCTGTTCTGCGCACGGACCTTCTCATCGCCAAGAGACTCCAGTCGAGAGAGCGCTTCCTCGAGAGTCATTGCCATGTCAGTAATCCTCCTTGAGATCATGTTGCAAAGTGCCAGTCCAAAACTCAGAGTCCGCTGATGGCTCAGGCGACAGCTCCGGCTGAGCCAAGGAACTCACTTCGCACCGTCAAAATGCCTCTTCGACAGAACTGCCAAGCCCCAGGTGACGAGCAGCGGTGCGCCTGCCACTATGGCAAGATGATAACCCTGCACCGGCAGGTTATCGTAGAAAACGTACAGCGTGCTCAACACAAGGATAGGCTCGGCAAACTGTCAACCTAACAAGGCCTAGGGTGGCCGGCTTCCAGGGTTCGCCTGACGTCCTGGCCCAGGTAGAGCCGGATGAGCAGCCAGGGGAACACGAAGTAGGGCAGCCCGAGAACGACCAGCCACACCACAACGGTTGGCAAGGACAGCGCCTTAGCCGAATCCGAAGCCCTCATAGTGAAAGCAGCCACCCTCAGAAACCAAGTAGAAGCAATACACCTCGAGTGGCCCGAGGAACCCGGCGGCCATGCCAACCAGTAGCAGAAACACTCCGATGAAAGCAATCACTCGGGAGCGGTCCTTGCAGTCCATCGCCCGTCCATCGGCCATACCCGCCAAGGGGCAAGCTGCTTCGCCCATACCACTGCCGCTCCTTCGCCTAAGCGACTGCGTCCCAGCGTGCCTCAGGGTGCGACCGCGGGAAGTTGATCGCCATCGACGCCTAGTCGCTAGAGAGCCTCACTAAACCCGAATCAGCCTCTGTATGTACTGGAACATCTCCCGGTGAGGCTCGGGAAGAACGCCGGTTCGGAAGTACTCCACCGCACCCAAATCATGCCCAAGACCAGCGTAGTAATTGAACTCGAAGTTCGTCTTCCCTTCAGCTAGGGCCATACGCTCAAGAGCACGGGCGCCCTCTACAGGGGTGCTGAAGTCGGCCTCGCGATGGAAAACGCCGACCGGAACATCTAGCTGCGATAGGAAAGCCCAAGTTGGGAGATGGGCGAAGTGATCCTCAAGCCACCCATCGGGCAGTTCGACCCCGGCTATCGGCTTGAGGTAGGCATAGATCGCCTCCCAGTCGCAAGCCTTGATGGCATCCGTGATCGGTTTGCTCAGCTCCCGCCTATCCTGACTCGTGTAGGCTCCGTCTCCGTCGGGGTCGAACGCCTCGAAGCCGACGTTAGGAATCAGGCGACGTATGCCTTTCGGATCGGCCTCGAACTCATCGCGAGTGATGATCCCATCGTTGTTCAGGTCCCAGTGCTGACAGTGCTGCATTAACATACCGTCAGTGAATATGAACTCAAGTGCCTCACGCAATTCGGTCAGAACCCCGACAGAATGGCCCCCCTGATCTGCCCGGGCAACCGAGTTGCGGTTTCTGCCGCGAGCAGTGTCCCCTCACTTGATCCAATGCGGTTTGGTTAGTCGGACGGACTCTCCCTGATCTGACTACTGAGCTAGTCCGCAGGGCGAGCAGTACTGCTGGCGAGGATGAAGAAGCGAGCGTCAAAGCAAAGGTCCTCATACAGTATCTCTGGTACTTGACGACCAAGCTTGGCTCTAGCGAGATGGCTTTCTGCTCGTCTGATCCATTGAGACCAGAGATTACCGTTCATAGACCACCATTCGCTGTAGCGCCTCCCGATAGACAACGTCAGTCGCGGATTGGTGCTGCTCTAGTCTCTCTGGCGTCTCTACAAGTACATCGACCGCCGCAGGGATGTCGACGAGCGCTCTGTAGATCTGGTGGGCGACCGCTCTGCGGCTCTGTATTCCACTCTTTAGTACCAGCAGATCGTAATCGCTGTCTGGATCTTCGCATCTCCTCGATCGGGAACCAAAGAGTATGATCTTGTCGGGGTCTACGGTATCAACAATCTGTCCCACGATCTGTTGCAGCATCTGATCCAATGGGTCTCCCCCCATATGCGTCGGCTCCATCAGTTACCCCGGCAACCTGATTATACCATAGGTTTCGCTATCGCCGTCGACCTCTGGGTCGGCCACGCTTCGCGTCAGTGTGCTCACCTTGCCTTTGACTCGCTGCTATAGGACTGCAACGCTGCGCCGCAACTGGCGCAGTGGCTCTCATACCAGCTGAAAGCCGCCCCGCACTCACATCTCCAACGTTGCTCCTGCTCACTCAACCACTGGTCAGGCCCCTTTGCCACCAGTTCCTCCAGATTAGCTATGACATCTAGGTGATGCGTTCGGCCATCATCTTGGAAAGCTCTGATTCGGTCGCACGGGAACTCCGAACAGAGTCCGCAATGCAGGATGCCCTTGTCGTCTGCGCACGCTCTGATCTTGCACTGTGCGCATCCCGGATGGATGTACAGGGTATCCGACCTGCACCCTGCACAGGTGAATCCCGTCAGCTCCCGCCCCTGGAGACGCGCTTGCTCCAGGAGATGTCTGCCTTCGGGGAAGGATGCTCGGTAGTGATAGCAAGCTCCGCAGTAGAGTCCACACACCCCGAGAAGCAACCTGGAGTCTGTCACTGCCTGTCACCTCCGCTGCCTGGTCATTCGACAACCGTTCGTGGCGGCTTCTCCACTCAACTTGTCTCCTACCAGATCCATGGTATGAGGCGGTAGCGCACCCGTTCTGCGTATTCGCGATACCCCGGAAGCTCTGCCTGCAGCGTGCGGTCTTCGAGCG
>JAAYAB010000085.1 GCA_012719595.1 Bacillota bacterium
CCACCGATCACCGCGACTCTGTCTCCGGATCGCATGGGAGTGTGGTACTCCGGAAACCGGTATGCCTTCATGAGGTTGGACCGGGTCAGGTACTCGTTGGCGGAGTACACGCCTACCAGGCTCTCACCCGGAATATTCAGAAAATGCGGCAGTCCGGCTCCTGTGCCCACGAATATGGCACGGTACCCTTGGGTCCTGAGTTCATCGGCGGTGATGGTCTTGCCCACTATGACGTTGGGCACGAACTCCACTCCCAGACTGCGGACGTAGTCGATCTCGTGGTCCAGGATGGCCTTTGGAAGCCTGAACTCAGGTATCCCGTATCTCAAAACCCCGCCGAAGGCATGCAGCGATTCGAAGACGGTGACCTCGTGGCCCATGAGCGCGAGGTCTGCCGCGGCCGTCAGTCCGGCAGGTCCGGAACCCACGACAGCGACCTTGGCCGCGTGAGGCGGCCGATTGCGCTTCGCACCGCTCGTCATCTCAGCCTGGCGGAGCCGATCGTCTTTCTCTCGCAGGTAGTCAGCGACGAAACGCTCCAACGCTCCTATGGCGACGGCCTTGCCCGACTTCGCGAGCACGCAGCGCGCCTCGCACTGATCCTCCTGAGGGCACACGCGGCCGCATATCGCCGGCAAGCTGTTCTTCTCCTTAACCTTCTGGGCGGCCTCCTCGATTCTGCCTTCTTTCACCAGCGCAATAAACGCGGGTATGTCCACGGAGACCGGGCATCCCGAGACGCAGGGTTTGTTGCGACAGCTCAGGCACCGCGACGCTTCTGCTGCTGCCTGTGTCATGTTGTATCCTAGAGCCACCTCGTCGAAGTTGTTGCGTCTGACATCTGGGTCTTGTTTGGGCATCTCTACTCTGTCCTGCCTTGCCCGCACTCACTCATTCCCTCCCTGCACACTTGTGCAATTCGTACGACATACTCTCTTCTCTAACGTAGGCTCTCTGACGAGCTATCAGCTCGTCAAAATCGACTTGATGACCGTCGAACTCCGGGCCGTCTACGCAGGCGAACTTCACCTCGCCGCCGACGGTTACTCTGCAACCTCCGCACATGCCTGTCCCGTCTATCATGATCGGATTGAGGCTCACCACGGTTCTGATCCCGCGTGGCCGAGTCAGTCCGCACACCGCCCTCATCATGACAGCAGGCCCTATACATACAACTAGGTCAATCTGCTCTTCCTCCGACAACAAGCCGGCCAGAACGTCGGTCACGAAGCCTCGGGTTCCGAAAGAACCGTCGTCGGTACTGACGAGAAGCCTGTCGGACAGGGCCTTCATCTCTTCGAGCATGATCAACATCTCTCGAGTCCTGGCTCCGACAATCGTTGTCAGGTGCGCGCCCCTGCTTCGGTAAGCCTTGGCATACGGATACATGGGCGCGACGCCTATGCCTCCGCAGACCAGGATCACCTTTTCAACGTCTTCGATCTCGCCTGCCCGTCCGAGCGGCCCGAGCACGCCCAAGAGCCGGTCTCCGACTCTCAGCCGGCCGATCTCTGCTGTGCCTGTGCCCATCTCCTGAACGACTAGCGTAACCGTTCCCTCGTCCGGATTGGTATCTACTATAGTAAGCGGTATGCGCTCAGCCTTGTCATGTGCGAGGACCATCACAAAGTGTCCCGGCCTGGCCTGGCGAGCTACCAGTGGAGCGCACACCCGCATCCAGTGTATCCTGGGAGCAAGCTCGCGTTTTTCAACAATCTCATGCGCCGTTGCAAGCACCAAAGGCAATTACCTCCCAAACGGAGAGATCTCAGGACTGATCACCGCACTGCGTGAACGTGTCATCGGGATTGCTTTTTCCGTCGAAAATGCCGGTGAGCCTTGGAGTATACAGCCGCGGTCTGGCCACTCTGTCATAGACATAGATGCAAGCGAAGGCCGCTGCCAGCATGCTGAATCCGAGGATCGCCGCAGCCGCGTCGGGGCTGAGCGCCAGACCCAGGCTGCGTAACACTGCGGGTCCGAGAAGAAAACCTGTCACCATCAGGACAAGCGGCACCACGTACACTATGGCCGAAGCCTTGAAAACCGCACTGAACTCAAGCTCTATTATAACAGAGTCGCCGACGGAAGCGCCAACCTCGTCCTTCACAGTCACCACGACGTCCGATGCCTTTCCGAGACCGCACGCCCCGCACTTCTCGCACGAAGCATGCCTTTGGACAGCCACCGTCGCCATCTCGCCGTCGTGGGCTATCACTCTGCCATACTGCTTCATGTGCTCCGTCTCCTCCGATCACTGAGTGGCATAGCTGCGGGCACAAAAAAGGTACTGCCCATCAGGACAGTACCAGTCTACATCATTTTTGTGCCTGTGCGAACTCGTCAGTTGGCAATGTGAACCGAGTATCCGGCTGCCTCCAATTGCCTCACAACCTTGGTCGCGTTGTCCGGGTTCGAGTATGCACCCACCTGCACTCTGTATGGAACCGTCGATGTGACCCAGGCGTCCGCAAATCCTTCACGTTTCAACTTCCCCGCCATGACCTCAGCCGACTCCCTGTCATCGAAGGCCCCGACCTGAACCTTGTACAGGCCGCCTGACGCAGCGGGAAGCGTGACCGGACTGCTCTGTACTACAGGCTGGTCAGATCTCTCGGCGGACGTTGAACTCGGAGCAGAGCCGGATCCGGTGGATGGCAACGCACCAAGAACGCCTGACTGTCCCGTCTGCCCTTGCTGTCCTGACGATCCTGACTGTCCCGGCTGTACTACCTGATTAGCGGCACCCGTGCCCTCCGTTGTCGTGGACAGATCAGGAGTGACTACGTTGTCTCCTGACTTCCAGATATCCAGCATGTAGGTACCCAGGTAGAAACCCAGGACTATCATGACGATTCCGACGACGACTACGTTCACCCAGAACGAGACGAGCTCGGTCCTCTCCGTCTTCTCGCTCTTCTCCTTATTGCGAGTGGCCATTGGAGTCATCATCCTCCCAGAGATATGAATGCTCAGCTTCTTGTGACAGGACGCGATCGGGGTCGTTGAACCTCCTGAGCAGTACCACGCTGCCATTCCACTCGGACGGGGCCCTTACTCCCCGCGCGAAGCAGTCTTCGGAGATGGCTACGATGACAACTGGGATGCCAAGCAGGCCGGCCGTAGCGTACGACAGCTCCAGCCCCCGCTGAACGTCTTCGGATCGCGTGTCGGATGCCATGTGGGTGTTGGACACGATTCCCGTGAACTTCAGCCTGGCGACCGCCTCGATCTCCCGGGCCAGCCGCACTGCAGACTCGGCGGTGGTGCAAAGCGGCCTGTTGTAGTTGGTGACAAGCAGGAAGTCGAACGGTCTCGTGTCGAGAACCCGTCGAAAGCGGCCTAGAGCTCTTGCTCCAGCCTGGTCTCCGCCCACGTCTATCACCACAGGGGCCGGGCCTTCTATCGCGCCCCTGATGGAAGGAGAGAGTGCCGGCAGATCGGCCATCTCAAGTCCTTCGACGCTCGAGATCACGTGGACTCCCAGCTTATGCAGCAGACTCCTTGACTCTCTGGATCTGAAGTAGGGGTTGACCACGTCGAGGTCCACGAGGCGTGTCATGCCGTCGGCTCTAGCCCTGAGCGCAGCGAGGTTCATCGCCACCTCGCTCTTGCCCACGCCAAAAGCGCCCGATACAATACAGATACGTTTTAGGTCCACGTTTTAGAACACACCACACCCGGCGACGCACTCCACGTTTCACTATTCTATCAGTTCTGTTCAGCTCCTCCTTTTCCAAGCCCAGCGCCGTATTCAGAGATGAGCGGCGCATCTCTCATTCGAGATCTGGTTCGAGTCCGCGGCGGTCTATATAATCCTCCAGGTCTTTCACCCCGCGGTCTGAAGGCGGCACCGGCGAATCATACATGGAGGCGAGTTCATCGTCTATCGGAACGTTCCCCAGCACGTCCACCCAGTCTGCCTCGTCCATCCCTCTCGGCCTCACTCGGGGTATCGCCGGCATTGACGGAGGTGCGGGCTTATAGGGTCTCATAGCAGCAATCCTCCTTCGATCGCTTCTATTGTACTTCTGACGTGCCGGCGGTATTCTGGTTCTGAACTGTGCAAAAAAACACCCAGCAACTTCTTGGCTGCTGGGTGTCACTTTCGATTGGTAGCTCCAACGGGATTTGAACCCGTGTCTCCGCCTTGAGAGGGCGGTGTCCTAGGCCGCTAGACGATGGAGCCGTACAAAGCTGCGGCATCACGGCCGATCATGCGCAGGTTGTATTATAGCACATGGGGTCCGCCTTGTAAACCGGAGAATCGCTACTGAGATCCGGCCGCAGTCAAGATGCAGCAGACCAGCGCCCGATCTCGAGCAACTCCCTCAGTTCGGCCACGACGTAGTCTACATGGTCATGCCTCTGCAGACGGTCCTTTGACAACAGCACGGTCG
>JAAYAB010000086.1 GCA_012719595.1 Bacillota bacterium
CATGGAGGATCATAGCAGAAGTTGTCGTCCCAAACTTTCCACGTTATCGCTTGAGCTCTGCGGGTGTGAGGTGTCTTGGCCAGCTTTTGGGCGACCAGGTCTATCTGATCGTAGACCGCCTGTACCCCGGGAACCTCGTATCCCATCAGCCTTTGATGGTATGTATACTCCCACTTTGTGTTTTCCGAATCGTCGGCACCTGCTCGCACGAGGTGGTCCTTTATTCCCTCGACGACTTCCAGGACATATTCCTGAAGATCCTCAAGCCCGCCTGGGAAATCCTTGTGGATCATCGGTTCGGCAAGAGGATTCCTGACCACAATGGTCATCGTGGAGTCTTTGCTCGGCGGATCTCCGGGCTTGTCGTACTCGGTCTTTATGTCGCACCCGTTCTCGTACAGGCTGATGAGCGACTTCTCCCACGCCTCTGCAAGACCCTCTCCCTCGACGAAAAGCACAGGGATACAACCAGTCATGTCTATCCTCTCCTCGTCATCGTGTGCCCAGAACCCGGGCTGGCAGCGTCGTCACCTTCGGCCAAGTGTCCGGACCGGCACCATTGTCACCTTGCACCCAGGATGCGAGCGGGCAGCATTAGCATTGCTTTCAACAGGGCAAACGCCGATTCAAAGCAGATTCCGATCAGGCGGAAGGGCAGCGATATGATCCACACAGCAGGGTACAGCAGGAGCGCCAGGACTGCCACGGGCCAGCATAGGACAAAGAGCAGGCACCACAAGAGAAATGCAACCATCATCATCACCTGCCATTCAGCCTTCGACGGGATCACTTGACTAGTTCGACGCAAGGTGTTGAGGAACCTTGCTAGAGCGAGATTTTCAGAGACGACAGTTGCTGTGCGTGCGCAGCCTGCGCAGCGGAGTCCTCACGGAGCGCGTCGCTCAGGGCCGCCTCTCCTGAGGACTCGCTCCGCTCAGGACCGCCACTCTCAGGACCGCTACTCTCAGGGCCGCCCGGCTCCCCACAATGCCTCGACAAAAGCCTCTGGATCGGCGACGAAGTACCTGTCGAGGAAGTCGCGCAGCCTGCCGAACTCGTGCAGGAGGCAGTACTTGGTGAGCGACTCCATTACCGGACCTGTGACCTCAAGTCCATATCCCCTTAGCAGCGCTTTGGACACTTCCGGCTCCCCATAGGCATAGTGGGCCAGAGGAGCGATGAAGTCGTAATACGGATGCCCGATCCTCGCATCGCCGAAGTCGATGATCCCGCTGATAGTCCACCGTCCACCGCTCTCCGACAGCAGTATGTGGTCTTCAGTCAAGTCACAGTTGAGGAACACATGCTCCATCTCTGGCTCCCGGAACTCAGCCAACTGCTGACGTATCCAGTTGCGCCAAGGCTCCGGGGCGTCATGGTGGCTCTCAGCCCGGTCGATGCGCTCCTTGATGAACGAATGCCAATCTGCAGGCAGTCCATCCGGCAAACTCGTCTGATGGAGCAGACGCATGGTCTCGCCAATCTGGTGCGCAATGCTGATTCGGTCCTCGCCTGACAGGGTGCGCCACACCTCCACAGCAGGCACTCCTGGCACGTGCGACATCACCAGGTAGGGCCAGCCCTCGATCTCACCGTCAGCGTAGATCATGGGAGCCGGCAGCCCGGATATCGCGAGCAACGCGATCCTCTCGACCCGGTAGTCCTCGAACCACATCGGGAAGTAGAGCTTGACGATGACATCGCCGAACCTGTACACGATATGGCTGCCGAGTGTCTGACGCACTCCTGTGCCAGGCAGTCCGTGCCGCGCGGCGACTTCATGAATCGCGGGAGACCAGATCTGCGAGTCTCCGTAGACCCTGCGGTAGTCCGATATGGAAGTGACGCGAGGAAGCAGGTCGCTCAATGCGCTGATTCTCCTGTCATTTGGCGGTTGCGATGAAAACACCAATGATAACTGCGATGAAGACACCAGCGCCCTGCTTGACGGGCGCTGGCGACTTCGGTTCCGTGTCTCAGTTCAGTGACTCCGTTCCGTGACAAGATCGGTGCGGACTGCCTAGACGGCTGTTGCCGTCATCCTACCCAACTGCTGGCGACCACCCTAGCTGATTGCTGCCGGCC
>JAAYAB010000087.1 GCA_012719595.1 Bacillota bacterium
ATGTGAGCCGATGCGCTTCATCTTCTTTCGGAGAGACGATATATGTGCTTCTACCGCATTGTACATTACGTCGCTGTCAAGGGGCCAAATCTTTGAGATGATCGCTTCCTTCGTGAACACATGTCCAGGATTGCTCATGAAGAGATGGATCAGATCGAACTCCCTGGAGGTCAACTGGACCGATCTACCCTCACACTGCAGTTCCACAGTCGATTCGTTGAGTGAAATGTTGGAGAAAGCGATGATATTGGTCCTAAGGGCCTGAGGTTTTCATCTATACAGTGCCCTCAGTCTCGCCATGAGCTCACCAGGAGCGAACGGTTTGGTGAGATAGTCGTCAGCGCCCTTATCTAGGCCGCTGATCTTGTCGTTGGGGCTTTTCTTTGCGGTCAACAACAGGACAGGCACTGTGCTGCCGCGTTCACGTATGCGTGTCAGCACCTCAATCCCATCCATCCCGGGCAACATGATGTCCAGCACTACCACGTCATAGGCGTCAGTCATGATGTAGTCCTCGGCAGACACTCCATCGTGGACATAATCGACACTGCAGTTTTCTGCCTCAAGCAGCTCCTTCAATGATTCGCAGAGCTGCACCTCATCTTCGACTATCAGCACCTTCATGTGATATCTCATCTTGCGCCTCCGTCAGGACGTGGGAGATGCCCAGCGCCTTCGCAGGGACTCTGCGCTTGTTACAGCAGTGCCATTGCAGGGTCTTCGGCACCTGTCTCCTCGAATCCTTCAGTGCTAGCTCAGCTGACGGATGGTAAGATCGACCTTGATCGCTAGAGGGGTCGACGGTTCTGTGCTATCAGTAAGTGCTCAATCGGGAGTTCCACTCTCTGCAAGGTGATCACCATGATGGCAACTCTGCAACAGATCCAGGCTGCTCTTTTCGAAGTCGAAGTAGGCGATCTTCCACCCGGTCGGAGCGACAAAGGGAGTGCCCACATACACACTCTTGTTCCTAAGCTCGTCAATTCCTCTTGAGATGTCTCGCATGGCAAAGGCAACGTGATGCAAGCCTGGCCCGTGCTCTTCAAGAAATTGCATGAGCTGCGGATGGTTGATCGGCCGCATCAGCTCTATCAACGTCGCACCGCTTTGAAATGTCGCGATCTCCACACTGCTCTTGCCCTCGAGGACTCGGCGGTCGCTCAACGGCAGTTCGAAGACATCGCGAAAGATGCGAATTGCATCCTCCATATCATTGACTACATAGGCCACGTGATGAACTCCCTCAAACATGAGTTCTCCCTCCAGGCTATCTTGCAGATAAGACGTCGCTATGCCGACTCAGTCTATCACTGGCTATCACACTTGCGGTTTGGGTTGCTTACGGGCCGCACTCACCGCTCTGCTGTGCGGAGTTGTGACCACTCTTGACAAACGTCTCTTCGGCAAGTCTCTTGAAGTTCTTGTTATACTGTTGGACAGTCTTTCGAAATGCCCACTGAAACAGCAATCTGTCCATCAAGACTCCAATGATCCAACCTGGCAGTCTATAGTCCATTACCCAGTCGACATGGGTCATTTGTTGACCAATGCGCCGCATTGCTGTGCATGACCTGAAGTAACCTCCCAATGGCGTCTGTCCGATTGTCTCTATGGTCAAGTTTTCAGGCTCGTAGCGGGATACTTGGACGGGACTGTTCAGGAGAACCCCTGCCTTCTTGTAGACCAGAGTGTATGTGGTTCCCTTCCGGTCGATCGAGCCATCGATTCCCTTTACCGCAACAACGTCAAACTGCCATTCGGGAATCCTCTCAGCCTGCAATCCGAAGCTCCAAACATGCTCAACCGGAGCAGCGACGTCAAAATCTAGCTTTATAGACCCCACTCTGTTGCTCAACTCCGTATAGGACTACTTGGCGAATACTGTATGTCATGTAACCATATCGGCCCGAAATCTGCAACACCCTCTATTCCCTATTCTCTACCATCAGCGAGCCCATGCGCCGACCAGCGAAGCAGAGTACATTCGTGCGCCTTGGGACGCACCGTTAGGTGCGTCCATGCGCCCAAACCCGCGCTGATAGGATGTCGCCGTCTGATGGGTCCCTCTCCAAGAGCGATCGAAGTCCTCCAGCGACTGACGAGCGAGCCAACATGGGCAAGGCCGACATAGTGATAGCGCTAGTGCTGAGGCTGACTCTCTACGATGAGTTCGCGGAGGACTAGTCAAGGCGCGCAATATAGGTCATAATCGGACTGGAGACGCACCACCGCGTCCATGAGGCGCGGGTCGCAGTTTCCACGACGCAAGGAGTCACGGCATCGATCCGGCCAGTAGGCCAGGGCGTCGATGACTCGCGTAGGTCGCAGCATCGATTGCACAACGGGTCGATGTGGGCGCTCCTGGGTGCATTCACGAGCCCAGGCTACGAGGAGATGGAACCATGAACATAGGGATCATTGTGTATTCCCACAGCGGAAATACTCTATCAGTTGCTCAGAGACTCGAGAAGGCCATGACAGCTGCCGGGCATACTGTGACCATCGAACGGGTAGAACCGGTCAACGACGATCCGAACTCGAACGCCCCAGTGCAGCTCAAGTCAGCCCCTGACATCCGTCCATATGACGCTGTTGTCATCGCATCACCGGTGCATGCGTTTTCTCTGCCACGGATCATGAAGCTCTATCTATCTCAGATATCAGACATGACAGGCAAGAAGGTATCCTGCTTTGTGACGCAGCACCTTAAGCAATCATGGCTGGGCGGAAGTCGTACAGTGCGACAGATCCAGTCCGCCTGCAGAGCCAAGGGAGCAGAAATCATGTCAAGTGGTATCGTCCACTGGTCTGCTGCGACGCGGCAGGATCAGATAGACGACGTTGTGAGGAGGCTAAGCGCGTTCTGACATGCCCTTGAGCAGCTCGTTGAGGTCAGCACTTGACGACGAGGCCAGAAGCCTTGCTGACTCGAGTTGGGCGTCATAGTCGGCTCCGCGCCGAACGATGTCGTCAGTGATCTCGCTGTAGAGTTCCTGCAGCTGCTCTCTGACAAGACCTCCATACCGACGCCCCATTTGTCGCCAAGTGCCAGTCAGGCTAAGCACCCAATAGACGTCATCGCTGGTTTTGTAGGATCGAGCCCCTCAAGAGCACACTGTTGTTTCTACGGTTTTCCTGTGTATCCTTGCAGACAAAAACTAAGGAACCCCCAGTTATCCGGAGATTCCTTCTTGGAGCCGATGGTGGGAGTCGAACCCACGACCTGCTCATTACGAGTGAGCTGCTCTACCACTGAGCCACATCGGCAAGGGCACAAAATGGAGCGGACGACGGGATTCGAACCCGCGATCCTCGGCTTGGGAAGCCGATGCTCTACCGCTGAGCCACGTCCGCACCTGTTTCAAGGGATGCAGCTTTGGCTGGCCTCAAATCGAAAGCGACACAACCCAAAGCTCCTTGTGGAAACATGATAGCACGGAAGCCACAGAGATGTCAACCGCAGTTGCACCCGCTGCGGATCTGTCAGTCGCCGCTATACTCGTTGCCTACCACTCCGATCGAGGACAGCGGGTAGTATCTGAAGACCACCCTTCCCACGATCCGGTCGATGTCCAGAAAGCCTACCGTCCCTCTGCTGTCATCGCTATTGTTGCGATTGTCTCCCAGCACCCACACTGCGCCCTCAGGAACCGTCCGCTTTGGGATGTCTCCTCCACGCCTGATGATATCCTTCACATAGTCCTCTTGCAGGCGGCGTCCATTGACGTATACCAGCCCGTTCTCTGACCAGACCTGCTCTCCCGGCAGCGCTATCACGCGCTTTATGTACCTTCCCTGGGGAGTATCAAAGACGACGATGTCTCCACGCTCGGGCCCGCGGAACCTGTACGTCAGCTTGTCGAGCCAGAGACGATCTCTGTCTCTCAGGGTCGGCTCCATCGAACTCCCATCTACGACTGTACTCCTCCCGATGAACACCATCACAAACGCTGCGATGGCCACTGCTATACCGATGCACTTGATCCACTCGTAGATCTCTGTCTTTGCCTTCTTTGAGAGTACAGGCATAGCCATCGAATCATATCACTCCCAACTCGCTCGCCCCGATGATCTGAACCGCTGACCTGCACTGCCAGCGGTTACACTCCATCCATGACCGACCGTGATCGGACAGACCCATCAGTGTCGCCGTCAAGTACTAGACGCAGAGAGGCCAAGTCTGGTTCCTCTGACAACACGGTCCCACCAGTGACAGTCACATCCACACGCACGCTCGTCCTCCTGTGTCCCTCGGCCATCAGAGACAGGTCCCATACCCCGCTCGCTATGTTCAGCACGAACATGCCAGATTCATCAGTCGATACGGTTGCGACCCAGTCTCTCGAATCCGGTCTAGTCACCTCGATCCACACATTGGACACAGGCTCACCGGCGTGGTCGACCACCATCCCGGAAACGCGAGCATCAGAGGGCAACAGGGCTATATCCTGAATGATCTGCGATCTGCCATGGTCCACAGCCACCTGCACGCCTATGTGAGTCCATCCGTTCTTCCAGGCTTTGATCTCCCAACTGCCTGCAGGCAGGTAGAGGGAGTAGTATCCGTTCGAGTCCGACAGCGTGCTGCCCACAAATCTGCCTTCCTGAGTGTATGCACACAGCTTGACATCAGGAACCACTCCACCCTGGGTGTCCAGCACTCGGCCTGTGATCCTGACATCCGCGGGCACTCCGGCCAAGACAACGTCTACTCGCTCGTTCGCGCTTACCTTCGTCAGCTGCGGCCTAAACACAGAGTCGGAAGTCCAGGCACTGACAACATAGTCCCCGCCGGCCACGCTGAACTGGAAAGAGCCATCGCCGCCAGTCTCGGTCGATGCTACGCAGGCGCTCTCAGTTTGGCTGAACAGAACAACTCGGGCACGTTCCACTGGAATGCCTACCGGATCGACAACTGTGCCACGAATGACTGATGTCGCCTTTCTCATCACGACGTCGAGGAGATGCCACCGTTCAGATGCAGTTGACACTGTCTGTAACGTAGGGTGAAAGCCTGGAACCTCAAACCTGAGCAGCCAGATTCCAGGGTCACTCTGGACTCTGTAGGTGCCATCCTCATGTATCTGATCCACTGTAACGAGGCCGTAATCGCTGGAAAACAAGCTTACGACACCGGGACCGACAGCAACGCCGTCCTCGTCGACGACGGCGCCGATGATGACCGACGATCCATCGACTAGGGGCAATCCAGCGATCTGGTCAGCTGCAGCCGCTGTGAGCAGTACGCTGGCCACGATTCCAGCTGCAAGGCACACTGCCCACAGGATCAGCGCAAGACTTCGACGCCTGAGTCTGCGCTGTTGCTCGTCTCCGGCTCTGCCGACTGCCCACCCTGAGCTTGCACAGTTTTCAGAATATACTCTCGATTCAGGTGATAGAGACCTCGACATAATCAACCCCTCCCATCCACAGTCCAGTATGAACCGGACGGGAGAGGCCTATACATCGGGTCGCTTGCCCTATGCCACTGCTGCCAGGGTTCCGGCCACCATGTTCTGTTATGCCGTCACTGCCAGAATCCCCGCAGCGGCCTGTCGATAGGCCATCACTGCCAGAATTTCCACCAGGGCTTCTTGTTCTGGCTCAACAGCTCCTTGATCCTCTCCTCAGTCTGCTTGTAGTATTCCCTCTGCTCGCGGTCTCGTCTGGCTTCCATTATGCGTCTCTTGAGATCGACGGCTTCGTGCAGCTTTCTAAGCTCCTCCAGCTGAGACTCGAGGGTCTTGATCTGGTTATCTCTTGAGACAAGGGTCTCAAGAGCGCTCGCGGTGCGCTCGAGGACTGCAGATTCCGGCCGCGCTCCACCGTCTCGGGCCAGTTCAGTGACAGCGTCCGCAATCGAACGGAGGGCGCGCGGCTCCTCCTTTTCTGCTAGCTTCGTCAATGCGTCAGCCGTTTTCTTGAACGCCGCGAGCTCTTCTTCGCGGGAGGACAGCTTTTCCACCGAGTCGGCCAGCCTCTCCATGGCCTGGGTCTGGCGAACCAACACCGGCAATACAACGCCAGCAAGCTGTTGGGATAATGCTGTGGTCTCCGCTCTCAGCACCTCCACAAGCTCGGTTCCGTCATCCACCCGAACGGTCCTCGGATACAGGCGGGCCAATCGAGCCTCGATCTCCGATGGTCTCTGGTCGCTGGAGAACAGGCTATGGATCATCCGTACGATCTCCACTGCCTCCGGGCGGTAGACTACCTCCCCATCGACCTCGAGGCTCGGGATGTATGCTTCAAACCTCTCGATATAGAAACGGACTGAGCTCTCGGGGATCCCGAGGCGATCAGCTATGTCGGGCAGTGTAAGGAAATCGTTCTCCATTCGGCACATCGCTCCCTGGCTATCGGCCTAGCTGCAGACCAACACAAGGCACCTAGACTTTTGCAATACATTCTACATTCACCCTCTCGATGTCCTTCATCGCTGCTCATCGATTTCAGTAGCTGCGGTCTCAGCGATGCTCCCGAATAAAGACAGGATTACAGGGCCAAGCTAAACCTGTGGTCTGCCTGCGCTGGAAAGAATGAGCGTGACAGGCCGGTTCGCAGGAGGCAATCCTTCGATTCTCGCCACACAACTCCACCGCAGTGGACTGGAGCCGATCTAGCAGAATGGCCGCTCAATTCCACTTCTCACCGAGGCCCAACCGAGCACACGAGATTCGTTGGCGCGCCTTTGAGCCACAGGCTTTTGAAGAGGCCGTTCGTCAGCACAAATTGATCCTGCTCAGCATCTCAGCGGTTTGGTGCCACTGGTGCCACGTGATGGACGAGACCACCTACTCCGACCAAGAGATAATAGACCTGATTAACTCCAGTTTCGTCCCGATCAGGGTAGACACAGACCAAAGACCCGACGTCAACTCCCGGTACAACATGGGCGGATGGCCGACGACAGCGTTCCTGACTCCTGACGGGAAGATACTGACAGGCGGGACCTACATCCCCGCGTCGCGCATGAAGCGTCTATTGAGAGACGCGGCAGCTGCAGTCTCCCGAGGAGCAGTCGAAATGAGCACCCGCCCCCTGGTTGACGACGAGCCTGATGACGAATCCGAGGATGGACCCGAGGAGAGTCCTGCGCTGGCGGACGAACCCCAGGTACGGGTCGATGACTCAGACCTCTGGGATACCTATGAGTGGATCAGAGATGACCTCATCAATGATTACGACGCGGACTTCGGCGGGTTCGGTGCGCAGCCCAAATTCCCGATGGCCGAGGCGCTGAGATTCGCAATCCACGATCATGTCCTCACCGGCAACCCGGTGATGGAGACGATAGCAACCCACACCCTGAGGTCGATGATCCGCGGCGGAATATATGACCAGGTAGAAGGCGGGTTCTTCCGTTACTCCACAACCAGAGACTGGGGCATCCCTCACTTCGAGAAGATGCTGGAGGACAACAGCCAACTGCTGGATGTGCTCGTGGATGCGTACAAAGTGACACGCGATGAGACGTTTCTGAGAACAGCACTGGATATCCTAAGGTACCTCGAGGTTCGGCTGTTTCAGCAAGATCCTCCCGCATTCTCGGGATCACAGGATGCAGACGAGGCCTACTACTCCATGGATGCGTCAGGACGCCGCACCCTTACTCCTCCGTACATAGACCGCAACATCTACTGCACGTGGAATGCTCTTGCAGTCCAGGCCATCCTCAACCTGTGGACTGTGACCGCAGAGGAGTCGCAGCGAGCTTTGGCTATGTCGGTCGCGGAGACGCTGAAGTCCAGGCTGTACGACCCAGACGAGGGCGTCTATCACTACCTCGACAGCGAGACCCGCGAGCCGGCGCTTCCGGGCATGTTGGACGACCAACTCCGGTTCGCAGAGATGTCTCTCCGAGTGTACAGCATGACGGGCATGACGAGCTGGCGGACACTTGCCGGTCAGCTTATTGATCGCACATTAGGCCTGTACCGTGGAAAACGAGGGTTGTTGTCGGACGTCCTGACCGATCGCAGTCTGCCGGGGCAGTTGTCTCATCGACTGTATGACTTCAGCGAGAACGCTCGTGCCGCTTCACTCCTAGCCTGGGCAAGCGTAATCCTTGATCGTGACGACCTGCGAGACGCCGGGTTACGGATCGCACGAGCGCTTAAGCCTCGGGCAGCGTCACATGGTCCATTTGCAGCGGGATTCGCCCTTGCAGTTGCTGATCTGCTGCGTGCATGGACGCGCGTGACCGTTGTCGGCGAGCTCGCTCCTCTCGACGGGAAGTCGATGACAGAGTTTCTCAGAGTCCTCCACTCCGACGTGCGGCCGCAGCTGGCGGTCATGCCACTCGATGTCACCACCGACCGGCAAGAGATCGAGCGCATCGGTCTGCCTACTGACCAGCTCCCCGTGGCCATGGCATGCGCAGGAAGGAGATGTTTTCAGCCTCAGTTCGACGCACACTCGGTTCTCGGAATGCTAGATCAGATGAAGGAGGGCCGCAGCGGACCGAACCGCCATCAGAAGGAATACAACGAAAAGCGCAGGCAGGAGGTCTCCGACCTTGATCTTGGCCATACCGAGAAGGTTGATACCTATGCCGAGCACCAGCAATCCTCCGACGCCCTGCATGACATGGACAACCGGTGCTGAGAGCACCGACTGCGCCAACGAAGCCAACAGCGTGATCGTTCCCTGATACACCAAGACAGCCACTGCCGAAAAAGCAACGCCGAGGCCCAGTGTCGAGGCAAAGGCAATACTGGCTGTCCCGTCGAGCACAGCCTTAGTTGCCAGTGTCCGGATGTCGCCGAGCAGGGCGTCATTGATCGACCCGACGATCGCCATCGGACCTACACAGAACAGGAGACTGGCAACGACGAACCCCTGGGCGATCTGACCCCTTCCCGTCCTATTGGCATATCTCCTCTCGATCGCTTGTCCAAGAGCATCGAGCCTCTTCTCAATTCCCAATAGGCTGCCGACAATGGCTCCGACGAGCACACACACGAGTATGACGAGGACGCCGTCGACCACGAAATACGCACTGACGGTTGGGAAGTCTGCTGACAGGGCCATCTGCAGCCCTATGAAGACCACGAACAGCCCCACGCCCTGCATGACAGTTGACAGGGCTTTCTCAGGGAGCTTGGTGTTGAACACCATGCCGATAGCGGATCCGATCAATATTGCAGCTACGTTGATCAAAGTACCCATCGCATCACCTAGTCTCATCTGCTCAGCCTATGGCTGGAAGTCCGATGTTCGCTGGTGTCCGCACGCTCCCGCATGCACTGGTGCTCAGCCGCACCCGGCCTTCTGCCGCCTCTCAAAGAAGGCAAGCGCCTGGTCTGGGAACAAGATGTATGTCAATACGTCTTCCTCTTTGGTGATATAGCGCTTGATATCCTGCTCGGCTTTTTCCAGACCCGGCTCCAGGAGATCGGCCGGCCTGACTGTAATGACTTCTTCATCGCCTACCACGGACCTGCGAAACTCCTCGTCGATCGGCCCGGGCGGCGTTCCGTACAGGCCTTTCAGGTAGTCCTTCAGCTCTTTGGACCTGACCGCATACCTCTGACCGGTCACCACGTTGAGGACAGCCTGAGTCCCCACTATTTGGCTCATCGGAGTGACCAGCGGCGGGTATCCACATTCCTCTCGAACTCTGGGGACCTCCTCGAGCACTTCTCTCCATCTGTCCAGCATACCCTGAGCTGCAAGCTGTGAGCGGAGGTTGGACAGCATCCCACCGGGGATCTGGTACGTGAGCACCGCGGGGTTCATTTTCAGAGGTGCGACATGCTCCCGGTCTGCCTCCTTGATCCGCTCGAAGTACTCCGCAAGCTCGTTGAGAAGGCTCAGGTCAAGGCCTGTACTGAACTCGGTCTCCGCAAGCGTCGCGACCATGACTTCCGTTGCGGGCTGGGAGGATCCAAATGCAAACGGAGACAAAGCCGTGTCGATGACGTCGCACCCGGCCTCGATCGCCTTCAGGTATGTCATCGGAGCCATTCCGCTGGTGTAGTGACAGTGAAGCTGAACAGGGAGACTTGTGTCCGCTTTGATGCGCCGAACGATCTCGACGGCAAGTGCGGGACTCAGCAAACCGGCCATATCCTTGATGCAGATCGAGTCCGCGCCCATCCTGCTGAGTTCCTTTGCCAGGCGGGCGTAGCTATCCACATCGTGCACCGGGCTGAGCGTAAAGGCGATGCAGGCCTGAACGTGTCCTCCCGCGTCTTTTGTCGCCCTCACTGCAACTTCGAGATTTCTCGTATCGTTGAGCGCGTCGAAGATCCTCACGATGTCGATTCCGTTCTCAACCGCCTTCTGACAAAACTTCCTCACGACATCGTCAGGATAGTGCCTGTACCCCACGAGGTTCTGTCCCCGCAGCAGCATCTGGAGCGGGGTTTTCTTGATGAAGGCCTTCAGGCGTCGAAGACGCATCCAGGGATCTTCGTTGAGGAACCTGAGACATGTGTCAAACGTGGCGCCGCCCCACATCTCGAGCGAGTGATAGCCAACCGAATCGAGCTTCTCTGCGACCTCGAGCATGTCGTCAGTTCGCATTCTGGTCGCCATCAGCGATTGATGAGCATCTCTCAGAATCGTCTCAGTGATACCGGTCTTGCGAGACATCTTGTCGCTGCCTCCTCCTTCACCCACTCGGTTCTGGCCTCGTCCCCGCTCGTACGGACTTACTGATACCGAGCCTGCCCGTCGCCAGACCCGACAGCCGCACGCTACCCGTAGATCGACAGCAAGACCCCTGCGGCGATTGCGGAGCCGATGACTCCGGCCACATTCGGACCCATCGCGTGCATGAGCAAGAAGTTCGACGGATTCTCTTCCTGTCCGACCTTCTGCACCACTCGTGCAGCCATTGGCACAGCCGACACTCCGGCAGCTCCAATCAACGGGTTGATCTTGCCTCCAGACATCTTGTACATCACCTTGCCGAGGAGGACTCCGCCTGCGGTGCTGAGCGAGAACGCAGCTATTCCAAGGGCAAATACGCCGATCGTCTGAGGGTTCAGGAACCTCTCAGCAGTAGCAGTGGCTCCCACGGAGACACCCAGCAGAATGGTGACAATGTTTATGAGCTCATTCTGAGCCGTCTTGAGAAGTCGGTCGACAACGCCGGATTCTCTGAATAGATTGCCCAGCATAAGGCAGCCTAGAAGCGCCGCCGCCTGAGGAACGAGCAGAATCCCGAGGATGGCGACCACTATCGGGAAGATGATTTTCTCTGCGCGAGATACCGGCCTCAACTGCTCCATGACAGTCGCACGCTCTTCAGGCGTGGTGAGAAGCCTCATGATTGGGGGCTGAATGACCGGCACAAGTGCCATATATGAATACGCCGCAACGGAGACGGGGCCGAGAAGATGCGGGGCAAGTCGGGATGTAAGGAAGATCGCAGTCGGCCCGTCGGCGCCTCCGATTATTCCTATCGACGCGGCCTCCGCAGCCGTGAATCTAAGCAAGAGCGCGCCGACGAAGGTCGTGAATATTCCCAACTGAGCTGCAGCTCCGAGGAGAACGCTCCTCGGATTGGCGATCAAGGGGCCGAAGTCCGTGAGGGCCCCGATTCCAAGGAAGATGAGCGGCGGATAGACTCCCAGCTTGACTCCCTGGTATAGATAGTGCAGGAGACCGCCCACTTCTCCGAAACCATCCGGCGCCGACATCAGTCCGGTAGGCCCGAGGTTGACCAGGAGCATGCCGAATGCTATCGGCATGAGGAGAAGCGGTTCGTACTGTTTCTTGATGGCCAGGTACAGGAGCAAACAGGCCACGGCGATCATCACGAGCTCTTTCCATGCTCCCTGATTCACGAAGCCGTGGACGAAGTGAGCGTAGCCTGTTTCCCTGAGGAACTCCCCTATCTGGTCAAGCATTCTCTATCACGACCAACACCGCTCCAGCCTGTACATCCTGCCCTTCCCTGACTCCGACGTAACTCACGGTTCCGTCGGCAGGCGACTGGATCTCGTTCTCCATCTTGAGCGCCTCCAGGGTGACAAGCACATCCCCTCTCTTGACGTTGCTGCCAACCTGGACCTTGACCGAGAGAATCACGCCTGCCAATGGGGCTTTCACCTGTGTCCCCTGACCCGGCTCCGGGCCGGCCGTGATGCGAGATCCTACGCCGTGCCTCTGCCTCTCGCCAGCCTGGGATCCCTCTTGTACATCGAGAGCACCCGCATGAACCTGTGCCTTGACGTGTTGAGGCGCATCCTGGCCTTGTGAAGTGCGCCCGACTGCCTGCTCGTCGAGCACCTCTTCCACCTCAACGTCATAGACGTTTCCGTTCACCGTGACCCTATATCGCCTCAAGCCTCTGTCCCCTCCTCAACCACCGCGGCACGTTGGCTGTCAACTCGCTTAACACTCCTCACTCTGACTCTGCCACCCGCACTGCCCTCTAGGGTCAATACACTGGCAATCACTGCTGCGATCTCAGGCAAGTTTTCCCGACCTGCCTCCGCCTCTATCGCCGTCTCTGCGAATGGCCGCTGCGATTCATCCCGCCCATGCGGCGCCTGCGCAGCACGGGAAGCCACCTTCGCGAACAGGTGGAGTACATAATAGAGGGCACCGAGTGATAGGAACACCACACCCATGCCCAGAACGGTTGTCCTAAGTCCTTCGATCAGAACATCAATCAAAGCTTTTCACCCCGAGCATGTGGGGCTAAGCCCACCCACGAGCAACAAGCCCGCAGCCGGCATGCGGAACCGAACCCGCTCGCAAGCAGGGCATCGGCGGCCTGATACGTGAGGCCGGGCCCACTTACGAGCAGGAAACCCGCAGCCTGCACGAACAAGACCTAGTATAGCACGAGTGGCACGGAACCTCAACCCAAGGCTTCCAGCCTGATCCTACTGCGCCGTCGTTCATCTCCTTGATAGCAGAGACTTGATCACTGTCTTTGATGTGCTGACTGCGAGTCCCAGGGTATTCTTGTTGCGCGTCAGAGTCTCATCAAGAGCCTGCAAGAGAGCCTCGACATGGTTGCGATTCACTATCAATGGCGGCTCGACGCGTATGACGTTCGGATTGCTGAGCGTGTACGCTGTCACTATCCTGTGCTTGTTCATGAGTTCGCCTGCCACCAGTGCAGCCGCGTACTCTCTTGACAACTGGGATGCTAGTCCGCCGGTTAGCCTATCCAGCGCACCCTTCATCTCTGCAAACTCTATGCCGATCAGCAAGCCTCTCCCACGCACCTCCTTGATGAACGCGTGCCGCTCGGCAAGCTCACTGAGGCCAGACAGCAGCAAGGCACCCATTTCGCGGGCGTTCTCGTCCACCTTCCGAGTCAGCGCGAGCTCAATCGCCACCAGCCCTGCCACACATGCGAACGTGTTGCCGCCGAAAGTCGACGTGTGCAGTAGTGCGGTCTCGATCGAGCCATATGCCCTGTCCCAAATCTCCGGGGTCGTAACAAATGCCCCTATCGGGACTACGCCTGCACTCAGCGACTTGGAGAGGCAGATGATGTCGGGAGCGATCCCGTCTTCCTCGCAAGCAAACATGCGACCCGTTCGTCCGAATCCAGTCTGTATCTCATCGAGTATGAGCAAGACTCCGTATCGGTTGCAGAGTTCACGCGCGCCTCGCAGGTAGCCCGGAGGAGGTACGTTGATGCCCCCCTCGCCCTGTATCGGCTCGACTATGAAGGCTGCGATATTTCCCTGATTGAGGGCAAGTTCGAGTGAATCGAGGTCGCCGAACGGAACTCTGTAGCACTCAGGCACAAGCGGTGCAAACCTCTCCTGATATTGCGGCCTTCCGGTCACTGACAGGGACCCCATACTCTTGCCGTGAAAACTGCGCTCGCAGTAGACGATGCCCGGCTTGCTTGTGGCTATCCTGGCAGTCTTTATAGCGCCTTCGATGGCCTCTGTACCGCTGTTGCAGAAGAATGAGCGCGATAGCTCTCCTGGAAGGATCTGCGCAAGGTTGTGGGCCAAGGCAGCCGCAAACGGGTTGAGATCGAGCTTCACCAGGTTCGGACACTGCCTCACGCGCTCGATCGCGTCGAGAACCTCTGGAGGGTTGTGTCCGAAGTTCAGTGCCCCAAACCCGCCCAGGAAGTCGTAGTACTCGGCGCCATCCTCGTCCCAGATGCTCACCCCGCTGGCCCTGACGAAGTGGCGGTCGATGTTTACCAGGCCCAGGAGCTTCACAAATCCCGGGTTTACGTAGTCCGAATATGTCTTTCTCAGCTCTGATCTGGTCATGCTCAAGGCATCGTCAATGGTCATCAGCTTCATGGCTTAACCCTCCAACACGTCTCACGGACGGCAGAAACCCGTCTATCTATGGGTGTCTCCGCTGCGATTCAGGACAGAACAGGGCAGAACGATTATATTGTAGGTTGCCCTGTGCTGGCAGTCAAACACGGTGTGCACACTTCTGAGCACAACGTCTTGCCCAACCGCTCCTATTCTCAGCGAATCTGTCTCCCTTGTATTCCCGCCGCACGACAGCATTTTACCTGCTAAAGCGACTTTTAGGCCAACACTTACCAGAGGGTGACTGGACAACCCTGTCGAATCACGTTATGTAAACCGATCCTGGCAATGACAATTGCCTACACCCGCACTGCAGCTACTCTAAAGCGAGGTTGCGGGAACCGTCATTTTTCATTTCATATGGAGGGGTTTGATGGTGTTTGCACAGACCGGCAAGTGGGTACTGATCGCGGCGATGGCTCTGGCTATCGTGCTTGCGTTCGCATCGCCCGTATCGCTTGCCAGCCAGATGCACACGGTGCGACAGGGAGACACTCTATACAAGATCTCTCAAGCGTACGGCGTCTCAGTGAGCTCGATCAAACAGGTTAACGGGCTGACTTCGGACGTCATCTACCCGGGACAGACCCTGGTGATCCCAACTTCCGGCGGCTCGCAAGGCGGCAGCGCGTACACCGTCAGGTCTGGAGACACGCTGTATCTGATTGCTCAGCGCCACGGGGTGAGCGTAAGCGCGCTCAAGTCTGCCAACGGGTTGTCCAGCGATGTGATCTACGTCGGACAGACACTGGTGATCCCGAGCAGCAACGGAGGCGGTCAGAACGGCGGCCAGTCGTCTGTCCACACCGTGCGCAGCGGTGAGTCGCTCTACAAGATCGCTCAGACGTACGGAGTCTCAGTCGCGAGCCTCAAGCAGGCCAACAACCTCAAGTCGGACGATATCTACCCAGGACAGAAGCTGACGATACCCAAGAAGGAATCGCCCGGCTCGGCACCGTCACAAAGCGATCGAGATCTTCTTGCCAGATTGGTACAGGCGGAGGCAGGTGCAGAACCGTACACCGGAAAGGTAGCAGTGGCTGCAACCGTTCTAAACAGAGTCCGCAGCTCCGCCTATCCTAACACGATCCCGGGAGTCATCTACCAGGTGATCGACGGCAAGTACTATCAGTATGAGCCCGTGCTGAACGGGACAATCAACCGGCCGGCGGGCAGTGAAGCCCTGAAGGCGACAGACGCCGCCCTTGGCGGGTGGGATCCCTCTCTAGGCGCGATTGGGTTCTACAACCCGGCTAAGACGACCAATCAGTGGGTAAGGTCCCGCCCGGTAACAGTCAGGATCGGTAACCACGTGTTCTTCAAATAGGTGGGGCGGGACTCCAACAAGAAGACGACACCCCCAGATCGGACAAGGGCAGGCAGCGGCTCAGTGCGAGCCCGCCTGCCCCTTGTCTATCCTCAGCCTGACCGCGCGGCTGCGGCCCTGTTCGGCCTTTGGTACACGCACCTCCAGAACCCCATTTCTGCAAGAGGCAACAGCCTCGTCGTGCTTCACAGAGACCGGGAGTGGGATCACCCGGTGGAAGGAGCCATACCGACGTTCGATCCTCCTGAACCCGCGCTCGTTGGTGTCCTGCTCTTGCCTGACTTCGCCTCTGATCGTCAGGGACTCGTCTGTGATTGTCACATCCAGATCGTCGGGATCGACGCCTGGCACGTCAGCAGTCACAATCACATGGGTGTCCGTCTCGCTGACATCGGCCGAGGGGAGTGAATGGGTCCACTGCTCCGGCCAGCGCATAAGAAACCCCGGATTCCACTCGATCAGGTCCCTCATCCAGCTTCACCTCCTTGTTCATGATTCTCTCCAGCTGTAAGCTGCCTGAGTGCATCGTCGGACATGTTACCGGCTTCCGAAGTGAGTGTTGCTATATGTCTTTGGGCTCCGACGGACTTGACACGTCGCCAAGCGTGCGGGCGACCTCGACGTCGTATTTCCCGTGTGTCGCCAGGTCGCCCAGCGAGACTATGCCGACCAGCCTGTTCTCATCCACTACTGGCACGCGCCTCACCTGATACTGGCTCATGATCTCCGCCGCCCGGCTGAGACTCATGTCCGGAGTCACGCTATGGACCTCTGAGGTCATAACCTCGCTGACTAGAGTGCTCGCGGCGTCTCTCCCATGGGCGATCCCCCTGACGACGATGTCACGGTCTGTGACTATTCCGACCAGTCCCTGGTCGTCGACGACAGGCACCGAACCTACGTTGTGCTTCTGCATGAGCTGCGCAGCCTGCTCGACAGAAGCGTCGGGGCCCACCCAAGCGACCCTGTCAGTCATTATGTCCTTGATCCGCACTTTCGCATCCCCCCAGCCTGTTTTTCTTAGTTTCCCCCTGCTGCTCCGCCTCATTCGACAGGCGAAGATCTCGCTGCACTTGCGTTCTGTTCTGGTCACAACGGCTATTACGTGATAGAATAAGTGATTGAAGAACCTGCGAGCCCGCTCCGATTACACTCCTAGCTGGAGCGCGTCTATCAATGGCATTGTCTGGAGCTCGTCTATCGCAGGTACTGTCTTTTGGCCAGCACAGACGCTGTCCGTGGAGGCGATCATTCGTGGAGTCTGGTAGTTACGTCCCTGCTGACATCGAACGGAAATGGCAACGGATCTGGGAAGAGGAAGGAACGTTTTTTGCCAAAGAAGACCCGAGCAAGCCGAAGTACTACGTACTAATAGAGTTCCCCTATCCGTCCGGAGAGGGGCTGCACGTCGGCCATCCCCGCAGCTACACTGCGCTTGACGTGGTCGCGAGGAAGCGGCGCCTCGAGGGCTACAACGTGCTCTATCCAATAGGCTGGGACGCGTTCGGGCTCCCCACGGAGAACTACGCGGTAAAGAACAAGGTGCACCCCGCTGAGGTCACAAAGAGGAACATCGCGAGGTATCGTCAGCAGCTCAAGTCACTCGGCTTTTCCTTCGACTGGTCCAGGGAGTTCTCTACTACTGACCCTGACTACTACAAGTGGACGCAGTGGATCTTCCTGAAGTTCTTCGAGAAGGGCCTGGCCTACAAGGCCGAGATCCCGATCAACTGGTGCACCTCATGCAAGATAGGCTTGGCGAACGAAGAAGTGGTCAACGGAGTGTGCGAGAGGTGCGGCGGTGAAGTAGTCCGCAGAGTGAAGAGCCAGTGGATGCTCAAGATCACTGCCTATGCCGAACGGCTGCTTCGCGATCTCGACATGGTCGACTACATCGAGAAGGTCAGAGTTCAGCAGGAGAACTGGATCGGCAGATCGGAAGGAGCGGAAGTCCTCTTCCCCATAGCCGGCTCCGACCGCACGATCACAGTGTTTACCACCAGGCCGGACACGTTGTTTGGAGCCACATACATGGTGCTTTCGCCCGAGCACCCTCTGATTGACGAGCTGAAAGCGCAAATAACCAACACTGACGAGGTAGAGGCATACAGAGAACAGACAGCCAGGAAGTCGGACTTCGAAAGGACCGAGCTCGCACTGGAGAAGACCGGAGTCCCACTAAAGGGCATTTCTGCAATCAACCCTTGCACGAAGAAAGAGATCCCGGTCTGGATATCCGACTACGTGCTCATGTCCTATGGCACTGGAGCTATCATGGCAGTTCCTGCTCATGACAGCCGCGACTACGAATTCGCGAAGAAGTTCGGTCTGCCCATCGTAGAGGTCATCAGCGGCGGAGACATCAGCAAAGAGGCATATACGTCGGTTGACGAAGGAACGCTGGTCAACTCGGGCTTCCTCAACGGGCTCAGCGTCAAGGATGCTGTGAGACGGATAACCGAGTGGCTCCAGGAACAAGGTATAGGCACTCCGAAGGTCAACTACAAGCTCCGCGACTGGGTGTTCTCGCGGCAGCGCTATTGGGGCGAACCCATACCGCTCGTGTCGTGCGACGACTGCGGCTTCGTGCCCGTTCCTGAGGACGAACTTCCAGTGAGGCTGCCCGACGTGCAGCACTACGAACCGACGGACACCGGAGAGTCGCCGCTCGCCAACATAGAGTCGTTCGTGAACACCACATGCCCTCGCTGCGGCAAGCCGGCCAAGAGGGAGACTGACACCATGCCCAACTGGGCGGGCTCTTCGTGGTATTTCCTGAGGTACACAGACCCTCACAACGACAAGGAGTTCGCCTCCTGGGACAAGGTGAGCTACTGGCTGCCCGTCGACTGGTACAACGGCGGGATGGAGCACACGACACTTCACTTGCTCTATTCGCGCTTCTGGCACAAGTTCCTGTACGACTGCGGACTGGTGCCCACGCCCGAGCCGTACCGCAAGCGGACTTCGCACGGCATGATACTGGGCGAAGACAACGAGAAGATGTCGAAGTCGAGAGGAAATGTCGTAAACCCGGACGATTTGGTTAGAGAGTTCGGAGCCGACACATTCAGAGTGTACGAGATGTTCCTCGGTGCATTCGACCAGGCGTCTCCCTGGTCGCAACAGGGCGTCAGAGGATGCCGGCGCTTCCTCGACCGGGTGTGGCGGCTGCAAGACATGGTCGTAGACGGGGACGAGTACAGCCCTGAACTCGAAACGTTGATGCATCAGACGGCGAAGAAGGTCAGCGACGACATTGAGCGGATGAAGTTCAACACTGCGGTAGCTGCTCTGATGACCTTGGTGAACGCTTTCTACGAGCGCGGGCAGGCCCTCAAAGCCGAGTTCAGGGACTTCCTAATCCTCCTGAACCCCTTTGCACCCCACATTTCCGAGGAACTGTGGGAGAGAATGGGGTTTGCGGGCCGCATCTCAGGCCAGGAGTGGGTCCAGTGGGACGAGTCCAAGGCTCTTGAGGACACAATAGACATTCCAATCCAGGTGAACGGCAAGATAAGGGGCACTGTGACAGTCGCACGCAGCGCTCAGAAGGAAGAGATTCGAAGCAAGGCCGAGGAGGACAAAGCGATCGCCAAGTTCATCTCAGACCGGCAGATCGTAAAGGAAGTCTACGTCCCAGGCAAGATCTACAGCATTGTTGTAAAGTGACCGACCTAAGCGTACACCCCGCTCTGACCTGCGGGGTGTACCTGTCATCGTCGTCTTCACTTATCGTCGTCACAACATCTGTCATCGCGATCGTCCTTACGGTCGCGCCTTGCGCCCAGATCCTCTGCTGTCTCCATTCGACGATCGTCCCTCGCGCGGCGGGCCCTGCGTGCGTCGAACTCCTCCGCTGCCTCCATGCTCGGTCTATTCTCATCACCGCGCTCATTGCGCAGTCTTCTGTCACCTCTGTCGTTTCGGCGATCAGCGTTCCTGTTCTTGTCGCGGTCCGGCAACCGAATCACCTCCAACAAATAATGTGCCCAAACGCACGAGCCATAGCAATTCGGTTGCATGGAAAATGGTGCATAGCGGTCAGGTCATTCCGCCCGCACCAGCGCCGCTCTGCCAGACAAGGATTTTCCTAGTCGAGTTCGGCAGATCGCGATATCTCGAGGACCGATGATTCCTTGAGCACCACCATGGTGCCATCTGGAAACTGCAGAGTGGCGCTCGACCCTTCGCCAGTCTTCACCATGTCCAATGCGTACAGGAAAAACGGGAGTTCAGATACAAGCTCCCAGCTGAAGTCGGACGGGCTCTGCACTGACACCTCGCCGGTGGCTCCCGAGATCTTCGCAGCAGGCCAAGGACTCTTTCCCATCACCACCGGTCCGTCCCATGAGCTCATGCCGCGAGCGTAGTTCATGACACGTTCAAATCCCGCAGCGACTAGAGTCGACGCGGCGCGGGCGCTTCTGAAGCCGCTAAAGCAGATTACAAGGATAGCCTTGCTCCGGTCTATCTCTGTCAGCCTGCTCTCGAGCTGGCCGAGTGGAATCGAAATTGCACCCTCTATGTGGCCCTCTTCGTACTCGTCAGGCTGCCTGACATCGAGCAACATCAGTTCATAGCGAAGATCGCCTGAGAGCAGCTCCTTTACTCGCTCCGTGTCTACATCAGTGTACCCAGGTGTCTCACTTCTGCCGACGACACCGCCGATCAGCAGAATGACCAAGATGGTCAGTACGACGACTGCAATTCTACTGCGCATTGCGATTCCCCCTCGAAGTACAGTTATACTTCGATCGGCCGGTTCCTCCATGCAGAGCTCAAACGCTATCGAATCACGTGTCCCAGCATTCCCTCCAGCTGCATGTACAGTCGAACCCACATGTGCATCTCAGGATCGCAGCGATACTGAGGGAAGCTCTGCAGTCTTCGGATCCTATCCCGAACTCTTGCAGCTCTGGCTCTGATCGAATCCAGCCGGTCGCTCGCTTCGGGCCACCCATCGCTCACCTCCGGCCACCCGCCGCCAGCTTTAGGCCAGTCATCTACGCCGCGCTGAGCTGCGGCCAACGGAGCACGTGCGAGCGATAGCCTGCGCCGCTCCTCCGCGCAGCACTCAGTCGCGTGTCGCCGATCGGCTGCGACTTGCCGCAGTGCCGGGTCTGAGTTCTGGTTTTCGTAGGAGTACCTTATGCAATGACGGGCGAGTCTCAACCGACCTGTACCATCGTTTCTGTACACGGCTATCCTGGAGATCTTCACTGCAATCCCTTCAAACATGCGGTGCGCACAGCACCGGGCACGCACCTGGTCGTATAGTATATTATGAACCACACAGGGGAATCACGCGCACTGCAGGGGAGCCTGACTGACTGACTGCGAGCTGATGGAGGTGCAGCTGATGAACGAACCCAAGAGAAATGGATACGGCCTGCCACCGGGCTTTGTCGAGGCTGCTATGACGCCCGCTACCTGTGGCCATCAACCGTGCGGTCCGGCGTATGCGCCTGCGCATACCGCATTTGCCGGCGCAGCATACGAGACCGAGAAACACATGATGATGTGCGATGTCTGTGACATGCTCCACGACATCAAGTGCATCGTCTCAGACACCAACAGCATGGTGAAGCATATCCACCAGAAGTGCTTGAGGGATACACCGAGAGCCTTGGGTGAAGCCGAGAAGAAATAGGTGAGCGGTAATCTAGACAAGGAAAAACGGGGCTACTCAGCTAGAGTGGCCCCGTTTTGTTAGCTAAACATCAACCCACGCACCGCTTGCACGTCGCACAATTCGCCTCACGAGAGCTTTCGAACTCCGAGAAGTCAAGGGTGGCGAAGTAGTCGTCCAACGACTCAGCCCGACGGATCATCTTGACAGTTCCGTCGGCCTTGAGGAGCAGTTCTGCACACCTGAGCCGCCCGTTGTAGTTGAACCCCATTGAGTGGCCATGGGCACCCGTGTCGTGGATCACAACGATATCGCCAACCTCGATCTCTGGCAGAGGCCGGTCTATGGCGAACTTGTCGTTGTTCTCGCACAAAGACCCTGTGACATCGTAAGTGTGGTCGTGCGGCCAGTCCTCTTTTCCGAGCACGGTAATGTGGTGGTAAGCACCATACATCCCGGGCCTCATGAGATGAGCCATGCAGGCATCCAGCCCCACATAGTCCTTGTACGTCTCTTTCTTGTGCAAGACGGTGGACACCAGGAAGCCATACGGCCCCGTTATGGCTCGGCCCATTTCGAAGTAGATCCCTCGCGGGCGGACCGAGTCGGGAACCGGCATGCAGTTGTACTCCTCTCGAATACCGGCTGATATCCCCTCATAGTCGATGGACTTGTCACCGGGCTTGTAGGGTATCCCGACGCCGCCTCCCAGGTTCACAAACTCAAACTTGATACCGAGCTCATTGTAGAGCTCGGCCGCAACACCGAACAGCATCCTCGCAGTCTCAACGAAGTGCGTGGGGTCCAGCTCGTTCGACGCGATCATCGTGTGCAAGCCGAACCGCTTGACTCCCAGTTCTTTCGCAGACCGGTATGCCTCAGTCAGCTGAGGACGAGTGAGCCCGTATTTCGCCTCTCTGGGCTTGCCGATAATCGAGTTTCCGAAGCGCGCATCTCCTGGATTGTACCTGAAGCACAGCATCTCAGGCAGGCCAGCATGTTTGATCAGGAAAGGCAAGTGAGAGATGTCATCCAGATTGATGATCGCTCCGAGCTCCATGGCCTTGCGGTACTCTTCGGCAGGGGTGTCGTTAGACGTGAACATGATGTCGTGGCCGGTCACGCCGACTCTCTCGCACAGCACCAGTTCTGCCAGTGAGCTGCAATCGGCACCGAACCCCTCTTCGTGGAGCATCGCCACTATGTGAGGATTGGGAGTCGCCTTCACCGCGAAGTACTCGCGGAAGTCCTCGACCCACGAAAAGGCCGCCTTGAGTCTCCTTGCGTTTTCCCTTATTCCGCGCTCATCGTAAATGTGAAACGGGGTCCCAAACTGCTTGACTATCGTCTCTATCTGCGACTTTGTGAAGGGCAATGCCTTCTGCCTCATTGTCAACCTCCATCACTGCTCCCTACTCCACTTCTATTCTGCGGCAACCGTACGGCTGCCTACTGACGTCTGCCTACCGACGTCTACCTACTGCCTACTGACCTCTATCTCTATCGTCGCCCCGCTGCTCTCCCCGCTGCCTCGACTGCGTACTCAATGTCGCTTCTATTGACGTCCAGGTGAGTGACGGCACGAATCCGTGTGCGTCCCACCGGCACCATCCTGACCCCTTGCTCCAGCAGCTGCTCGCAGAACGCGGCAGCTGTGGTTCCCAGACCGCTGACATCAAAGAACAGTATATTGGTCTCAACCGGCTCGACGGAAATGCCCGGGATCTCGGCGAGGCCTCGTGCCAGAAGCCGAGCGTTGTGGTGGTCGTCCTTGAGTCTATCAACGTGGTGTCTCAGAGCATACACTCCTGCCGCAGCAATAATGCCTGCCTGGCGCATTGCACCTCCGAACTGGTGTTTGAACCGCCAAGCCTTCTTGATGAAGTCCTTGCTTCCGGCCAGCACAGCGCCAACCGGCGCGCCCAGACCTTTGCTGAGGTCCAGCCAAACCGAGTCAAAACCTTCCGCATATTCACTGGCAGAGACTCCTGAGGCTACCACTGCGTTGAGCAATCGGGCGCCGTCCATGTGGGTTGCCAGTCCGTGCTTGCGGGCGACTGCGCACACTTCCCTGATCGTGCCTATGGGCCAGACAGCCCCGCCTCCGAAGTTCGTCGTCTGCTCAACCGAGACCAGTCTGGTCCTGGGAGCATGGTTATCATCAACCGGTCGCACAGCAGCCTCCACCTGCTCGCCATTGAATATCCCCCGGACTCCCTTGACAGGGCATATCATTGCTCCGCTCAGAGCTGCCACTCCACCCGCCTCTGAGTGAATCGGATGAGCGGTTTCATCCATGATGATCTCATCGCCATGGCTGCAATGCACGCGAAAGGCAATCTGGTTGCACATCGTGCCCGAAGGGAGGTAGACGGCGTCTTCCTTGCCTAGGAGTTCGCTGACCATCTCGACGAGCAGGTTCACAGTGGGGTCTTCCTGGTTCTGCTCATTGCCGACTTCAGCCTGAGCCATGAACTGCCGCATCTCTGCGGTAGGCTTGGTTATGGTATCGCTGTACAGATCAACTCTGATGCGTGGCACAGGAATGCCTCCTATCTGTCGAGAAGGTCAGGCGGCCGGCTCGATTCGAATGGACAGCAGGCCGGTCGCTATCCATCCTTTCGAACGGATGTCGGAATTCGTATCTGCTGATAGGCATGTAGGCGAGGCTCCAGCAGCCCAGAGACGGACAAGATCTCAGGTATGACTAAGTGAGGGCTTTCCTCTGGTCGAAATCTCTGAGCTATTGACCATAGTGAGTCGCCGGGCTGCACTACGTATGTCACGATCGTCTTGGCAGGTTCGGTGTATTCGAAATCGGGTCCGCTCGTAAAGTCGAGAGCCATGGCCACGATGAATGCCACAATCAAAACCTGTACGCACACGGCCAGCGCCACAAGCCGCTTCTCCATGGGCTCGTCCATGCGCATCTTGCGTACCTCCCGCGTCCAAACACGCTTCGTTCCCCACCGCCCATTATATTCGCACCCGGTCGAGCAGTCAACTTGACCCAATGACCGGCCATTTGCGGTTGCTAGCTGGGGTTTCTTTAAGGAACACGATAGCCGGAAGTGGCACGATAGCTGGAAGTGAGCAGCGCTGCATCATAGAACTGACTCGAGATTGAAAGCCTCTTTTTTCGGTATGTGATCTACCAGCTGCACTGCTGTATTAATCTCTACGAGGGACAAATGTGAGTCATGAAACCGGATGTGCTGCCGCAGGCGAACCAGCGAGTCTCGCACGCGGTCCATATCGTGGTGGTAGACAATCATACACCAGAACCTATCTGCACGATCCCATTGCTGCTCAACCTCAGTGAGAAAAGCCTCAGCCTCATCAAACCTCCCAGCCAGCACAGCAGCCTCCACCCTGTAGATCAACTGAAGGATGCGGTCGGCTTCCCTGTTCATCGCTTGCTCAAGCAGAATCCCGGTGACTACGAGGACGATCATCAGGATTGCTGCAGCCCAGACGAGCTTCATTGAGCTTCCCCCTTCTCCTTCACCTGATAGAACAGCTCGCCCTTTGTATTGAGAGTGGCAAGGATTACCTCTTTCAGGTTGTCAACTCCTCTGTCGGCCAACTGCCTCCTCAGCCACTGCTCGTCCAGGTTCACGAGTTGCAGGTTGTCGCTGTTAGGCTTGCCGTCAACAACCAAGGTGACAGGCAGGCCCTCGTAGCTGGTGTCTATGCCTAGGTCGGCCGGACAGACTGGCCGCCGCTGGGATTTCGGTATGACGCTCATCTGACCGCTCGTCTCGAGAATCGCATATTCGACGTCTGCGATGTCCGGATACCCCTTGATCCTGAGCTGCTCGGCCAGGTCATCTAGGTTGATCCTGGCGTCCCTCAGTTCCCTCCACATGATCTTTCCGCCGGAGATCAGCACACTCGGGCGGCCGGATATGATGGATCTGGCCACACTGCTTCGAAGGGTCAGGTAGGAGGCCAAGACCTCGGCGATCATCAAAACAAGGATAGGAATCGCCCCGTTTATCAGCGGTATGTCCTTGTCCTGCATCGGAACAGCGGCCAAGTCGGCCACCAGGATCGCGACGACTAACTCGGAAGGCTGAAGCTGACCAATCTGCCTCTTTCCCATGAGCCGCATCAACGTCACTATGAGCACGTACAGAATGAGAGTGCGTACAATCAGGATGAGCATCTACTGAACCCTCCAGCACTGGATCCTCCGCGTCTGTGGGCTAGACGGAGTAGCTGTCTCTGAGGAACGCCAGGTATGAGCGGTTGGCCTTGTCGGACAGCCAATCGCGGATGGTGCGCCAGCCGTACAGCCTGAAGTACAGGTTTGGCAGGTCGAAGCGCATTGCGAGGTCTGCGCAGTGCCTCAACGAGTAGAAACGAGCCATTTCCTTCATGACCTGGTACTGCAATGCGTAAGCGCTCATCTGCGCAGGTTTGAACACGACGTGGTGTCCATCGAAGTACTGCCACTCGGTGGATATGAGTCTACCCTGTTCTCTCAGAGTGTCGTAGTACGGAGTGCCTGGGATGGGTGTCAGCATCAGAAGCTGGATCGTGTCTATGCCGTGCCTCAGTGCGAAGTCCACAGTGCGGCGGGGAGTCTCTGCGTCGTCCGTGTCTGCGCCGATCGCGAACATACCATGGATGCGGATCCCGCAGTCATGGATGGCCCGTATTGCAGCGACAGTTTCTTTGACGCTCAAGTGCTTCTCATATGCTGCGAGTGTGGCGTCGTTTACACTCTCAAAGCCGATGTGCAGGATTCGGCACCCTGCCTCGTACATCAGCTCTAGGAGTCCAGGCTCCAGCACGGAGTCCGCCCGGACTTGGGCCGACCAGTAGGTGCGGACTCGCCGTTCGATCAATGCTTTCATCAGTCTGCGGGTCCGCGAGGGCAGTGCAACGAAGTTGTCATCGTAGAAGAAGAGATTGCGGTCGGACACCCGCGCGACCTCGTCGGCCACCGCCTCCACATCTCTGCATCGGTAGTCTCTGCCGAACATGCGTATGACTGAACAGAACGTGCAGCCGTGAGGACAACCCCGAGAGGTCTCTATCGGCACCAGGTTCATGCGTTCGTGCCCGCAAATGGTGCTCAAGTCGGGAAAAGGCAGATCGTTGAGATTGACCAGCGGGGCCCTCGGCCCGATGCAGATGCGGTCTCCATAGCGGTACGCGAGACCCGGAATCCCTCTGACCGGCGTCCCCTTTTCGAGACACTCTGCCAGAGCTACAATCGATTCCTCACCCTCGCCTATGACGCAGAAATCGGCATGACTAAGCGCCTCCTCTACGCAGAACGAGACGTGGGGCCCGCCCATTACAATCGGAACATCGCTCCTGAGCTTCTTTATCGAGTCGGCAAGCCAATATGCTCGAGGGGCAGTCGATGTCGTGGCAGAGATGCCGATGAGGTCGGCATTCGCCAGGGAATCGACCGGCATGGGTTTGATAGATTCCACCACTACGCGGACATCGTATCCGCGGTTGCGCAAAATGGTCGCGATCAAGGGCAGTCCAAGCCTCGGGAGCTTGGTCCTGCTGAAGACATGCAGGCCTGGCGGCCTGGGCTCTATGAGGGTAATCTTCACAGGCGAACCTCCACACTGGCCGAGACAGACCGGACCCGAAAGACTGTTCGTTTGCCCAAGTCTTGGGTCCGGTACTGTCTTCACCTATAAGCATGGGAGATATCGCCTGTATTCATTCAACGAATCACATCGACTCCGGTCCACTTGCGAAGTGGCTCGGGAACCACAACGCTCCCATCGGCCTGCTGGCACTGCTCTAGGATCGCAGGGAACAGTCTGCTCGTCGCCAAACCGGATGCGTTCAGGGTGTGGACGAGCTCCGTCTTTCCGGTTGCCTGCCGTCTGAAGCGCATTCCGCCTCTGCGGGCCTGGAAATCCTTCGCGTTGGAGGCGGAGCTGACTTCCTTGTATTCCTTCATGCTGGGTATCCATACTTCGATGTCATAGGTCTTAGCCATCGACGCACTGACGTCGGCCGCGGCGAGCTTGGACACCCTGTGGTGAAGCCCGAGTCCCTGGACCAAGCGCTCAGCCTTGTGGATCATCTCTTCCAGCGCTGCTGCAGAATCTTCAGGTCTCGTATATTGGAACAGCTCCACTTTGTTGAACTGATGGCCTCGGATCATGCCTCTCTCCTGCGCCCTGTAGCTCCCCGCTTCCCTGCGATAGCACGGTGTGTAGGCGAAGTAGCGCTTTGGGAGATCGGACTCCTGCAGTATCTCGTCTCTGTGCAGGTTCACCAAGGCAGTTTCAGCCGTAGGCAACAGGAACTGCTGAAAACCGCGCCCCTCGTCAGCTTCGATGTGAAACACATCCTCGCTGAACTTGGGGAATTGGCCCGCAGTGTACCCGCAATCGTAGGTCAAAATGTGCGGCGGCAGGATGAACTCATACCCGTCGGCCAGGTGCGCCTCGACGAAGTAGTTGAGCAGCGCCCACTCCAACCTCGCCCCTTTTCCTGTATAGATCCAGAATCCATTGCCTCCCAGCTTTGCTCCTCGCTCGTAGTCGACGAGCCCGAGAGAAAGGGCAAGTTCGATATGGTCTTTAGCTGGGAAATCAAACTGAGGCAGCTCTCCCCACACTCTGACGACCTCATTGCGCTCTTTGCCGCCGGCAACTACGTCGTCGTCAGGCATGTTGGGCAGACTGTCAAGGAACTGCTTGATCTGTGCCTCTATCTCCGTCAGTCTCGAATCGATCTCTTTGATCTGATCGGACACTGCCTTCATCTCTGCAAGGACTGAGCTCACGTCAAGGCCTTGACGCTTCATAGCGGGAATCTGGTCTGAGACGCGGTTCCGCTTCGACCGGAGCTCGTCACCCTGGCTGATCAGCGTTCTGCGCTCAGCATCCCAAGAGAGCAACTCGAAGAAATCGACCTCGAACTGCCGCTTCGCGAGTGCCTGTCTCACTGCCTCAGGATCCTGCCTGATGAGATTAATATCTATCATTGCGCCTTCACCTCTTCGATCACAACACCCATGTTCACACCCGTGTTCGTACTATACCACTCCGGACAAAGTCTCGCAATGCATTAACAGGCTGTCGGCCTCCACCCGACAGCCTGCCGGCTGCGAGACAGCCGCCTCCGACAAAGGCACGATATCGCAGGTAGCAGGCGACCGAATCAACAGTGAACATATACTGTAGTGACAGACGACCACGAAAGGAGTGAATTTCCTAATGACTCATTGCGGCCCGAGCCACACGCCTCCTTGCCCAGGCGGCACTCTCTACAGAATACGGCCTGGAGACTCGTATTTCAGCCTGGCACAGAGGTTCGGCACCACGATCGAAGCGCTATTTAGGGCAAATCCGGGAGTCGACCCGCGCAATCTGATGATCGGCCAGGTGATCTGCATCCCGGTGCCACCTACGCCCGGTCCGTGCCCCGGAGGGTTCGAGTATGTGATAAGAAGCGGCGACACGTACTTCAGCATAGCCAGGAGATTCGGAACCACGGTTCAGGCGCTCATAGCTGCCAACCCCGGAGTCGACCCTGACAATCTGCAGATCGGCCAAGTGATCTGTGTACCCGCTCCTCCACAGCCATTCTGCCCCGGAGGCACGATCTATATAGTCAGACAGGGAGACACGATGTTCCTCATCGCCCAGAGGTTCGGCATCTCTCTGCAGCGGCTCATAGCGGCGAACCCACAGATAGCAGATCCTAATGTAATCCAAATCGGCGACAGGATATGCATTCCGCCGAATTGACGCGAGTTTGGCCAAGTGCTTGAGAGCCCTGAAAGACGACTGCGGCGGCCCACCAAATGGACCGCCGCTTGTCGTGCAGCGCGCTTGCGAACCATGTTGAAAGAGAGTCATTGCAGACAGACCCACGCCGCGGCTAACTGCCCAGCACCACCACTACTTCGTTTGTTTCCTTCATCACGGACAGTGGAATCAGATTGCCCGGGACTGCGACGCCGTTCACAGTCATGCTCTTGACCCCGCGGCACACCTTCTCCGGATTCCTGACAGTGATGTTGAGCCGTCTGCCTCTGAACTGCCTCGTCACCGTGTATTCCTCGAAGCTCTGAGGTATGCAGGGGTCCACGATCAATCCGTCATAGTCAGCACGAACGCCCAGGACATACTGGGAGATCGCCACGAAGCTCCACGAAGCGGTCCCTGTCAGCCACGAGTTGCGAGCACGCCCGAAGTGGTACGGGTGCTCCTTTCCCGTGATGAACTGGCAATACACGTAAGGTTCCATGCGGTACACGCGAGGATCGTCGTTCCTTGCGGCCGGCAGATAGGAGAGGTAGTAGTCGAAGGCACGGTCCCCTCTGCCGAGCATCGCCTCAGCAATAACAGCCCAGGTGTTCGTATGACAGAATATGCTCGAGTTTTCCTTCAGCCCGGGCGGGAAATCCGTTATCGCTCCGATCTCGATGTCGTGCTGGGTGTACGCAGGGTAGTTCAGCACCAATCCATGTTCAGTTGCCAGCATCTCCTTGACGTTGTCCATCGCACGCTCTGCTCTCTCACCCGACGCAGCACCTGAGATAACCGCCCATGTCTGGGCATTGAGGAATATCTTCGACTGCTCGCTTTCCGCGCTGCCGAGCTTCCTGCCTGAGCCGAGGAACCCTCTCAGAAACCAGTTGCCGTCCCATGCGTATGTGTCCAGGCTGGATTTGACACTGTGGAGGTACGAACTGAAGTGCTCCACATCATCGTTCTTCCCCAGCCGCTTTGACAGCTCAATCTGCTCATTCAGCGCCTTGCAGAAAAGGAAGGTGCTGAACACGCTCTCGCCGTTGCCCCTCAGGTTCAAACAGTCGTTCCAGTCCGCAGCCAGGCCAAGGAGAAGGCCGTGAGGACCTCGCTGGCTCCAGGAGAACTCAAGTGCTGCCTTGAGATGGTCGTAGACCGTGGCCTCGCCCTGGTCGGCATAGGGCACCACCTGATCGAGGAATGGCATGTCTCCGGTCTCCCTGAGGTATGAGGGGATCGAGAGAAGAAGCCACAGGTGATCGTCTGAGAAGATGCGCCCGTCCTCGGGCACGTTGTGCGGGCCCTGTGTCCACGTAAGCGGCTGAACCGAATGCATCGCAGCCCCGTTCAAGAACTGACCTTTGAGCAAGTCAATGAGTCTGGCTCTAGACTGGCTTGGGACAGAGTGGACGACTCCCAGGATGTCCTGGTTCGTATCCCTGTACCCAAGTCCGTCTCTGCCGCCGGCCTCGATGAATGACGCAGACCGCGACCAGTTGAACGTCGTATGGCACTGATACTGATTCCACACATTCACAACGTCGTTCACGAGTTGCGATGGGGTTCGGCATGTGTACTTGTTCAGCCGGACATCCCAGTACTCGCGCACCCTGGAGAACTCCCTCTCCACGTTGCGCGGATCAGAGTACTCCTCCCTGTAGCGCACTCCATCAGTCTTCGCGTCACCCGCTCCCACTACGTAGGTCACGTGCGCAGTCGCGCCGGGCGCCAGGACCACCCTGTTGTGAAGTGACGCGCAGGGATTGCCTCCAATCGCTATGGAGTCTGAGCACTCTCCTCTCTCGACGGCAATCGGAGAGCCTTCATGCCTGTACGGCCCGATGAACGCTTCTCGATCGGTGTCGAAGGTGACTACCGGGAGCGTAGACGCTGCGAACGCTTTGGGTTCTCGCTTCGGCCAAAGCACGATAGAGTAGTCGATCACGCCATCGTGGTATCCCATCCGGCAGGTGTAGAGTATGTACTGGAAGTTGCTCAAATCCTGCTGCATGTGCCAGAAACACCACTCGGTGTATGTGAAGAGCGAGAGCCTGCGCTCGGTGTCGGACGTGTTTGCTATCGTCACGTCCCAAACCTCATGGGGTCTGTCAATCGGAACGAAAATGCAGAGTTCTGAGCGAATCCCCTTGTACTCAGCGCTGAACTTGCTATAGCCCAGACCGTGCCGGCAAACGCATTTGTATGAATCGAGAGACAAGCCCACGGGCTGCCACGAAGCTGACCAAAAGCGCCCGTCAGCTTCATCGCGAATGTACAGGTAGCGTCCCGGCCGATCCATAGGAACGCTGTTGAACCGGAACCTGGTCATACGCCCGAACATGGCTGACTTGTAGAAGGAGTAGCCGGAGGCATTGTTTGAGACAATGCTGCAGAACTCGTCGGTCCCGAGGTAGTTGATCCAAGACTCCGGAGTGTCGGGCCTCTCAATCACGTACTCCCGGGCGCACTCGTCGAAGTAACCGTAGCGCATGTGCAGTCCCTCCATTCTGAATGCCGCTGGTGATGTAGTCCATAATTCTCCACCATTCTCCAGTACCCTTCACTATTTGCCTCCAGTCCAGCGGCAACGACTTCCTCAGGCCTCCTTGCGATCCGCATCTGTCGCACATAGGATCTCATCTGCAGTAATGCGCAGTACATCGACGAGCCCCACAATGAGATCAGCTGTAAGCTTCTTTCGATCGTGCTCGAGATCGCTGTACTGGCTCGCCGAAAGGCCGATCTTCTGGGCCACGTACTTGGCCTTGAGACCGCGCTCGAGCCTCAGTGCTCGAATTCTTGCTCCGTAACTCATTGCACCACCCCCAATGACGCGTTCCGCTTAGTCCATATCCATCATATGTAAGCGGATCGCTTATGTCAAGAGTTTTGTACGCGTTTTGCAGGATCGAAGTTCGCCATACCCGAAGATGTGGTATAGTACTCCTGAAGGAGTGACGGAGTGTTGGAGTCTCTTGGTAAGCGAATCCAGTCCGTGCGCAAGAGCAGAGGTTGGACTCAAGCCAGGCTGGCCGAGGCTCTGGGCGTCAAGACAGGCACTCTATCTGGATATGAGCGCGGCTACCGACGGCCTGACGTGGTGATGATCGGCCGGATTGCCTCCCTCCTTCAGGTCTCTGTTGACTACTTGCTGGGGCGAGAGGCCGACGTCCTGCAAGAGGATTCGAAGGGCGAGGTTCACAAGAACGCGGCGGGCGAGAGTGCAGGTGCTGCCAAGCGCGATCCACTCGTCGATCTTGCGATCGAAGCCATCTCCGAGCTGTCCCCGGAGGGCCGGCAGGCAGTCGAGCGATTCCTCACATATTGCCGCGAGAGCGATCGTTTGAGGCGGGACGGGGTGAGTCAGAACATCAGGAAGTCCGACTAGGGCTCACAGGGGCGGATGCGCCCGTGCCCCTGCGAGCCCTGCTGTCACCGGCAGGGTGCTACACGCCAGTGCAGGCTCCGCCCATAGTTCCCAGCAGCAGGAGTATCAGGACCAAGAAGATGATCCACGCCTGCCTCCATCCGAAGAACCCGCCGCATGTTCCGGAGCCCCCAGGAGTTCCTAGACCCATAGTCGCGCCCTCCTTCATAAGCCATGTGCAGTATAACCTATGTTGCTAACACACACCTCGACTCACGCCTGCCGCGAGTTGTTCCATGTGACCACGGAGGCCGCGCGTCGAACCATTCCCAGCCCCGAGACACACCCGGACCCCCAGACACGCTCAGGCCCCGAACAGCTCCCGCGCAGTAAGCGAGCTGTACAGACAGAAGGGTTCCGGCTGTGCATACCGGAACCCGCAATCTGCCACACCAGCACAGAGAGAACGGCGGCCGCCTCAAAGCGACGCGGTCTGTCAGGCACGACTACACGCCGAAGACCATACCTCCGAGGGTACCCATCAGCAGGAGGATCAGTATGAGGAACAAGATCCACGCCTGCCTAGTGCCGAACAAACCCACACCAGGATCCGGATTCCTCTCTTCAGGCATTCTGTCACCCCCCTAAAGCGATTCCACCATATCGTATGCACTGCCGAGAGTGACAGAGACTGCGCAAGAGGAGTTCGTTCTCATTGCCCATGCCATCAACTTGCACATCACTCGATGCGAACCTCCACCGTGACTACGGCCGAGGAGAAGAACCCAGTTCCATCTGATATGGTGTATACGAAGGTGTCCAGTCCCTCGAACCCAACGGGCGGTGAGTAGTGGACATTGCCTTCGGGCCAGAACTCTATCACCTGACCGTACATCGGCTGGCTGACCGAAATCACCTGAACGGGATCGCCGTCGGCATCAAAATCGTTGCTGAGCAAGCCCATCAAGACTGCAAAGGGAGTGCCTTCCGGCGATACCGTTATGCTGAAGTATTCGTTTGCGGCGGTCGGAGCATCGGGTCTGGGCCTGACTGTGACCGTCACTGAGCCGGTTGCGGTCCCGCCATGGGGATTCGATACCGTGTATGTGAAGCTGTCTTCACCGTAGAAGTTCTCATTTGGAGTGTACTCGATCTTTTGATCAGGTGTGATGGTCGCAGTCCCGTTTGACGGCTGAGTCACATCGATGATCACGAAGCCATCGCCTTCTATGCCTGACAGAACGTCTACGACTACGGTTGAGTCTTCATCGATGCTGACCTCCTGATCAGCCACCGTCTCCTCGCCGCCTGGATCCGGATCGGGTGGCAAGTCGTCCTCGACCGTCACAGCGACAAAGGTCGCACTGGTGGAGGTCGGCGACACGGTGCTCTGGCTCGGGGTGAAGGTCAGCCCTGTCGCGCTGGGAGTCACTGTCACTCTGCCCTGCAGGTAGCTCTTGAGCCATCCCCCGTCCGCCCCGGTCTCAGCCGTGCCATAGCCGTCACTGAACAGAAGAGTGACGCCAGGAATGCCATTGTCGGCGCTGTCGACAACTCTTCCCGACGCGTTGTACGGCAAGGGACTCACGCCGAAGACACCTCCGCTGCATCCTGTCAGAGTTGCAGCCAAGACGCAGTATAGAAGCAAACGCAGAGCGTTCCTCATGCTCAATCCTCCTTTCTCGAAGTGCGCTGAGAGTGGCGCAGAGTCGCCCAAACACTGTCGTCGCGCTGTACATACAATCAGCCGGTGACACAGCGTCTCAACCAAGACACTGAATCAACCGGCCAATCCCCACTCAGCAAAGCCTGGGGCTCGATCCGAGGGCCCCTGACAGGGATTCCCTCTCCGTGCCCGCGAGCACGAGCCCTCTGCTGACAATCTAGTTCGCCTCAAGAGTGCAGAATCCTTCCTAAGCGCGCCTCGCAGCCTCGCGGTCCAGGTCCGGCCTTCAGAGACCTTCTTCGTGCCCCGATCGCTGCTCCTTCGTACCAATGGCACAAATCCTTGATCCCTGTGTTACAAAGCACAACGCTCAAGAGTATAGTGAAATGAGATCGCACGTTGCGAGCACTTGCATAGGCGAAGGAGGCAACCATATGCCTGAGGAGAGAATGGACGGCTGTGGGCTGTTCGGCACACGTTGGGCATGGATCATCTTCCTCGTGCTGATCCTGTTGCTCCTAGGCACCTGGGGCGGCCAGCTCTTCGGGGTCTGACGCAGCCGAACGAGTATCCTGACAGGTTCAGGTGGGAGCTATCCTCCCAAGCGAGCGAGGGTCCCGGCGATGAGCCGGGACTCTGGCTCGTACGGCTGCATGTCACCTGTGATATAATACCTACTGGAGTACTGATCCAGTTGACTCGTTGACACAGCACTGTAGGCTAGTCTGGCACGCCTGGCCTGTCTGAGGTGACGGTTGAGACCGAGAGGCGCGCCCGGAGAGTCCGGACTGAGGCTAGGCAGTCTTGGCGAGTTCTGCGGAGGTAAGGCGATGAGAACCCGCTGCGGACAGGCGGTTGCCACAGACCCGAGTCGATCCGGCAAGTTGCAGCCGGTCTTGATGGCTGCAGCCAGATCTCTTGTCACCGTCGTCCTGGCCATCGTGCTTGCCACGATCCTTATCGTCCCTGCCGACGCCACTGATGATTGGAGTCCTCCGCTCTCTCCTGTCACTATCACCAGAGTGGTGGACGGAGATACCGTCCAGGCGATTCTGAACGGGCTGGAAGTTACGGTCCGCCTGATCGGCGTGGACACTCCTGAGACTGTCCATCCGACAAAGGCTGTAGAGGCATACGGGAAGGAAGCGTCGGACTTCACTCGGCAGACTCTCGAGGGCAGAGACGCATGGCTTGAGTTCGACGTAGGTCAGCAAGATCGGTATGGCAGACTGCTCGCATACGTGTGGACTTCGCAGCCCGTCGATTGGTCTGACGCTGAGGTTCGGGAACACATGCACAATGCCGTGATTCTTCTCAGAGGATATGGCCGGCTGATGACCATCCCGCCAAACGTGAGACATGTCGATGCCTTCAGAGTGTACGAGGCCGAGGCGAGGAGTCTCGGACTAGGGCTGTGGGGAGACGACTATGGTCTTGATGCAGCGCCTGAGGGGGTGAATCTCAACACGGCCTCCCTTGAGGAGTTGCAGCAGATCATCCACATAGGCCCTGCGAGAGCGCAGGCGATCATCGCAGGACGGCCATGGCATTCAGTAGATGAACTGTTGAGAATCAGCGGCATCGGGCAAGAGCGACTGGCGGACATCAAAGAGCAGGGCGTGGCATACGTTGAGTGACCGCGGCGGAAGCGGTCGGCGTGTTGCATTTCCATGTTGACACAGCAGGTTTCATTAAGATATGATCAAGGCTGATAGTGCTACCAGGCCGATGACAGGAAACAGTAAGACGACTCAGCCTCTCAAGAGAGCTGCCCGTCGGTGCAAGGCAGCGAGGACGCCGTCTGAACCCCTCCTGGAGGTGCCAACCGAAACCGATTGGGAGTAGACTTGGACGGGTTCCTCCCGTTACAGAGGATAGATATCGGTCTATGTACCCGTATCGAACAATGGCGCAATGCAAGCGGAGTGTGTATGCGGAAGTCAAGGCTTTCGTCTCGGAAGAGGCGAAAGCCTTTTTCGTTACTGCGCTCC
>JAAYAB010000088.1 GCA_012719595.1 Bacillota bacterium
CTCGAGGCAAGCCGGTGTGCTTTTGTAATACCTGTGCAGTGCTACGCATTCTCGACACTGGCCGTGATACTGGCACTGGGCCCGCGGGCATGTGCACTCAAGGTTGGCGGGGTCACTGAGTATCCTCTTGGTTTCAAGGTCAAATTCGCTTTCTGTCTGACCTGCTCTCACTCAAAGCACCTCCACGGGACTCTAGTGGCATCATCTGCCTAGTGAGAACTTCGCCTGCCACCACTGGACTCCTCTAAGAACCCACCTAGGCACTGCTTCGACCGAGTCGGCTGCGCTCTGCTCACGACGCAACCCCGCGCGGCCGCCGCCTAGCCGCAGTGTAGCGCAACCAACACCGTCTGAACCCGAGAGACAAGGGCCATCTCAGCCGCATGCTCCCAAGAGTGTGGGTGTGTGGAAGGAATCTGTGAGCATCATGTAGAACACCCAGATAGAGCGTTCTGTAACAGTTACGGTAGACATTCTCGTCACTTCGCCGCAGCTGCGGCAGGATGAAGTCACTCAGACGCAGTAGTAGTGCAGAAGATACCGTAGCAAGCTGGAGGGTATGGGCTTGAACATATACGATGTCGCAAGGGCTGCCGGAGTCTCGACGGCTACTGTGTCCCGGGTCATGAACGGCAAGCCCGACGTTAGCCCTGAAGTGCGCAGACGAGTGCTGCAAGTCATCGAGTCTCTGGACTTCAAGCCCAAAGTCGGGCGTGTAGAGCTCGATACGATCGCAGTTTTTGCACCGATGGATCACTTTAGGCTCAGATACAGTACATACTTCTCGGACTTGCTATTGGGGATCAGCTATACTGTGTGCGACTACGACCTCAACCTGGAGTTGGTGTCGCTTCGCAAGATGCCCAAGGATCCCATGCAGTTTACCGTTTTTTGCAAGGAGAGGCGGATCCGAGGCGGGGTCTTCGTTTTGACCCTTTCGACTGACTACTACGTGCCGGAGCTCGTCAAAACCGGCTCTTTTGTCGTCGTCGGCGACCACTTCGGGGAAGGTGTGCCGAGCGTCAAGAGTGACAACTTCGGAGGCGGGTACAAAGCAGCCAAGCATCTCGTTGACATAGGCCACAGGCGGATAGGGGTCATCGTCACAGATATCCGATTCCCTGATCACAAGCAGCGAGTTGAGGGATACCGCAAGGCTCTGGCTGATGCCGGTCTTTCCATCGATAGCAGTCACTACATAGACGTGGGGGACAGCTTCTCGTCAGGTGGGGACGTAGAGTTTCGAGTCAGGACAATGCTATCGTCCGCGAATCGGCCGACTGCATTGCTTATGACCAACACTACGGTCGCGGCGGACGTGGCTCGCATCATGGATTCCGCAGGTCTGCGCATACCGGACGATATGTCAGTTGTGGGCTTTGACGACGATGTCTGGGCTGTCAGGCTTCAGCCCCCTCTCACAACTGTCAAGCAGCCGGTATTCGAACTCGGCCAGGCTGCAGCAAGAGAGGCTATTGCTCTGTCGAACGGCGAGAAAGGGCCCAGCGAGGTGGCTGTGGTCTTGGGGACAGATCTGATCATCAGAGGTTCGACTGGGGCTCTGCCAGTAGAAGGTTAGATCGGCCAGTGCCGCACACTTCTCCAAGGAAGTCCCTGTTCTCGTACATCCAGTTGGTAATGTCTACACAGCTGCTCATCGCTTGGCTGTCCCCAAGCTTGGCGTAGAACGCGGAGAAGATCACCTCGGTCAGGACGAACATCATGGGACAGGCTGCTCTTTCGAACTCATTGAGCCCTGCCAAAGCGCTATATCCGTCGATAACTCCGCAGAAGATCCTGCTCCAAGCTTTCACCTTCTCGAGGTCGCGGTAGTTGCCGACAAGCATTGTTGCGCCCAAATAGCAGACGTCCAGGATGCGAGCGTTTCTTTGGCACATGTCGAAGTCTAGGTATCCAGCAAGCTCGCTGCCGCTGAACACCAGATTTTGAAGGTGCATATCTCTGTGAATGAGCTGACGAGGCAGAGTGTCGTATAGCTCGACAAAAGCGTAGCAATCCTCAATCAGGCCGTCGGCGAAGGCGATGCCGTGCCGCTGAATCTCAGCTTTGATCCACCCATCTAGCTCCCTGATCCAATGCACGTCAGGACACTCGACTTGATCTTCGATACCCTTGAGTGCAGAATGCAGAGTTGCAACGATCGTCCCGAGCATCCTTCCGTTCTCGTAGGGATTACCGGAGTACGGATCGAGATGACTCCCGGCTATTCTGCTCATCAGGCAGTAGCAGCCATCTTCGCCACGGACATAGCCTCTTCCATCTGTTGTCTTGTAATATCTCGCTACCGGGAGGCCTGCCTCGATGAGAAGGTTACTGAGTCTGATGCTCTTGTCGCATTGAGAAGAGTCGGTGTTGCGCTTGAGAACAAGCTTGTCGTCGATGTTCCATGCAGACACATACACCTGAGTGATGCGCTCTGCATGCGTCACACCAAACTCGGACAGTATCGATCGAATTGCCTTTTCGGTCATGCCTTCCTCCAGTATCCGATTCGCCGCGGCGTTGACTGGGATGTTGAGGTACCCTAGATGTACATTTGTGTACACTTTGAACGACAGCTTTACCAGGACAATTGCGTTACATTAGGCATTTCTTCGCGTCTATTGTACATTTCGAACGCGAAATGCACCAAAGTACATTTCGGTACATTTCGCGTGAGAGATTCAGTGCGAAGAACGGACACGCCAGATCAATGCAGTTCGTCGCTGCGCTCGATATAGCGATATCTCGCTCCACGGCCGTGGCTCTCAAC
>JAAYAB010000089.1 GCA_012719595.1 Bacillota bacterium
GTTCAGGAAGGCATGCACTAGATCAGGTTCATCGATAAGGTCTATGAAGAGGCTGCTGCCCCAGAGCACTTCGCATATGTCTATGGGGCCCTGAACGTCCGGATGGTACAGATGAACGTGCCGCCCGATCTTCGGATAGGCCGCCTTCACTTCGAGAAAGACGCCTGCCATATCGAAGACCTTTGATCCCAGCCCGCCGGTCAAGCTGGGCACCCCGCGGTCGATGAGCCTTCTGATCTCACCCTTCCCGCCCGCAAGCGGCCGCGAAGTCGGCAGCGTGTCCATCTCCCTGGGCATTCTGAACGGCTCCGCCCCGAACAGCGAGGGGATGATGCTCGACCCGTAGTTGCATCTCACTGCCAGCACTGCTCCGGAACCTCTCGCGAGGGCCGTGGAACAGCTCGAGAGCTGATGCAGCAGCATCATCGCGAAGTCGTCCTGGGCATCGTTTATGTTGATGCTCGGCCACTCCAGGGTCGGCGGAGCCTTCCGAGCGCGCCGTGGGGAAAACACCTCGCCTGTGAAGCGGCCGTCTGCGTATTCGATCCACTCGGCGAAGAGCTTCATCTCTACGTCGTCGTCGATCCTAGATTCAAGATCGTCTAGGTACGGATAGACTCGCGAGTCCACACGCGGCACCTCCACTGATCCACGCTCACAGACGCCATCCATCACTCTGTCAATGCAGGTGACCGGGTTGCTGCGGCACATCCTGCACCTCATGCGTATTCTCTTTGAACGTCCCACTCCCTGCCCTCGCGAGTCCCGCTCAAGGATGCATCTGCAGTCCGGAGGTTCTGGAATGACACCTCCTGCCAGGTGGGTGGGCACGCTTTGCCGATCATCTCGCCATCCCAGTAGTCGGAGACCAGCGCGTCGCAGATCGCCTGCAGGAACAGACCGTGGCTGGTGACGTAGTAGGGCATGTGCGTGGAGCCTGACGTCTCGTAGATCTGAATCCAGTTGGGATCCACGTAGCGTGCAGGAAGCGCCTGCGCTATGCCAGCCAGAAGTCCATCTGTATCGCCCACGTGAGAGGATGCAAGCCAGTACGCAGCGAGAGTCCAGCCGTCGAAGTAGTTCTCCCCTGGTCTGGTACAGATGTCGTATCGGCGGCGGTACGCCTCCAGCACGTGATCCTCCGGCTGATCAAGAGGCAGGAACGTCAGAGGATTCAGCTGCACGGGATGCTTTTGTCTGCCGATCATGTTGCGGCCGTCCATGCCCTCGCATGTGACACAGAATCCCAGCTCGGGGATGTACAGGCGGTTGAACGCCAGTCCGTCGGCGAGAATTCGCCTCCAGGCATCGTACTCCGGACCCTCGATCCCAAGCTCATGCGCGAGCCGCGTCGCGACTGACAGACTGTATCTGGCGCTGTACAGGGCGCAGAGATAGTTCTTCTTGTCTCTGCCCCCTTTCTCGTCCTGGCCCATGGACGGGATGATGTGCAGCCCCCACTTGCCGTCACCCTCCGGTTTGAGCGACGAACCGTAGAAACGTGCCGACTCCCTTATTACAGGCCAAGCGACCTCACGCGTCCATTCTTCGTCGTGGAGGTACAGCGAGGTTTCATAAGCCATGCGAAGTGGATATGCTGCGTTGTGAATCTCGAATTGGAACCAATTCGGCGCTTCGTCCGTGAGCATCTCGGTATCGGGCCCTATCGGATGCTCCCACGCCCACATGGCACCGTCCACCTTGTAGATACGCTTAGTAACCTCGATCGTGCGATCTAGGTAACTGCGGTAGAACTCGACCCAGGCTTTGGCGATATCGAGATGGCCCAGACGAAGCAGAGCAGGATGCACGTATGAAGCGTCCTGAGGGAAGTGGAACGGCCATCCCCCGCCAGACCATCCCATGGGCGGGGCAGGCGAGCGCACTTCCGGCGCATGGCTGCAGAGGACGTAGTAGTGCGAGCGCGACCACAGCGCCTGGTACTCAGACACCGGTATGCTGACTGCCGCACTTCCCCACCGCCTGTGCCAGGCCTGTGCAGCTTCCGCGGCATATTGTTCAGGAGGCGGCACTCTCTGTATGTCACTGAGCAGCTCATCGCGGCGTGCAGCTGCCGCAGAGCCGATCAGCAGCAGGTGGCGCCCGCGCTGTCCGGGAAAACTGACAACCGGCCCGTCCGCACCAGGATGGATGCAGGCCTGGACGCCGTCAGCAGTCGCGACTCGCAGTGCCAGTACGCTGTCCGCAGTGCCGACTGTGACCCTGCCCACCCATAGCGTCGGCGATGCCTCGAGTTCTGCAAAGGAGCCGGTCACATGCTGATCGTAGTGCGTGTGGATGTCCGTCTCGGGCGCAAGGACGATGTCGGGCATTCTGCAACCTGCACTCGCCTGATACTGAACCTCAACCGCAAGAAGGTCGCGGCGATCAGGATTGAACCAGCTCCGAAACAGAATTCTCAGTCCCGGCCAGACGAGTTCGGTTTCCAGACGGGCATCGTACAAGTCCAGGTGCTGTCTGTAGCTCGCAGGCTCTGGCGGTTCGCCGTCAGCCCAGCAGAGACGCGCGACGGGCAGCCAGTAGTCCAAGCCGTACGCTCCCCGGTGCCAGTGATCGGCATGCATGAAAACAGTCCGGGCCTGCGATTCGCTCGCTCTAGATCCGTGCGGCCGCTTGCCGTGAATCAGTCCCCATACATCGAAGCACGCGCCTGCGCGGCCGGAGCCGAGATACAGATTGAGATGGTCGGACATCCGCACCGGCCAGCTGGTACGCGCTACATCGCCTTGACTGATGGTGGAACGAAGCATCAATTCGACGCCTCCCTCAAGCCATGAAAGTCGATTGAGCAAGACATAGGACGGAAGCGCGTGTCAACAGCGCACTTCCGCCCTACGCTCGCTCGGCGGAGAGAGGAGACTAGCAAGTCTCGTACTCGATATCAACCTGACGCACGCCGGTCACGTCCACCTCGACGTCAACGTACGTCGACCCTTCAATCTTGCTCACCGTGAAACTAGCGGACCGCCCGTCGACCGCGACTGAGGTCACGCGCTCTGCTTCCTTGGGCAACAGACAGTGCATCTGGCTGCTCTGGCCGCTGCCTGCGAGTTCGAGCTTCACGCTCCTGCTTTGAGGATCGTGATGGTACCGATACGCGACGTAGCCTCGCGATGACGGGTACACCACCCTTACCAGCGCACTGTCTACTCCTGCAGCCTCCCATCGAGGCGCCACAGACGCCTTCTGGAATGCAGTATCACGATCGACCACGCCTGCCAGGCCCTCGACAAGGGCGTACACCACTGCAGCGGCTCCCCAGTTGTCCGGAATGCCAAACGACACTTCATCAGACCTCACGGCAGTGTCTTCCGCATCTGAGAGCGTAATGCCGAAGACGGTCCAGCGGTTGCCGTTCTTCGCAGCATGCAGGTGCACAGCTTTGATCTCACGCTCCGGGTGAGGGTTCCGCATCCCATAGACGCTGACTCCCACCCTGCCGCAGAGATGGTTCTTGCCCTGCCAGGCGATGCCGAGGTCGACGCCCCGATGGCGTCCGTAGACGGGCTCACGCGGCAGCCACCAATTGAGGATTTCTCTCCCCTCGTTGATGTACCGCACATACGTGCTTCCGTCCGCATACTCCAGCGTCACATCACCGGCCAGCCCGTTCCCAGTCACCGCGTGCAGGAAGAAGAGCGTCTTCGCAGTCTGGCCGACAGGTACAGTGCACCTGGTCCCGCGCTCTCCCGCAGCACCCGATTTCACAAATACCGGCTTGCCGTTGATGGTCTGGGTGACGCCCGACTGATCGTCTTCATCCAGCAGCCCGCGGTTGCACAAGCTGATGCAGGTGCGGCCATCGGCCCTAGACGGGTCGATGACGTCGAAGGGGATGTCGCGGAATCTCTGCATGCCGACAGGTATGACGTTGTAGTCTCTCGGGCTCTGAGCACTCCAGCCGGGCAGGCTCTCCTCTGCGTTGGCCAGGTCTGTCAGGTCGAGAGTTACGTAGTTGCGTTGCTTCGGCTCAGGCAGCGCACCCTTGAAGCAGCAGTGGAGATACCCGCCATGCTTCTCTGCCAATCGCGCGATCCGGTCCAAAATGTCGACGCCGTAGTGCTCGAAGCCGTGCTCAAAGGCGCCGCGAGCCAGCTCGCCCGCGACAATGGGCGTGACGCCGCCGTTCATGTACTCCCACTTGTTGCAGGCCTCCTCAAAGCCCCATCCAAACGGAGGATAGATAGCATACCACTCGCCGGGAGAGCCATACGGCAGGTTCTCGCGTATCTTCATGTACTCTTGGATTATCGACACGCACTGTTCGTGCGTGAGCGTGCGGTTGAGTCCATACGCGTTCGACAGCGACAGCTGCGTCGAATGATCGACTCCGAGGTCTCTCGTCACGCCCTCATCCTCGGGAACGTGATGGGCATAGAATCTGCCGTTCCACGCAACCTTGTTGAGCCTGTCCATGATCTCTGCAGACAACTTGCGGTACTTCGCCGCCTCCTCTGTCCTGCCAGCACGCTCCAGCATCTCTGCAAGATAGAGGCAACTCGCAGCGAAACCGGTATTGTCACCGTGCATGACGCCAAAGCGGGTCCTGTCCTCGTAGATCGCCATGATGTCGTCGCCGGCGATCTTGGCGTCCTCGTCGCACTGGAAATCCCATGTGTCGATGGTAAACCCGCGCTTGAGGAGCTGGTATTTCTTCGACCACCGCAGGGGGCTGGTCTGAGAGTACTCGAGCGCCCTGATCGCGCTGTCGAGCATGCTCTTCATCCAGCTGTCGTCTCCTGTGGCCTTCCAGGTGAAGTAGATCCCCTCGACATACAGGAACTCTACATCGTTCTCGACAGGGATCCTCTTGAAGTGAAGCCTGCGGCCCTCCACCGGCCAGACAAACCCGCCGTATTCAAACCGCTCTTCAGACTCATCGCGGTCGGTGACCCTCGGCTCGACGAGATCGAATATCATCCCATCTTCTCTCTGAGAGTCTCGGTACAGCTCTATTCCGCTCCTGAAGGCCTCGCAGAAGTACTTCATGCCCTTGAGCGTGTGAACGTGGTCCCTAACCCAGTGAACGAAGTACTGATAGACCTTACCGCCATACAGGCAGCTTCCGTATCCTCTGCGTCCCATCGTGTGGTGCAGATGTGTCAAGAGCGTCTCAAACCGACCGCCCTCGTCCTCAATCGAGGTGAAGCATTCCACTCTGAAGCCCACAGATGCTATCTCACTGCCCGCACTGTCCAGCAGCCTGGCTGTATGAACGCCAAGGGCTCCGCTGACAGTGACTTCGGCCTCATGTGCAATTTCCGACCGGAAGTACTCCTTCGAGCATCCGTCGAGCACGATGATCCGTCCGGGCTTCTCGGACCGTATAAGCACTCTGTCCAGCGGTTGAATGGTCCCGGCTCCGGCGGACCTGGTTACTGAGATCATTGCGCGATCACTCCTCTGTTGCTGAGCACATCTACTTGCTCATACCGAATCCCTCGCGAATGTACTGGTTGACTGCGTAGGCCGTGTACTCCTTTGGCCACTCCCGCAATCCCCTGTTCCGAACCACTTCGAGGAAGGCCTCGAGCGAGGGCTCCTTGCCGAGGGTCCCGTGGTAGGAGCCGACCGAACGTTCAGGGTCCGGCCACTCCGGTTTGTTCATATCGCCCATGCCGCCGCCCCACTTGTACTGGACGTTGTCAGCATAGACGACCTGCCGCATCGACTTGATACCCATATTGGAGCCGTTGTCCCGCCTGTTGGCCACGATATTGCCCTCAATGGTCACCGACGCCTGGCCGACGTTGTAGACATCGAGGCCCCAGACAGCAGCGGTCCTAGGGTTGCGGTTGTCGACAGGGTCCATGAGCTTCCCTTCGAGGATGACGTTGTTCCGTGCGATGGCAAAGGTGCCGGGCTGGAGTTCGATTTCCTGATATCCCAGGAGGAGACCGATCGAGTTCTGCACGATCAGGTTGTCTTCATACAGACCCCCGGGCCGCCCCTGAATGCCGTGGCTCGACGCTCTGGTCACTATGTTGCCGCGCACCACTACGCCGTTTCCCACGTTGTTGTACTGCAGGTACATGTTGTGGTTGTACATATTGGCCTTGGTGTCGTCGAACCGTTCATTCCACCCGTTGTGGTCAAAGACGCACTCCTCGATCAGCAGCCCGTCTATGCCGGAAGCATAGATCCCGCTCGGCCGCTTGTTTGTCGAGTAGTCAGTCGTTCCTCTGGCGTAGGCGTCTACGACAATACTCCGTCGAAGCCGGAAGTCCTTATACTGGTAATCCCCGTAGCTCTGAACGACTATCTCCGCAAAGCGGAACCTACAGTCCTCGACAAGTATGTTCGAACCTCCGCCCACGAAACGCAGAGCCGGAGGGTTGGATATCACGCTTCGGGTGAAGCCGGCGTCGTCCGGATCCATCCGGTAACCGTGGAAATCCAGTCCGATTATTGCGAAGTAGCTCCTCTGCTGCCCGTTGTGATCTATGAAGCTGCCGCCGTCGCTGCCAAATCTGATCACCGGCCTGGGGCCTGTTCCGTAGTAGGAGAGAACGGCCGGCTCGGCTTCGTTTCTTCCGTTGAAGAACCTGTAGAATGGGCCCAGCCTGGCGTCAGCTCCGTCCCACACATCGCCGCACTTCAGCAGCATGTGGTCAGGGTATTCGTTGCGCATCAGAGACGCGGCCTTGGCCAGAGTCTTCACAGGTGTCCCTTCGGACAGGCCGTCATTGTTGTCGTCGCCTGTCGAGCTGCTGACATAGATGATGCGAGAGTCTTCGCTAGGCGTGACCTGCGTCCATCCATCCTCCGTCATTGTAACTGCTGCAAGAGCTGTAGACTCGTCGTATGGCAAGATCCCACCCCCAAAGAGCGTGACAGATACGAGTACACCCAAAACTGTCAGGAGGAACGCCTTTTCCCTTCCCGACCTATGCATCTCACGCAACCTCCTTCTCATGTGCAGGTCCGGCCCGGTCACCAGTGCAGGCGGCGTCCCTGCAGCTGGCCGAGCATGTGCTTGCGGCGCAATTCGGCCAGGCTTTTGACCCTGTCCGGCTTGGATCGGTCTACAACCTCTATCCCGGGGTAGCAGTCCAAGAGCGGAGGCCTATCGGCAGTCAGGACGCTGTAGAGATGCGGTTTTCTCTGCAGCGCGAACCGCGCGCGTATGCTGACTACGTCTGTATAAAAGGTGTCGAAGTAGTCCGGATCGTAATTGCGATCGAAGTCCGGCGTCACTACTGCACTGGCTATCCCGCACTCCCTGCCGGGCAGCTCGCAGAGAATGTGGCCGTCGTTCCCAATTATGCACGACTTGACTCTCTCGTCGCTGCTGCAGTTGACGGACACTATCATGTACACGCTGTTCTCGTGCGCGCGAATCCTGACGAGGGATTCGCCCAGCGCTGCATCAGGAAATCCCCATCCCGCGGTCGGATGGCAGATGATGTCGGCTCCTCCAAGCGCCAGGCACCTGCAGGTCTCCGGGAAGATCATGTCGTAGCAGATGGCCATCCCGATACGGCCGATGTCGGTCTTGAACACGGGAAATCCAGCCCCGGGAGCGACCCGCCAGGCCTCTCCGGGTGCCAGATGCACCTTCCTGTACTTGCCGGCTATGGTTCCTTCTCTGTCTATCAACACAGCGGTGTTGTAGATCTCGCCACCTTCCCGTTCGTAGTAGGTGACGACTACATTCATCTTGTACTTGCGCGCGACATCTGCAATGCGAGCAGATGCCCTTCCGGGGATCTCCTCTACAAGCTGATCGAATAAGTGGGGGTAATCGAAGTACTCGAGGAAGAGATACTCACCCTTGACGTCCTCGCCCGCGCATACGAGGTCAGCTCCGATCTCACCCGCAGTGTTCAGATGGTCGATCAGTATCTGCAACTGCCGCTCAGTGTATTCTGCAGGGGCTTGGGGATTGAACCGCTCCGAGTACGGGTTTATCTCAGGCGGGTATGGGGCCCCCCTCGCGTGCAGTGCGGCCATTCGGACAGCCATAACTCTCTTCCTCCCGCGCTCCCCGACCCGACGGTCGCCGGCATGCCCAACGCTCCAGTGCCTGCACGGCTTCGCTCAGAGATCCGCTCGCCGCCCCCCGCGATTCTGCGCGGTCCGGCCGGCTGCCACTGAGTCCGAGCGGCGGTTGGGCCCTACCGGCGGGCCAGGGTCGGATTTCTCTTGATATAGTCGATAACCTCATCAACTTGGGCGAAGGCCAAGGCTACAACTGTGTCAGCAGCTCCGTAGTATATCGCAAGTCTGCCGGTCTCTGCGTCAGCCAACGCCGCACACGGGAACACTACATTCGGCACGTCTCCCCAGCACTCGTAGTCACGCTGAGGCGATAGCAAGTACGTTCTGCATCTATGGAGAACCTTCCAGGGCTCGTCGCGATCCAGGAGTGCTGCACCCATGCTGTACAGAAACCCGTTGCACGATCCGCAGACGCCATGGTAGAACAGCAGCCAGCCCTCCGTGGTCTCGATCGGCACTGGACCTGCCCCGATCTTGACCCCTTGCCAGCCGCCGATCGTTCCCATGACGAATCTGTGCATTCCCCAGAAAGTGAGGTCCGGGCTCAAGCTGCAGAAGATATCGCCGAACGCCGTATGCCCCTTGTCACTGGGACGGCTCAGCATGGCGTACATCCCGCCGATCTTGCGCGGGAAGAGCACTCCGTTTCGGTTGCACGGCAAGAAAGCATTCTCCAGCTGGTAATACGTGACGAAGTCCTGGGTGTACGCGACGCCGATCGTCGGGCCGTGAAACCCGTTACACCAGGTTATGTAGTACCTGCCTTCCAGCAGCGTGATCCTCGGGTCGTATCCCATCGCCAGCCTTCGGGAGCTGTCTAGAGTGATAAGCTGGATCGGCTCCTCGTCGATCTGCCAAGAGACGCCGTCCTTGCTCCTGCCGAAGTGAAGCGCCATGAACCTGGCCTTGTCGTCGCATCGGAATACTCCAACAAATCCATCTCCAAACGGAACCACGGCGCTGTTGAACACGCTGTTGGAGGAGGAAATCGCGTCCCTGGGGATGATAGGGTTTCTGCTGGAGCGCCATACAACCTCACGGCAGCCCTCTGGCTTTTCCTCCCACGGGATGTTCGGCAGTGCCGGTCCGATAATAGTCCTTGTCTCAACCAATCTTGCTGTCTCCCTTCATGCCTTCACAACATGTGCAAGCAACTGCATGAGTTTTACCAAGGAGCCTCCGCGCTGAGGCGGAGGCTCCAGCGACTCGAGGCCCGGTGGGCTATTGTCCTAGCACGTCATCCAGCTGTGCCTGGATTGCGTCCTTATACTCCGCAAAGATGGACGCAGGGGTCCTGGCTCCACCCATGACATCGCTCCAGAACACCTCACTGAGAGGGGAACCCGAGCTCATCAGATCCCACCAGAACAGGTTGCATTCGCCGGTCCAGTTGTAGGCGGCGTTATACGCGACCTCATACGATATCGGATCTTGTCCTATGCTGGCCATCCAGTCGTCAATGGTGAACTCGTAGCGCTCCTCCCACGGGATCAGGAAATTGAGCAATGCTACCATCGCCTCAGGCTGAGCACAGTTGGCTGGGAGCACATATGTCGCAACAGTGTCTGCAGGGAAGATGTACCTGTCGGCATCCGCTCTCCTCGGGTAAGGCAGAATTCCGATCTCGAAGTCGCGGTCGTGCATGAAAATCGGCCACCCGAGAAGCATCCACGATTCAGCGATGCTCATCGCGACAGTGCCGGTTGCAAACAGCTCGTTACTCCAATAGCCGTGGTGGACGCCGAGTTTGTTCCACTCAACGACCTGATTCAGCGCAGCCAACGACTCCGGGCTGTCCATCGCGAAGACATACTTGCCGTCACGGAACTCCACTTCCTTGCCGCCGGTTCCGATCACGAACCTGTGCGGAGGAATAATCCCGAGACCCCACTGATCGATCACGCCGTCACCGTCGAAGTCCTTTGTGGCCTGAAGTGCGATCTCAGTCACGACGTCCCACGTGAACTCATCCTTCAGATAGAGCTCATCCAGCATCGGCCAGCCGTTCTCCTTGAACATCGTCTTGTTCCA
>JAAYAB010000090.1 GCA_012719595.1 Bacillota bacterium
AAGCCATGGCTGACGATACTCGAGTCAGAGGTGGAGTCGTTACCGGAGTCTGAGGATGAGCTCTGGAGGGAGATACGTTCCACCTACGACACCAGCTCATTCTCGCCGAACGACTACGGATTGTCATGACCAGTCGGGCGTTGACCTAGTATACCGGCTGTGATAAAATGGCTCTAACCAATTGCTCGATTGCACAAGCCAACAGACTGTGAAGGAGAAGAGTAGGCTGCTTCTGAGACTGCAGAGAGTCGGGGCCGGCGGCTGCCGGGGTGGAATCCCGATGTTGAGGAACAGCTGAAGTTCGCTCCGGAGTCTCGGGCTGAATCCGGCGGCCGCGTCTAACCCATCGAGGTTTTCGGTGCAGTGGACTGCGGTGCGTCGTGCTAGTAGGCTCTGACGGGCGCTTCCGCCGTTACCAGGGAAGGGAGTATCGGATCTTGGTTAGTCGCGGATCCCGTACTCTGCCGAGAGGACGCTGCGCTTTGCGCAGGTCAACCAGGGTGGTACCGCGGAGGGTCATGCCTTTCGTCCTTAGGACGAAAGGCTTTTTTGTATGATCGGGCACGATGCCGGCTGGCGGCACGCAGTCCGCTTTGGCGGGCGACCGGCATGCGTTTGAGGCAGTACCGAGCAGGCGGTAGAGGAAGCAGCGAGCATACGATCGAGGAAGTAGAGAGCAGGCGTCTGGAGTGCCTGCGAACTCCAGATTCGAAAGGAGCTAGTTCCGAAGTGAAAGTCATAATGACACCGGGCTGTCCGGACGACTCGATTGCCGCAGTTGTCGAGGCTGCGCGAAGCCTGGGGTTCACCCCTCACGTGATAGACGGCAACGGACAGGCGTGCGTCGTAGCGGCTGGAAAGGGCAGGACCGAGGGCCTGTACAGTCTCGAGCTCTATCCGCACGTCGAGAAGGTCGTCCCCATTCTGCAGCCGTTCAAGCTCTGCGGCAGAGAGGTCCGTCCCGATGACGCAAAGGTCGCGGTGGGCGGCACTGTCATCGGCGGCGATGGGCTGACTCTGATCGCGGGACCGTGTGCAGTGGAGAGTCGGGATCAACTCCTCGAAGCCGCCCACAGGGTGAAAGGGGCGGGAGCGACGATCCTGAGAGGAGGAGCGTTCAAGCCGAGAACCTCTCCGTACAGCTTCCAGGGGCTGCAGGAAGAGGGCCTGAAGCTCCTTGCCGAGGCGCGTGAGGCGACCGGGCTGCCCGTCATCACAGAGGTAATGGGCACAGAGGATGTGGAACTGGTCGCGGAGTACTGCGACATGCTGCAGGTGGGAGCCAGGAACATGCAGAACTTCTCTCTGCTGAGGGCAGTCGGACGCGCCAGGCGGCCGGTTTTGCTGAAGCGAGGACTGTCAGCGACAATAGAGGAGTGGCTTCTGGCTGCTGAGTATATCATGGCCGAAGGCAACCACAACGTGGTCCTGTGTGAGAGAGGAATCAGGACGCACGAGACATACACCAGAAACACCCTGGACTTGGCTGCTGTGGTGCTGGCCAAGGAATTGAGTTACCTGCCAGTGATTGTCGATCCAAGCCACGCCACAGGCCGCTGGAAGATGGTCATGCCCCTGTCGAGAGCCGCTCTTGCGGCTGGAGCCGATGGAGTCATGGTCGAGGTGCATCCGAGGCCGGCAGAGGCTCTTTCAGATGGCCCGCAGTCTCTCACCCCGGACGAGTTCGAGGCTCTTGCTCGAATACTCCAACGAGAGCACCGCACACTGCGGCGTCCCTGCACTGCGACAGGCACGGAACTGCTCGGATGTCTGAGAGGTGATCACTGAAGATGGGCATCCTCATCGGATATCTCGGACCAAAGGGGACCTTCTCCGAGGAGGCCGCAAGGAAGGCGGGGGCTCTGATCAGCAGGGTGGATGCCGACCAGACTGCGCGCTTGCCCGGGGAAGGCGAGACCAGCATCGAGTACCGTCCATACAGGAGCATACCGAGCCTCATAGCCGCAGTCGACGCACGAGAGGTCAACTACGCAACAGTGCCCGCAGAGAACTCTTCAGAGGGCTCCATCAGCTCCACGTGGGATATTCTGCTGCATGATTCTTCTGCAGTGATCTGCCGCGAGATCCTTATGGGAGTTCGCCACCATCTTCTTGCGCAGCGCGGCACGAAGCTGTCGTCGATAGCAACCGTCCTGTCGCACCCTCAGGCCCTTTCTCAGTGCAGGAAGTTTCTCATGGAGAAGCTGCCCAATGCCAAGCTGTACGAGACGACCAGCACGGCTGAGGCGGCCCGAGTGGTGTCGGTGAACTCACTTCCGCTTGCCGCAATCGGAACGGAACAGTGTGCATCGCTTTACGGCCTGGACATAATCGCCCGTGATGTCCAGGATCTGAGCGACAACGTGACACGGTTCCTCGTCCTTGCAGCCTCGGAAGAAGCGGGACGGCTTCTCACAGTAGACGGATGCGAGTACAAGACCTCCATCGTGTGCGCGATCGAGCGCGACCGCCCTGGGAGCCTGTATGACTTGCTGGGGGTGTTTGCAGCCCGGCAGATCAACCTGACCCGCATTGAGTCCCGGCCGTCCCGCCGGGGATATGGTGACTACGTGTTCTTCATAGACATGGAAGGCAAATCGGATGACCCCGCAGTCCATGAGGCCCTGAGCCTGCTTGACGACAAGGTCATCTCGCTCAAGATACTGGGGTCATATCAGTTCTAGGAGAGTATTCGTACTGGGGGGGTTGGAAGATGTTAGCACTCAGGCTGTGGAGACGCGCGTACTCAAAACTGGTGGTTGCAGTGATCGCCGTCTTGCTGGCAGCGATTCCACTGCAGAACAGCTATGCCTCGGGCGGGGCAGACCTTGTGCACCTAAAGATACTGGCGATCAACGACTTCCATGGGTACATAACATCGACCGAAAAACTGGGCGGAA
>JAAYAB010000002.1 GCA_012719595.1 Bacillota bacterium
CGGGGATGTCGTCGTGCCCGGGCGTGGCTACGTGCTGGTAGAGGGGGCTCTGGCCAGTGAATGGTAAGCGATCCGTACTGAGACTGTCACTGGGACAGAAGAGGAATCTTGGCGGGTGGCTGTTCATATCGCCCTTCCTGCTGGGCTTCGCGCTTTTCTTTCTGTATCCGTTTGCTCAGTCGATCATCTTCAGCCTTAGCAAGCTCGAGATCGGGAAGGACGGCTTCACCTTGTCGTGGATTGGGATGGAGAACTACAGGTATGCCCTGAGGGTGCATCCCACATATGTCCGCGATCTGACTACGAATGTGCTGAACACAGTGAAGAACGTCCCGCTGGTCCTGGTGTTTAGCTTCTTTGCCGCCTGCCTGCTCAATCAGGATTTCAAGGGCAGGCTGCTGGCACGAGTCGTGTTCTTCCTGCCTGTGATTCTGAGTGCAGGCGTCTTGTTTCGGTTGGAGGCCATGAACTACATCATGAGGATCTCAGCAATAGATCCGAGCGCAGCCGGCACTGGTGTGTCATCGATGGTTGTTCCGTTCCTGCAGACGATCCGGCTCCCAGACTTCTTCATCAACTACATCATGTACGCGATCACGATCATACCGGCAGTCATTAGGGCGTCCGGCATTCAGATCCTAGTGTTTCTTGCCGGCCTCCAGTCAGTGCCACCTTCCCTGTACGAGGCGGCAGATGTTGAGGGTGCCACCGGGTGGGAGCGTTTTTGGATGATCACGCTTCCGATGCTCAGCCCTCTGGTATTGACGAACCTCGTCTATACGATCATCGATTCGTTTACGGCCGGCGATAACACATTGATTGACCTCATAAGGTCCACGATCTTTTCCGGCGGAGGCTACGGGGCGAGCACTGCAATGGCATGGATCTACTTCGCAGTCATAGGTTTGATTCTCGCTATATCCATTGGGATTGTGTCAAGGAAGGTCTTCTATCAGCAGTAGGTTCTAGACCCAGGTGACTAGGGGAGGTCTCAGGCATGGACACTGCAGTCCACAGACGAGCGCCCGACACACGGGGTGACGCTCCACGAAGACGTAGGTACAGGCTGATCAAGGCAGCAACGTCCCTGGCGCGGCTGTGTATGCTGCTCATAGTGATCGGCATCTCATATGTCATCCTTCTTCCCATATTCTCGAAGTTGTCATCATCGTTCATGATCGAGAAAGACCTGTATGACAATGCGGCGAAGTGGATTCCGCGCCATTTCACACTCGACAACTACAGACTGGTATGGCAGTACATGAACTACCCAACCGCGCTCCGCAACTCGACGGTGCTGTGTGCCATCGTCAGCCTGTTCCAGGTCTTGTCATGCACTCTGGTCGGGTACGGCTTTGCGCGGTTCCGGTTTAGAGGCAGTGGAATCTGCTTCAGCCTGGTAATATTCACGCTGCTGGTTCCTCCGCAGGTGATGATGACCCCGTTGTACCTGAACTTCAGATTCTTCAACATCTTCGGCATTCTCCCGGAGCCGATCAATCTCATCAATACGTACTACCCGGTCATTTTCATGTCGCTGTCCGCCACCGGACTCAAGAACGGCCTGTTCATCTACATCTTCAGGCAGTTCTTCAAGGGCATGCCCAATGAACTCGAGGAGGCGGCATACGTAGATGGAGCGGGCTTGTTTACGACCTTTGCCAGGGTCATGCTGCCGTCGGCAGGCCCAGCCCTGATAATCGTCTTCCTTTTCGCCTTTGTCTGGCAGTGGAATGACTACTTCTACAGTTCGCTTCTGATGTCCGGAGCGGAGCTTCTTCCAGGGGCTTTGCAGAGCATCTCCTTCAAGTACGTTGAGAGCCTGAACCTGGGCTCCGTGTCGGCGATTGACTACATGATCACTTCTCAGTTCCTGTCGATACTCGACAACGCGGGCATGATGCTGTTCATGGCGCCACTGCTCATCCTCTACGGGGCTATGCAGCGATACTTCGTGCAGAGCATCGAGCGAACAGGGCTCGTTGGATAGGACACGTCTTCAGAGAACCAGCGCGGTTGGCCGCTTCAGACAAGAGATGGAGGTATTGATGGTGAAGAACGACGTACACGAACTGACACCTACGCCGCCCATGGGGTGGAATAGCTGGGATTCCTTCGGGCGGTGCGCCTCTGAGAAAGTGATGATGCAGAATCTGGAGGCCATGGCTCAGAGGTTGGCCCCCCACGGGTACAAGTATTTCGTGCTGGACATGGCCTGGTACGTGGAGTATGAGATCGAAGCCGGGCGTGAGTATCCAGTCGACGATCACCGCGCAGTCGACCTTCGTATGGATGAGTACGGCCGCTACCTGCCCTCTAGCTGTTACTTCCCGAGAGGCCTCCAGCCATTGATCGACAGGACCCATGAGCTCGGACTCAAGTTCGGCATTCACCTCATGCGGGGGATTCCGCGCAAGGCAGTGGAACTGAATCTGCCGATCAAGGGCAGCAGCTACCGAGCCTCTGACATTGCCAACAGGGAAGACACCTGTCCCTGGTGCGACTTCAACTACGGCGTAGACATGGACAAACCGGGCGCTCAAGCCTACTACGACTCGGTGATAGAGTTGCTGTCCAGCTGGGGCGTGGATTTCATCAAGCTCGACGATGTGACTGAGTATCCAAGGGAGATCGAGGCGGTGGCGAAGGCGGTCCGCAAGCTCGGCAGCAACATCGTGTTGAGTCTGTCTCCTGGCGACAGGACCAATCCTGACTACATGGATACCTACAGGATGGCCAACATGCTTCGCGTCACTTCTGACATCTGGGACAACCGTGCGGACCTCGACAGAGCTTTCGCGGCTTGGGCTCGATATCAGCCCCTGCACAGGTCGGGCGAAGGCTTTTGGATTGACCTCGACATGATCCCATTCGGTCATCTCCAACTGTGCCGCCCTCGTTTGGACGGAGATGACGGCGGATTTCACCACAGCGGCAGAGGCTTCGAGAGGATGTGCCAGTTCACAGACGGCCAGATGCGTACGTTCATAACCATGCGAGCTCTCTCGGCCTCGCCGCTTTTCATGGGAGGCCATCTCCCGAACACCGATGAGAAGTCATTTGCACTTCTGACGAACAGAGACATGATCGAGTGCAACCAAAACGGGGTCATGGGGCGCCGC
>JAAYAB010000091.1 GCA_012719595.1 Bacillota bacterium
CATCGAGTATGGCATTTCTGTCATCAGGCAACGCTCCTCTCTTGAGTTCTCTGATGCGGTACTAGATTGTATGCGTCGCCTGATTTCGCAGTTTGCGTCACTGATGCACAACCTGCTAACGAGAGGCCTCCTTATCCCGCTCCTTCACATACATCCTGTACTCAAGGGGTGTTCTCTCTTTCGGGACCGCCTTGAGCTCTCCTATCCCGACGAGGGCGGCGAGCTTCTCATTGACGAACTCCTGCAAACAGGCAGGCACATGGTCCTTGTGGTACCTGTGCAGAGCAACACACTCTCGGCACCGTCCGTGCCACTCGCACAGCTCAGAGCACGGGCACTTCAGGTTCTCTGGATCACTGGCGATCTTTCTGTTCTCAAGAACGAGCTGGTAGTACTCCTCTTTGGTCCTCACTTAGCCCATCTCTCCTTCTGGCTACTCGGCTACGTCGGCCTGCAACAAGCGCTCAACAATCTGCGAGGCATCTCTCACACACTTTGTGCACACAGAATCACGCAGTCCTCTGTTCCTCACGGTAGGCCAATCGCATCCTAGAATATCGCCGCAGTTCAACGAGCCATACTTACGTATGAACTCGTCACACAGGCGGTTGACGTAGCTGAATGTCCTTTCATGAGCCTCTGTATCCTCGGCCCTAGTCCTCCCGTACCTAAGGCCGAGCAGCATCACTGCACCCGACACCGCACCGCATAGGTCTTGCCTTCGAGCGATTCCACCGCCAAAGCCATCGGAGATCCGGAGTGCGGTCTTCTCGTCCAGACCGAACAAGTCCGAATAGGCGGCAAGCACTGATTGAGAGCAGGCAAAACCCTTCCGAAACAGCTCCACAGCGCGATCAGATCGTTCACTCATACCGATATCACTCCTATGCCAATACTGCGTACCCGCAGGCGTCAACGCAAGCCGATCGTCAATACTCATGGAGGTTTTCGAGCCACGTCGGTAACATACCTTCTGGCAAGTGGCCGACCAGCTGTGCTTACATACGAGACCCCATTGGAGGTCGCTACGTCGACAGAACCCACTTATGTAATCAGTACGCGCTCACGTGGCTGTTCAGACCGATTCGAGGCGACTCGCCAGCCGGAGCTGAACGGCTGGTCCATATGTATTAGGCGCTGCAGGAGTCCGTGCGCCGATCACGAATCACCGTCTGGATTGGGAGATCTGCACAGGCCTGAGTCTGCCTGACAATCGACGTGGCTAGCGATACCCGGGTGACGACCGACGATGGGTAACGGAGGAGAGGCAATGCTAAGCCACTGGTGCACGCAAAGAAGCTCGATCACACGCAGAGGACGTGGAATAGGTCGATGGCTGATAGCATCTCTTGTGGTCTTCCTCTACCTGAGCCTGGCGCTGCCGGCGGCATGCTCAGTTCACACTCCTCCCGGCTATGATGGTCACGACTACCAGAAGCTAGTGGCCTTCCTGGAGCAGCCAAACGGTCCTGGCCGGAATGGGGACAGAACAGGCGTGGGCACTGGCTATGACCCGGGTGATCCCAGCTCTTGGGGCGGCGTGACCTGGAGTTCGGCCACCCCGAAGAGAGTGACCTCGATCACGTGGCTCAGCAAGGACCTTAGCGGGGTTCTCGACTTGAGCGGCTGCACGGAGCTGACGAGACTCTACTGCAATGACAGCAGACTCACTAGCTTGGATGTAAGCGGGTGCTCAGCCCTCGTATCCCTCTACTGCTTCCGCAACCAGCTCACCAGTCTGAACGTAAGCGGCTGCGCGAATCTCGTGGGGCTGTACTGTTACTACAACGAGCTGTCCAGCCTGGATGTTAGTGACTGCTCGGCTTTGGAGGGGCTCTTCTGCTACTACAACCAGCTGACCAGCCTTGACATAAGCGGCTGTACAGCTCTGGCACGCGTCGAGTGCCACGACAACCAGCTGTCAAGCCTAGATGTGAGCGGCTTCACATCCCTGTACGCTCTCATCTGCTACAACAACCTATTGACCAGCCTCAATGTAGATGGCTGTACGGCCCTCAAATACCTTGAGTGCTACGGCAACAAGCTTACCTCTGCAGATCTGCCATCGTCCCTACCTGTCCCAGGGGGAAGATACCTGTACTAGTCACTAGGCGCCGTGATCGTTTGCTCGCACGCGGTTTCGTCACGAACTCGGCCCGGAAGATTGAGCTGTGAGATAGGCGTCCTCAGTCACCCGTCTCAGCGTGGCACTACTCTACCATCAGTGTCCAGCGGATCCCAAATCGGTCTACCAGTACTCCAATACATGCAGAGTAGGTTCTGCTCTGTATCGGATAGACGATGGTGCCGCCGTCCTTGAGGAGCTCGTACGCCGCCTTCACCTGCTCAGGGTCGTCAAACACAACCACCAGCGACAGCCACGTTCCCGGCTGAAAGCCCTGCTCTAGGTGGTCAGAGAACATCACGCGTTGGCCACAGATGTGCATCTCTGCGTGGAAGATCTTCCTGGCCTGCTCGTCTGTTAGCGGAGACGGCCAGTCGCGCTTATCAGCATGAGAGTATCGGAATAGGCAGTCCACCTTCGCCCCGAACGCTCTCTTGTACAGGTCTATGGCTTCCTCGCACTGCCCTACGGAGTTGAACATGGGTACTATTGCAGGTTTGCCGCAGGCGGTCTTTTCTGGCTCGACATCGCGTTGCCGGGCGGCGTCTCCTGCCAGCTCTCCGATCTCGTCCAAATGGAACTTGAGATGGTCCAGGTAGGAGACGATCATGTCTCTCAGCGACACCATCTCGTCGGGCCCGGCAATCCACTCATTGTCCAGCTTATTCACATCGACATTCCGGATCACATGTACTATGTGGACATTAGCGTACTTCCACAGCTGGACCATGTCATGCCAGTTCTCAGCCTGGTAGTTCTGAATAGCGATCCATCGGTCGTTGTTGCCATAGGTGGCGTAGTTTGGGAAAACAAGAGGAATTGGCTGATACTGCAAGTGCACTATCCGATGGGTGTTGTTTGAGGCGGAGTCAATCAGGTGTCCGAGGATCTGCTTGATGGATCTGTTCTGGCTGTTCCGCCTATTCGCTATGGTCTCCTCAGGAAGCGCGAGGAGCCGTGGCGCCCACTCGTCGACCAGCCTCAGGATTTCCTCATTGGTCTTTTCGAACTCATCCATACTTCCCTGCTTCAACTCATCCATGCCAAGACTCCCTCCCTCTCTGGACTGCTGTAGGCCCCACACCGGCAGCTTCCGCCGGGCCGCACTGGTCAGTGGAGCTTACCGGTTCGGTCCGCCTGCCCGGTCCCACTGCCCGAATGCGTTACCCGGTTGTAATACCCGGCCATGCCGCCCGACTGCGTTGTCCGACTCCGTTGCCCTGCTGCGCGCCCGGCAACGGTGCTCGGCCTACTCGGGCTTCGCCTGTCCAATGATGTTTCCTGAGCCGTCAGTGATATATGTGCCCTTGGTGGTATCCAGGATCACGTGCCGGTTGCCCCAGGGATCCCTCACCACAGCGCATTTCCCGATTCGTATGTCGAATGGCCCGTAGACTACTTCGCCACCGGCCGCCTTGATCCGCTCGACGGCGTCAACGACCGAGTCGACCTTGATGTCAACTTCCATCCGTTCCCACTCATTCTGTATGACAATCTCTGCAACGTCATTCGCCATTCCAAGCCCGATAGCTGTCTCAGTCCTCCACAGGACCTTGAGCCCGAGCCCGTTGCAGTAGTAGTCGAGCCCCTTCTGTAGGTCGGAGACGTAGAACTCGATGCAGTCCACGTTCTTGAAGAGCGGACCAGGACTCGTCATGGCGCACCTCCATCAAGTGCCCTTGGCAACCTCGAGGCAAGCCGGTGTGCTTTTGTAATACCTGTGCAGTGCTACGCATTCTCGACACTGGCCGTGATACTGGCACTGGGCCCGCGGGCATGTGCACTCAAGGTTGGCGGGGTCACTGAGTATCCTCTTGGTTTCAAGGTC
>JAAYAB010000092.1 GCA_012719595.1 Bacillota bacterium
AGCACGGACCAAAGGCCCCCGGTGATAGACAACGGGGCTGCAGTAGTGGAAGAGGCCGACTTCGCCAGCACGAACCCAGAAGCGTACCGCCGGCTCAAGGCGCTGGCTGCAGAGGCCATAGCGGAGCGTTACCCACTTGAGGGCGGCCAGGAGACTATCAAGGCCAGCCACGCTTGGGCGGTTAGTGGGAACAAGACAGTCACCGGTAAGCCGCTGCTGGAGAGTGATCCGCAGATTGCCGTAACGCTGCCATCGCTGTGGTACGAGATTCATCTGCACGGCGGCAGGTACAATGCTCGTGGCATTGGCGTCGCCGGAGCGCCTGGGTTCCTCATCGGCTGGAATGAGCATCTTGCGTGGGGCGCCACAGCGCTTGGTTCGGATAATGTTGATCTCTTCCTCGAGCGACTCGATGCAAGCGGTGAGAACTACGAGTACCGAGGCAATTGGGTTCCGCTCAAGACGCGTATGGAGGAAATCAAGGTCCTGGGCGGTGAGTCCGTGTCCCTTGAGGTGCGCGAAACCCAGCACGGGCCGCTGGTGGATGACTTTCTCCAGGATCGTCGTCCGGGCGAACACTATGCGCTCCACTATGTGGTGACTCAAGAGCTTCATACATCCATTGAGGGTCTTCTCGCCATGATGCGTTCGACTGATTGGGAAAGCTTTGCCGATGGTTTGAGCCGCTATCATTCTCCTGGACTACATATCGTCTATGCTGATGTGTATGGGAACATCGGGTACCACACAGCAGCTGCCATTCCGATTCGCACAGGTACGTACGGTTTACCGCAGGTGGGCTGGACCGGTGACGAAGAGTGGGCAGGATACATTCCATTCAATGAACTGCCGCAGTCGCTCAACCCGGAGCGAGGGTTTGTTGCGAGCGCCAATCACTTGCCCGTGGGTGACTGGTACCCGCACAACCTGACAGTTGCTTCTCCGGGCCACACGCCACGCAGCCTGCGACTATATGAGCTGCTGGCCGATCGGAGTGATTTCTCCGTGGAGGTCTTCGAGGAGAGTGTTCATCGCGACAATATCTCCCCGGTGGCCAGGGATTTCATCGCTGTGGCAAACCATCTTGCTGAACGAGGTCTGTTTACTCCAGATGCAGTCCGCACACTCGATGCCTTTGCTGGCTGGGACGGCAGGATGGTCGAAGGCGATGTGCAAAGCGCACTGGGGCAGGTGCTGCTCACAACCATCCACCGCAGCTTGGGATCCATTCCAGGTACAGAACGGCTTGCCGCAAGGTTTGGAGGCGGCTATCCTGGGATCATCCATCTCTTCCGTGTGGTGCTCGCGGATCACGACACATACGGTTCAAGTGTCTGGGATGGCGATGTCGCCCGGTGGATGAGCTCCATACTTGAGCAGATCGGGTCACAGAGGCGACGTGCCGCGGCCGGCACATCGCAGCGACAGGTGATGCTTTACCAAACGAACCTCGAGGGCTTTGGTTCACTGGATCCCACGGCCGACAGAGACTTGCCCGAGCTCACCACAACGTTCGTAGATACCATCTGGTCTCAACTCGGTAACTCCTATACACACATCGTCGACTTGAGCGACATTGATAACTCCAGAGCCGTTCTGCCGCCTGGCGTTTCCGAGGATCCACGAAGCGCTCACTATTTCGATCAGGTCGATCTGTGGGTGAAAGGTGCCACGCGTCCCGCTCCGCTGAGCCGGGAGGCGGTTATGCTTTACGCGGAGTCAGTGCAGGTGCTTGAGTACGGTCCTGGTCAGGTCGAGCCAGTTGCTGCAGCTTCAGAGGAGCCGGTGGGTCCGACCAGCAGGGCGAGCATGGCCGGCAGGGCTAACAGCGTCGGCTCCTTGGCAAATGAAGGCCCTGCATTCTCGGAGGATCTAGACCTCACATTTTCGGAGAATGCTGGCCTCCCACTCACGGAGGGTGTTGGCCTCGCATTCTCGGAGAACGCAGATACTGTACACTTGGCACTCTTGGAGCCGCCGGACGGTCGCGTGTACCATGGCACGTCGCCGTCGACTAGGGATGTTGATGCCTACATCGCCGCGCTGGGAGACCCAGAGCTGTACCCGGCAGTCGAGGGAATGCACTCCGCTGTTCCTGGGACCCGGCCGCAGTATCTCGAGCGGACCACTCGGGAGTTCCTCGAACGTGTCCGTGCGGCCGGGCGCATACCGCACCTATCGTTCTCTATGAGCATTGGCGACGGCCAACCCGTCGACGATGTGATCGCCTTGTCAGA
>JAAYAB010000093.1 GCA_012719595.1 Bacillota bacterium
AGAACAGAAGAGTGATTCCGTCAAGAAGAGAACAGCGCATCTATAAAGAGCCGTGGGTTGAACTCTCTCAGATCCTCGACGGCCTCGCCGACTCCGATGAACCTCACAGGGATGCCGAGTTCCTTGCGGATGGATATGGCTATGCCTCCCTTGGCGGTTCCGTCGAGCTTCGTAAGCACCAGGCCGGTTACGTCTACTGCGTCCTTGAAGCGGCTCGCCTGCGCGACGCCGTTCTGCCCGGTCGTGGCGTCGACAACCAACAGGACCTCGTGCGGTGCACCCTCGAGTTCGCGGCCGACCACGCGTCGGATCTTCTTGAGTTCCTCCATCAGATTGCTCTTGGTGTGAAGCCTGCCTGCAGTATCTATGAGCAGGTAATCGACCTTTCTAGACCTGGCTGCCGCTGCTGCGTCGTAGACCACCGCGGCCGGATCCGACCCTTGCTGCTGGCTGATGAACTCTGCTCCCGCCCTTCTGGCCCAGACCTCAAGCTGTTCAATTGCAGCGGCGCGGAAAGTATCTGCCGCCGCCACCATGACTCGGTTGCCTGACGCCCTGAGCAGAGCGGCGAGCTTGCCCACAGTGGTGGTTTTCCCGGTGCCGTTGACGCCGACCACCATAATGACAGTGGTGCCGCCGGCTGCGGCCCGGATGGATTCACCCTCCTCGCCCACCAGTGCGAGAAGCTCTTCCTTCAGCAGGCCCATGACCGCGTCGGGAGAAGTGACCCGTCCTTCTGCGACCTTCTTCTTGAGGTTTTCGATGACCTCAGTCGCCACGCTCACTCCAAGGTCCGACTCTATGAGCAACTCCTCGATGTCGTCGAGGAGGTCGTCGTCTATCTTCGCCCTGCCTCTGACCAGTGTTTCGACGCGGCCGACCAGCCCTTCTCTGGTCTTCTTGAGCCCCTGCTTCAGCCTTTCGAGAAATGAAACACCTTTGCCATTGCCGCCGGATCCGTCGTTCGCAATCTTGTTCGCCATCTCTATCACTCTTCCAGTCTCACAGACACTATCTTGGATACCCCTGATTCCTCCATGGTCACCCCGTACAGCGCGTCTGCCGCCTCCATCGTGCCTTTCCTGTGCGTGACCACCACAAACTGGGTCGCTAGCGACAGTTCCTTGAGGAGACCGCTGAACCTTCCCACGTTGGTGTCATCGAGCGCTGCGTCGATCTCGTCGAGGACAGAAAAGGGGCTTGGATTGACTTTCATCATAGCAAAAATGAACGCTATCGCCGTCAGGGCTCGCTCGCCGCCGGAGAGCAGCGACAAACTCTGCAGCTTCTTCCCAGGTGGCTCCGCATAGATCTCAATGCCTGTGTTGAGAATGTCATCAGGATCGTCTAGTGACAGGTGTGCCCGTCCTCCGTCGAACAGCTTGGCGAATACCTCCTGGAACGCCATGTTCACTATTTCAAAGGCCTCCATGAACCGCTTCTTGGCCTCTTCGTCGATCTCTCGGATGATCTCGTTCAGTGACCTTCTCGCCTCGACGAGATCGTCCCTCTGGGAACAGAGGAACCCGTATCGCTCCTGCGTCTCCTTAAATTCCTGAACAGCCCCAGTGTTCACCGGACCCATGTCTCGTATGCGCTGCCGCAGGGACTCCACGGTTCTCACAGCTTCTCTCTCGCTGATTCCGAGATCCCGCCTCGTGAGCGACTCGGGATCAAGCATGTACTCCTCCCGCAGTCTCGACTCGATGGCAGACAGATTCTCCGACACGCGGGCGATGTCGACCTCGTGGGAAGAGATGCTCTTTTCGACGCCTGCTAGCTCTGCTCTCAGAGACTTCACGGCGGACTCGGACTCGGAGATTCTGCCGAGCATCTCGAGGCGGCTCTGCCTCATCCGGGCGTCGTCCTGCTCGAGTTCCAGCTTCTCCGACACGAAGCGGTCGCGGTCTCGTTCTGCGGCCTTGTGCTCCACATCCGTGTCCTCTGCAGTTCGTCTGTTCTCTGCCTCCAGGCTGCTGAGCTCTTCGAGACGGCTCCTCAGGGCGGCTCTCTCTGCATCAAGACGTTCCACCGCGGCGAGCTGGTTTCTGGCTTCCTGGTCGAGCCTCCCGGCCTCGACTCTGAGCGACGTGATCTTCTCGGTGATCTCGTCTTTCCGAGTCTGCGAGTTCTTGAGCTCTCCCTGCTTTCTCGCAAGCTCGTCCTGCAGTTCTTTCTCCTTGACGCTGAGCATATCCAAAGACTTCGAATCCTCCGACGCCCGGAGGTCGTATTGCGAGATCGCCTGTTCCAAGTCGCTGATCTCGCCGAGCACGAGCTTCTCATCGCCTACGAGCCTGGCATAGTCGCGCTGAAGCGACTGAATGCTGCTGTTCTGCTCGGCAATAGACAGGTCCAGATCGCCCAGCTTCTTCGACAGGGACTGCAGCTCGCTCTCTGACTGAGCTTTGGCGGACAGGGACTGCCCTATCAGCGACTCGCACTCAGCTAAAGCGCTTTTCTGTTTTTCGATCGACTTCCTCAGCCCGTCCATCTCGGCTCTCCGCCCGAGGACTCCCTGGTCTCTCGACCGCGGGCTGCCTCCGGTGATCGCGCCGCCCTGGCTGATGATGTCCCCGTCCAGCGTCACGATTCTCGCAGCGCCCTTGAGTTTTCTGGCTGCTGCTACCGCCGCATCGAGGTCCACGGCGACGATGACCCGTCCGAGAAGGTAGTCGATGGCCGGGCGAATCCTCTCGGAGAACTTCACCAGCGAAGATGCAAGTCCGAGGACGCCGTGCAGCGATTCCACTTCCTCCTTGAGCCTGTCCGTGTCAGGAGGCCGCAGAAGGTCGAGAGGCAGGAAGGTCGCCCTCCCTCTCTTGGTCGCCTTGAGGAACTCGATGCACTTCTTCGCCACGACATCCGACTCAACGACTATGTCCTGCAGCCCGTTGCCGAGCGCCGACTCCATGGCGACGACGTGTTCCGGAGACACTTGGATCAAGTCAGCGACCGGGCCGATCACACCGGATTTGCTCCCGAACTCGCTCAACACCGCCCGCACTCCGCCGAAGAAACCTTCTCTCGATTCGTCCAGGTCCTTCAGGGCCTGCAGTCGAGACTCGTCCCTGTTCAGCGCTTTCCTGCGCTGATCCCGAGCGTCCGACAGCCTCTTGAGTTCCAGTTCAATTGAGCCGATCTTCTCGCGCAGCTCGGAGAGCCTCCGCTCCATGTCGCGCTTCTGGGCCACACGCCGGTTCAGTTCGTCTGTGGCTCCAGCCTGATCCTCCAGTGTCTTTTGCATGGCGGAACGGGTGAGCTCAAGCCGCTCCTTCAGCCCTGCCGCGCTGCGCTGCCCCGATTCCAGTCGAGCCCTGGAGTCGCTGATTCTGTTGCGGCACTCGGCCATCTCGCTGAGCACGCCGACGATCATTCCTTTGAGCCTTTCTATGTGCTCCTCTTCCGCAGCTGTCTCGGACAGGAACCCCTCCATCTCAGCCTCAGCAGCCGCGAGCGAGTTTCTCAGTCCGGAGGCCTGCTCCATCACAGTCCGCAGTCTCTCCCGCTCGCCGTCGAGGTCTTTCTGCAACTGCGCCAGCCTGCGCTCGCACTCGCCCTTCTCTTTCTGAAGCCGCTCGCCTTCCTGTTCGAGCAGCCTGGCGCGTTCGCGCGCAAGGGCGATTCTGCCCTCGGCTCTTTCTATGGCTGCCACTACCTCTGTCAGCCTGCTGCGCAGCTGCTCTGACTTTGTATCTATGCGGACGACTTCCTCGCGGAACCCCACGAGTTCAGCCTCTGTCTTTCCCAGTTTGGCCATGACTGCAGCGTGTGCCAGTCTCAGCTGTTCAGTCTCAGCCGACAGGCTTCGCAGCCGCTCTCTCCCTGAGACGTACCTGTTGCCCAGGAGGCCTGTCTCCAGTTCACCAAGCTCCTTCTGGAGCGAAAGGTACTGCTCCGCTTTCTCGGCCTGCTCGCGCATGGTCTCCACTCTGACACTGAGTTCGTTGATGAGATCCCAGACACGAACCAGGTTCCTCTCCACGTCGTCGAGTTTGACGAGAGCCTCTTGCTTTCTGGCCTTACATCGGGCCACGCCGGCCGCCTCGTCGAAAAACGCGCGGCGCTCCTCAGAATGGGCGCTCAGAATCGCGTCCACCCTGCCTTGCTCAACTATGCCGTACGATCCCCGCCCGATGCCGGTGTCGAGAAAGAGGTCTCTGATGTCTTTGAGTCTGCACGCCGAGCCGTTCAACAGGTACTCGCTTTCTCCGGATCTGTACACCCGCCGGCTGATGCGTATCTCGTCGTAATCCACCGGCGCCTTTCTGTCGCTGTTGTCGAGCACTAGGGTCACATCCGCAGCGCTCAAAGCGCGCCTCGTGTCCGAGCCGCCGAAGATGACATCCTCCATGCGGTTTCCCCTAAGCATCCGCGGGTTGTGCTCTCCGAGCACCCACCTGATCGCGTCAGCGATGTTGCTCTTGCCACTCCCGTTCGGACCCACTATTGCAGTGATGCCCGGCAGAAACTCGACCTGGACACTGTCAGGGAATGATTTGAACCCTGTCATCTCAAGCCGCTTCAAGTACAAAGAAAACCCACTCCTGCCTTGTCAAGCAAGCTGCGTCTCAGAACACCGGTCTGCTCAGCTTGGGAGCCGGCAGCCCGTCTTCACTTTCTTCGGATACACGAGGGATTCCTTCTCTACCGGCGAGCGGGGGCCAGATATGAGTCGGCCGGTCAGACGTCGTGTCCTATGAGACCGGCCGCTGAGAGCATCAGACGCCTAATCTCAGGTAGAGGTCTTTCCTCTTGCGCACTTTCTGAGGCACTTTCGGACTGAGGAGCGACCCGTACCGCGCCAAAATGCGTGCCAGCTTGAACTTGGCCCGGGTCCTTGCGTTGTCGATAGACTTCGTGGAAACGCCGATCTCTTTCTCGATCTCCGATGCGGAGTACCCGTTGATCATCCGGGTGACAACCTCGTATTCGAGAATGGACAGGTGATTGCGTAGAAGTCGTTCGATCGCCTGGTGTATCCAGATCCCCTGCACGCACTCCTCGGGATCGTCGCTGTTGTCGGAGATCAGGTCCATGATCGTGCGGGTCTCGTCCCTGTCTATGTAGGCGTGGAGGGAGATCGCCTCATTGAGCGTCCTGTTCTTGCTGTTCCTCGACTGACGTATGCAGTTGTATATCTTTCGGATGATGCAGAGATACGCGAAAGAACTGAACTTGATGTCGTGGTTCTCTCCGTCGTACTCCTCGATCGCGCCCAACAGGCCGATCAGTCCTTCTTGAGTCAGGTCCTCATGGTCGAGAAGCTTGCCATAACTGCTGCGAACCAGGCACTTAACCATCGGAGTGTACTTGGAGACCAACTCCTCCCTAGCGGCCTCGTCGTTGAGCCGAACGCGCCTGATGAGCTCCATGTCTTGCTCCTGATTCGCATCGGTCATAACCCCACCCCCTGGATGCGGAGCTCCGTACCTGTCCACTACATGTATATTTGGTACTTGCCCGCAATATGACCAAACCAGGGCGGGGATGGCCGCCTATCAGCCCTCTTCGTTCGCTTCTCCGCCTATGACGCCAAGCCTGACCAATGCCGCTCTAGCTGCGAGTTGGGTTGCAGCTTTCTTGCTCCTCCCTCTGCCGGTTCCAAGGACTCGTCCCTCGTGTGAGACAACGGCCACGAACAGCTGATCGTTGCTATGGCTCGGGGCCTCCTGCACGGTGTACTTCGGACCCGGCGCACCGTTCTTCTGCAGATGCTCCTGCAGCATTTCTTTGTAGTTCTCAGAGAGCGGCGCCCCTGATGCGGAGTCCAGCGCCGCTCCCAGTACCTTGACTATGACGCGCCTGCACTCCTCGAGTCCGCCCCCAAGGTAGACGGCTCCGAAGACAGCCTCCAGTGCGTCCGCGAGAACAGTGTCGCGGTTGCGCTCCCCCGTTTTCTCCGCTCCCTTTCCGAGAAGCAAGAGCGGCCCAAGTCCAATTGCCTGCGCTGCCTGTGCGAGAGCCTTCTTGCTTACGACATAGGCTCTCATCTTGGAGAGCTGCCCCTCAGTGCAGCCGGGGAATCTGCTCATGAGCTCATCGCTGGTCACGAGTTTCAGGACTGCGTCGCCCAGGAACTCGAGCCGCTCGTTGTCTGGTCCGGCAGACGGGTTTTCCTCCGCAAAGGAGCTGTGCGTCATCGCCTGCCTGAGCAGCTCGGTTCGATACGCGCTTAAGCCCAGTGACCGGGCGAGCGATCGAATAGACGAGTCGTCCAGCTCAGCACTCACTCATCATACCCCCTTGCTGAAAGCCAGCACGCAGTTCTGCCCGCCGAACCCGAAAGAGTTCGAGATCGCGACCTTCACCTCGGCTGCGACGGCCTTGTTGGGGGTGTAGTCCAGGTCGCATTCCGGGTCCGGCTCGCTGTAGTTGATCGTCGGCGGTATCATCTGCCGATCGATTGTGAGAACGGTTGCGACAGCCTCGACCGCGCCGGCCGCGCCAAGCAGATGGCCTATCATAGACTTGATCGAGCTCACTTTGAGCCTGTACGCGTGATCTCCGAAGACCGACTTGATCGCCATAGTCTCTGTCTTGTCTCCGATCGGGGTCGACGTACCGTGGGCATTGACGTAGTCCACCTCATTCGGGCTGACTCCGGCCATCGCAAGCGCCTTCCGAATGGCTATGGCCGCCCCGGCGCCTTGCGGATCTGGGGCTACAATGTGATACGCATCGGCGCTCATTCCATACCCGACTAGCTCAGCGTAGATTCGGGCTCCTCTGGCTCGCGCGTGCTCGAGCGTCTCCAGAATCAACATGCCTGCTCCTTCACTCATGACGAATCCGTCTCGCCTGCGGTCAAACGGGCAGCTGGCCGCCTCTGGAACATCGTTTCGAGTTGTTAACGCCCTGTTCGCGCAGAATCCCGCGACCGCCAGAGGCACGATTGCGGCTTCACTGCCCCCGGCAATCGCCACATCGGCCTCGCCGCATCTGATTATTCGCACAGCCTCTCCCAATGAATGGCTGGAGGTTGCGCAAGCAGTTGTGATTCCGAGGTTGGGTCCCTTCGCTCCAAAGAGGATAGCTATTTGTCCCGCTGCAATATTCGATATCATCATGGGTATGAATGTGGGGCTGATTCTTCTGGGACCCAGGGTCATGATCTTCTCGAACTCGACCGTGCACGTTTCCATTCCACCAATGCCTGAGCCCACGACCACTGCAACGCGTTCAGGGTCCTCGGCGCTCACGTCCAGTCCTGAATCATCCACTGCCATCCGGGCTGCTGCAACTGCGAACTGCGCGAACCGGTCCATGCGACGGGCATCGTGCTTGTCCATGTAATGGGACGCATCGAAGTCCTTCACTTCTCCCGCTATCTTGCTGGAGTGCTCGCTTGCATCGAACTTGGTAATGGGTCCGATGCCGGATTCGCCTCCGATCAGACGTGTCCAGAAGAGCTCCTTGCCTGTTCCGACCGGCGAGATGACTCCCAGTCCTGTCACGACTACTCTAGTCTGCGAATCTCTCCCGCAGGTGCGGGACGGCCCTCCTTTTTCCGCTAGGCCGCTGGACACTCAAAACACACCTCCCCATGCCGCTCTTGAGGGTCCTGCACTCCCGCAGGACCCTCACGGCATATGGACATCTCTCTACCGGCTGGCGATGTACCTTACTGCATCACCTACGGTCTTGATCTTGTCAAGGTCCTCTTCCTCGATGGTGATACCAAACTCACGCTCCAGGTCATCCACGAGTTCCATGACATCCAGCGAGTCCGCTCCCAGATCATCCTGGAACGAAGCCTCCATCGTGACCTCGTCCTCGTCCACATCCAGCTTGTTCACAACAAGATCTCGCACTTTCTCAAGGATCGCCTCTTCGCTCACTTCGTTCACCTCCTTTCACATCGCAGCCCTCCTATCCATTGACACAGCTTTTTCGCTGTCGACTCACATAGCCAATCCGCCATCCACACAGATGACCTGGCCTGTAATGTAGCTCGACTCGTCGCTGGCCAGGAACACAGCGGCACCGGCCACATCGTCTGGAATTCCCGGCCGGCCGAGAGGAACCTTGCTCAGAAACTCGTTCCGAACAGCCTCCGGGAGATCCGCCGTCATCTTCGTTTCGATGAAGCCGGGCGCTATCGCGTTCACGGTCACCCCGCGGCTCGCAAACTCCCTCGCAGCCGCCTTTGTGAACCCGATCACCCCGGCCTTGGACGCTGAGTAGTTGGCTTGACCTGCGTTCCCCACGATGCCGACTACAGACGCGATGTTTATCACTCTGCCCGACCTCTGTCTCAGCATCGTCCGGGCGACCGCCTTGGTACAGTTGAACACGCCCTTGAGGTTTACCTTCATGACCGCGTCCCAATCGTCTTCGTTCATACGCAACAGCAGCTTGTCGCGGGTTATGCCCGCGTTGTTGACGAGTATGTCCACGCTGCTCCATGCTTCTGTCACCGTAGAGACAAGCCGCTCGGCTTCCTCGTAGACCGACACGTCGCACACTGCCGCCATAGCCTCGTTCCCCTGCGCTCTCAGCTCTTCGGCGACTGCGAGCGCTGCTTCGTGGTTGATGTCCGCCACGACAACGCGGGCACCTTCGGCTGCAAACCGCCGCACGATCGCGTAGCCGATCCCCCTCGAACCGCCTGTGACTATTGCAGTCTTCCCTGCTAACCTCATGCTCTCTCCTCCTCTGCGAATAATAGCAGCTTGGAGATTTCGGCTGGGTCCCCGGTGGAATAGGTCGCCGCGCTCTTGTCGGTCCTCCGGATCAAACCGGTGACCACCTGACCTGCGCCGAGCTCCACAAACACGTCGACCCCATGTCGGCGCATCGTCCGCACGCAGGCCTCCCACAGAACCGGCGAAGTGATCTGGCGCAGCAGCAGCTGCCGAATCTCGGATGCTGAGCGCACTGCCGTCCCCGTAACGTTGCTCACTATGGGCACTCTCGCGTCCGCAATGTGCACTGCATCCAGATGCTCTTTGAACAACTTGGCGCACGGCTCCATCAGCGGACTGTGAAAGGCTCCGCTCACCTTGAGCATCGTTGCGAACCGCGCTCCCATCGATACGGCCTCTTTCGCAGCCGCTTCGATCACTTCTCTATGGCCGGAAATGACTATCTGCCCAGGGCAATTGATGTTCGCAGGAACCGCTGTGCCGTGGGCCGACACGCGCCTGCACAGTTCCTCCACCTTGTCGAGGTCCAGTCCAATCACTGCGCACATGGTCCCGGAGCCGTCCGACGCGTTTTCCATCAGCTCGCCTCTCGCGCGCACCAACCGGACCGCGTCCTCGAAACCAAGTGCTCCGCAGGCGACCAATGCGCTGTACTCGCCTAGGCTGTGGCCTGCGACCATGAACGGCTCGAGGCGGCCGGAAACCAGTCCATAAACCGCCACACTCAATGCCAGGATTGCTGGCTGTGCGTTGGAGGTTCGCGTGAGCTCCTCCTCAGGTCCGGAGAAGCACAACTCCTTCAGGTCCACCCCAATCAGGGACCCTGCATGGTCGAGCGTCGCCCCGATTTCGGGATACTCGGAAGCAAGCGCCCTGCCCATACCGACGGACTGAGAACCCTGCCCGGGAAACACAAACGCTATCCGGCGTCCTGCCAATCGCATCACTCCCCGTCACCCAACATGGACATCTCTACATCGTGCGCCTGTCACCAGCGAACCACTGCCGCACCCCAGGTGAGGCCGGCGCCAAATCCGACCAGCACCACGATATTGCCAGGCTTGATCAGGCCCGACTTCCGCGCCTCGAACAACGCAATTGGTATGGACGCAGCGGAGGTATTGCCGTACCTTTCGACGTTGACGAACACCTTCTCCATCGGGAGGCCCAGTTTGTCGGCCGCGTGGAGTATGATGCGGATGTTCGCCTGGTGGGGCACGAACCAGTCAATGTCTTCTTTAGTGAGCCCGCACTTCTGCAGTGCGTCAAGCGCTATGTCGCCCATGATCTTCGTAGCGAATTTGTACACCTGATTGCCTGCCATCGAGATGAAGTGGAGCCTGTTCTTCACGGTCTCTTCCGACGCAGGCATCAGCGATCCGCCTGCAGGAATGTGTATGAGATCGGCTCCAGATCCGTCGCTGCCCAAAGACGTGCTGATGATTCTGGGCCCTTCGTCGCCTTCGGATCGAGGCCCCAACACAGCCGCACCGGCGCCGTCCCCGAACAGCACACACGTCGAACGGTCGGTCCAGTCTGTTATCCTCGAAAGGACCTCTGCTCCCACCACCAAGATGTTCCTGTAGGTGCCGGATTCGATGAGCGACCTGGCCAGCGTGACACCGTACACGAACCCTGAACATCCGGCCGATATGTCAAACGCCACCGCATTGCGAGCACCGATCTTGTCCTGCACAAGGCATGCAGCAGATGGGAATATCATGTCAGGCGTGATAGTCGCCACGATGATCGCATCGACCTCTGACGGGCGGATTCCTGCATCGTCCAGAGCCGCCATAGCGGCTTTGGCTGACAAGCTGGACGTCGTGTCGTCCGGGCCCGCGATGTGCCTCTCAGATATGCCTGTGCGGGTCTTTATCCACTCGTCAGTCGTATCGACCATTGTCTCCAGATCAGCGTTTGTGAGCACTTTGTCTGGGACAGCCATGCCCAGACCTAGAATACCGGCTATAGCCCGAGTCATTCGTCAGACCTCCGCGATTTCGTTCGTGTTATCCTCAATCGACCGCGCAATGGCGTCGACCACGCCATCCTGATGCATCCTGGCAGCGGCCTTCAGAGCGTTGCAGATCGCCTTTGCGTTCGAACGCCCGTGTCCGATAATGGTGACACCGTTGACTCCCAGCAGCGGAGCACCGCCATATTCGGTGTCGTCCATTCTTCGCTTTACGTTGACAAAGGCAGGTCTGGCGAGGCCCGCTGCCAGCTTCAGAAACGGCGATCGCCCGACCTCCTCCTTTAGCATTTCAAAGAGGGCTGCGCCGATTCCCTCCGCCAGCTTCAGGACGACGTTCCCGACAAAGCCGTCGCACACCACCACGTCGGCTTTCCCAAACGGTATGTCTCTTCCTTCGATGTTGCCGATGAAATTGAGGTCGGATGATGACAGCAGCCGGTGCGCCTCCACGACCATGTCGCTGCCTTTTTCCGGCTCTTCGCCGACGTTCAGCAACCCGACGGTCGGGTAAGGAGTCCCGGTCAGCGATGAGTAGTATATGGCGCCCATGAGTGCGAACTGCGACAGGTGCGACGGCCTGCATTCGACATTTGCACCAGCGTCCAGGATAAGCGACACTCCCTTTGTGGTGGGCATCGGAATGGCGATCGCCGGGCGCTCCACGCCCTTGATCCTTTGGATCTTGAGCAACGACGCGGCCATTGTGGCACCGGTATTGCCCGGACTCACAACTGCATCGGCTTCGCCAGAGGCGACCATCTGGCAAGCGACCACCACGGACGAACGCGGCTTGAGGCGCACGGCCCTGGCCGGGTGCTCATTCATGCCGATCACTTCAGGAGCGTCTGCCACTGTGACACGGGCCCGGGCGCTTTCCGGCCGGGATGACAGCATCTCGGTCAGCGCGGCTTCGGGGCCGACAAGGATGATCTCATGGCCGGTCTCTTCGGACGCCCGAAGAGCTCCATCCACACACACGCTGGGCCCGAGATCTCCGCTCACAGCATCGAGCGCTATTCTCATGATTCACCCCTCCTGTCTGCGTGGTATCGACGGCAGCGGCGAGCCCGGTCACGCCCGCCCGCAGACGCACGGTCAATTAAGTGTCCTCGACTGCGTACACCGCGAATTCGCCAGTGAACACTTCGTCCGCTCCGACTCTGATTGCGACTGACACAGTGTGCCTTCTGCCTGATATTTCTGTTACTCGAGCTTTTGCGACCATCCGATCCCCCACGCGCACCCTGCGCACGAAACGCACGGTCGCAGACCCGGTCAGGGCGACCTTGGCGTCGACTACTGCCACCGCCAGCGAGTTGGCCATGGCAAACAGGTGGTGACCTCTTATCACGCCGGAATGCGCAAGCGCCATGTCGGCAGTCGCGGTCAGCACAGACAGCGCAGACTCGCCCAGCTCCAGATCGATCAGTTCTCCGATGACCTCAGACTCGGTTATGGACTTGACCTTTTCGTAAGCATCTCTGGCGACTTCTCTTATGCGCGATCGGGCATCCGGTATGCCGAGTTCAAGACGGTCAAGCCTGATCGTCTGAACGCTGACTCCGAGCTTGGACGCGAGCTCTTGATCCGTGGTGAACGGATCGGCGGCCACCAGCCGCTTCAAGTCCTGGTGCCGTTTATTCTTGCGAGCTCGAATCTTCATCATCTCGGGCATCCCACTCCGATCTCATACCGAGGGAAACGTCCTGCAGGAAACGCACCTCTGCTGCGAGGCACTCAAGGCAACCACGCATTCTCGGACAACCGCCGATTGATACGTCCTCTTAACACCTGGTGCTAATCTAAGTATACACCATCACAGAGAAAAAAAGAAGACATCGACTTCGACCTCCGAGTCCATTGAAATACTGAACTGCTGGAGACAGTCATGCCTTCTCGCTTTGTCGCACAGCGACAACATCGCCTGGAGCGCCGTCAATCAATTGCACGGCACTATTCCTTCTCTACTGTGATTACCTCTCTGCCTGCGTAATATCCGCATTCCTCACATGCTCTGTGAGGCTGCTTGGGCTGGTGACACTGAGGACATGGCACGAGATTGAGTGCCGCCAGTTTCCAAGTGGCCCTTCTCTTGCGCGTCCTAGACTTCCCATGCTTCCCCTTAGGATTTGCCACGTGTTTCACCCCTTACCTTGCTGCCACGGACCCGTCGCGGATGACCGCGCAGGTGCGTCAACAAACCAATAGACGAGACCCGGCAGGTCACTCCGACAGAAGACGGGATAGATCGGCCAGCCTCGGATCGACGGGTTGTTCAGAGCATCGGCACTCGGACTTGTTTAGGTTCGTCCCGCAATTGGGACAGATGCCCTTGCACTCCGGCGAACACAACCGCTTTCCGGGCAGTGCGAGCAGAACCGCCTCACGGATTTCCGCAGTCACATCGATCTCTTCATCTTCGAAGCGCCTGAAATCCAGCTCTTCGTCAGTTTCCTTCGCGCCTCCGGCTCGGCCGGCGCGTCTTCC
>JAAYAB010000094.1 GCA_012719595.1 Bacillota bacterium
CATGTTGAGGCCTCGGGTAATCACCGGCGTCATTGCCGCAGCACTGGTCCTCTGGATTGTGGTGGCCGGCGGGTTAGCCTTTGTCGCACTTGTCGGAATAGCCGTCCTGCTGATCACAGTAGAGTTGCAAGGCCTTATGCGATTGGGCAGGATCCCCGCGTCGCTTCCGGTAATGGTAGCGGGCTCCCTGGGGTTCGTTGTGCTCGAGAGCCTGAACGTGCACTCGGGCTCGATCGATTATGCGATTGTCCTGTTCCTCGTCCTGCTTGCAGGACACCTGTTGGGCGGGAAAATGGATGGGGCACTTGTGCACCCAGCCGCCGTGTTTGCAGGATCGCTGTATGCAGGGATGCCGTTGTCTCAGTTCATACGGATACGCAATGCAGTCCCTGACTCGGTCGGGTTGGGCATAGTGATGATGGTGCTTGTGTCAGTCTGGGCGTGCGACATCGCCGCGTACTTCGTGGGGTCAACCTGGGGCAGGCACAAGCTCTGTCCGGTCGTGAGCCCTGCGAAGTCCGTCGAAGGTGCCGTCGCAGGCTTGATCAGCGCAGTTCTGCTCCCGCTGGCAGTTAACTTCGTCAGCGCCCGTTTCGGCCTGTGGTATGTGTTCGATCCACTTAGGCTGGCGGCGTTCGGTCTCGTGATAGGACTAGTTGCTCAGATCGGAGATCTCATCGAGTCGATGTTCAAGCGGAGCGTAAATGCAAAGGACTCCGGCAACATCCTGCCGGGTCATGGTGGCCTGCTCGACCGCTGCGATTCCCTTATAGCTGCAAGCGCAGTAGCGCATCTCGCAGCAGTGGTGTTTCTCGTGTAAGATAGGCGCGGCAGGCAACGGGTTCGGAGAAGGGATTGATGCGCTATGGCTTCGGAGTCGATGAAAAACGTCTATCGTGCGCTAGCGGTGCTTGCTTCAGTCCTGGTCGGGCTGTTCCTGTTCGTCAGGTTTATCTCGCCGTACCTCACGCCGTTCATCATCGCAGCGGTACTCGCGTTTCTGATGGATCCGGTCGTGAACTTCCTCGAGAGGAAGGGACGGATGCCGCGAGGTCTGGCTGTGTTCCTGGTACTGGCGCTGGTTGTGCTGTTTCTATCCTTCTTCGTCGTGATCGGGATTGCACAGATTCAGACTGAGTTGAGCAAACTCAGGACGAACCTGCCTGGATACCTGTCGCGGCTTACCCAAGACATCCAAGGTCTTTTCGATGATATCACCCGGACGTTCAGCACACTCCCTGGACCGGTGTCGGATTTCATTGCCGAGAACACAAAGCATCTGGCAAGCCGCGCTACGGAAGTGCTCAACTCCGCAGTCGACTTCCTGGCAAAGATACCTAGCTGGATCACGGTGTTCCTTGTGAGCATACTTGCCACCTACTTCATCAGCAAGGACAAGACCAGGGTTACGTCGTTCCTGTTCGAGTTCTTGCCTGAGAAACAGAGAATGTCAGTCAGGCGCGTGGAGTATCAGATCATGGGGGCGGTTGTCAGACTGATCAGGGCTCAGCTGCTCCTCATGGCTATCACCGGACTGCTCACGATAGTTGGGCTAAGCATACTCAGGGTCAGCTATGCCTGGCTGATAGGGATCCTCATTGGCCTGCTCGACGTGCTGCCGATGATCGGCGCGGCGACGCTGCTGTTGCCCTGGGGCATCTACAGCATATTTACCGGGCACGTGGCGTTCGGCCTGGCGCTGCTGGTGCTCCTCGGCATCCAGATGTTGATCCGCCAGATAGCGGAGGCTAAGATAGTGGGCAAGAGCATAGGAGTCCATCCACTGGCAACCCTGCTCAGCATCTACGTAGGTTATCGCGTGTTCGGGTTCGGAGGCTTCATCTTGGGCCCCGTCATTGCCGTGGCGCTCAAGGCGATCATCGCCGAGGCGATCATTCCCACGCTCACTCACGGCCGGTAGCATTCCGCCGACAGCAGTTGGCTGTAGCTATTGGTCGTTGTCGGCAGCAGTCAGTCGGTAGCAATCAGTCGATAGCAACTAGTCGGTAAGCGATTGGTCGGTAGCGGCCAGTCGGCAGCAGCCAGCCGGCGGCAAGTGATTGGCAGCAATTCGGACGTGGCCGGATAGGTGGACGCACAAGCAGGTGGATGTACATGGGTGAAAGAGTGTCGAGACTTGCCATACTCGGGTCTACTGGGTCGATCGGCACCCAGGCGCTCGAAGTGGTGCGTGAAGTGCCTGACCGCTTCGACGTCGTGGCCCTCGCGGCTGGAACCAGCGTGGAGATCTTGGCGCGTCAGATCGAGGAGTTCCGGCCTGAGCTGGCGGTCGTGAGAGGCGCGGAAGAAGAGCACCTGCTGCTCGAGTCTCTGAGGGCCCGCGGTTGCACGAGTCATGTGCGCGTCCTCTCGGGCAGAGACGGGCTGCTGTCTGCGGCCACGCACGAACAGGCGGACATGGTGCTGAACGCGCTGGTGGGCTCCGTTGGACTCGAGCCCACGATTGAGGCCCTTCGCGCAGGCAAAGACGTTGCGCTGGCAAACAAGGAGACGCTGGTCGTCGGAGGCCATATCATTGCAGACGTATTGGCTGGCTGCTCGAGCCGCATCTTCCCGGTCGACAGCGAGCACTCTGCCATCGTCCAGTGTCTCTCCGGAGAGTCACTCGACAGGGTGAGAAGGCTGATACTCACCGCTTCGGGAGGGCCGTTTCGCACGCTCGGCCGCAATGAGCTGCCCAGAGTGACCCCGGACCAGGCTTTGAACCACCCGAACTGGCGCATGGGACCCCGGATAACGGTTGACTCTGCGACTATGATGAACAAGGGGTTTGAGGTTGTGGAGGCTCGCTGGCTGTTCGGCTTGCCCGCAGAATCAGTCGACGTCGTAGTCCACCCGGAGAGCATAATCCACTCGATAGTGGAGTTTGTCGACGGGTCCGCGCTGGCGCAGATGTCGTACCCGGACATGAGGCTTCCGATTCAGTATGCGCTGACGCGGGGGGAGCGGGTTGCGGCGCAGCGGCGGTCCATAGATCTGTGCGAGCTGGCAAGGTTGACGTTTGAGGCTCCGGATTACGAGAGGTTCCCGTGTCTCAGCATCGGTTATGAGGCGGCAAGAAGAGGCGGGACATTCGGAGCGGTCATGAACGCTGCAGACGAAGTGGCGGTCTCCGCGTTCCTCGATGGCGCGATCCGATTCGACCACATCCCGCGCATAATCAGTGAGACACTAAGAATACACAGATATGAGAGCAATCCTGGCGTTGACGAAGTGTTGGCCTCCGACAGGTGGGCGCGCAGGCACGCATCTGACTTGATCCACAGGATCGCCCGAGGAGGTATGTGAGTGGAGGCTGCTGTTTCCTTTGTCGCTGTTTTCGCAGCCCTGGTCCTGTTCCATGAGTTCGGCCATTTCATTGCGGCCAAACTGGTCGGAATCAGGGTGCATGAGTTCTCGATCGGATTCGGGCCACGGATAGGCATGCGGCGGGCAGGTGACACCGTGTATTCGCTGCGGTGCGTTCCTCTAGGCGGATACGTTAAGCTTGCAGGCATGGACCGCGCTGAGATGGAAGACGAGAACGTCGGCCGCGATGATCCCATGAGCTACTACTCGAAGCCCACCTGGGCAAAGATGACGACATTCATCGCGGGACCGTTTATGAACCTCGTGCTCGCAGTTCTGCTGTACTTTATCATCTTCACGTCGACCGGAGTGCCCGCAGTTTCCGTTGCCGGCGTCTCCCCGGACAGTCCCGCAGAACGCGCTGGTATGCAGCCGGGCGACATCGTCGTCTCTGTGGACGGCAAGGGCATTCAGACGCCGCTCGAACTCGTGGACATCATCAGCGCGAACCCTGAACGGCCTCTGTCGCTCACCGTGTCCCGCGACGGAAGCGTGATTGAGCTCAACGCTACTCCCGAGGCCAAGCCGGATACAGGCGAGGGGAGGCTCGGCATTGAGATCGGCCAGATCGGTTTGCGCAAAGGCGTGCTTCAGACGCTGGCAGGCGCGACAAGCTATGCTTTTGAAGTGGCCCGAATGATACTGGTGTTCCTCGGCAGGGTTGTCACGGGCCGAGCTCCGGCGGACTTCTCCGGACCCGTGGGGATCTATCGAGTGATACAGGCGACAGCCGAGGCCACGACCACCCTGTCCGCCTTTCTCCTGAATCTGATGATACTCGCGGCATATCTCAGCACGAACCTGGCCCTGTTCAACCTGCTTCCGATTCCGGTTCTCGACGGAGGCTGGCTGGCCCTCATTTCGCTCGAGGCGATCAGAAAGAAGCCGCTGGCTGTCGAGCATGAGGCCGCTTTTCGCTTCGTGGGATTCGTAGTGATCATGATCTTGTTCGTGCTGGTTACTTTGAAGGATGTGTTCTAGTTTGATGACTCGGTCTCTTACCAGGCGGGTGATGGTCGGATCGCTCGCGATCGGCGGCGGAGCCGCGGTCTCCGTGCAGTCGATGACCAACACTGACACCAGAGATGCGCAGGCCACGATCGAGCAGATCCGGCGTCTCGAGGACGCCCGCTGCGATCTCGTCCGAGTCGCGGTTCGGGACCAGGAGGCTGCAGATGCGCTTCAGCGGATAGTAGAGGCTGCGTCGATTCCAGTGGTCGCAGACATTCACTTCGACTACCGTCTGGCTCTCTCCGCGATCAGGGCCGGCGTGGACAAGCTGAGGATAAACCCGGGCAACATCGGGTCTCGTCAGAAAACCCTTGAGGTCGTCGCAGCGGCTCGCGATGCCGGAACGCCCATTCGCATCGGCGTCAACGGCGGCTCGCTGCCGAAAGATGTCCTCGAGAAGTACGGCGGTCCGACCGCTGAGGCTCTGGTGGAAAGCGCACTGTCGCACGTCGGAATACTGGAATCGATGGACTTCCTAGACATTGTCATATCGATTAAGTCGTCCGACGTCATGACTTCGGTGGACGCGTATTCGCTGATGGCGGCCCGCACCTCCTACCCGCTGCACGTAGGCATCACGGAGGCAGGCGGGAAGTGGCGCGGAACCGTGAAGTCGTGCATCGGCATAGGAGCCGTTCTGTCGAGAGGAATAGGCGATACTATCAGGGTCTCGCTCACCGACGACCCCGTTGAGGAAGTCAGGGTCGGCAGGATGATTCTGAACGCCATGGGTCTCCGCAGCGACATGGTGAACGTGATCTCCTGTCCGACATGCGGACGGACTCGAGTCGACCTCGGCAGGATCGCCGCTGAGGTCGAATCCCGGCTTGCAGGCATCATCGCCCCCATCAGCGTGGCTGTCATGGGGTGTGAAGTAAACGGCCCGGGCGAGGCGCGGGAAGCCGACTACGGGGTGGCATGCGGAAAAGGGTGCGGACTGCTGTTCAGGAAGGGACAACCTCTGCGCACGGTGAGTGAAGAACGGATCGTCGATGAACTGGTGGAGGAAGTGCTTCGCGACGTCATTGAGGAGGGCTAGTGAATGAGGGTTAGCTGGATGTATGCGCCGACTCTGAGGGAGCTGCCGGCTGAAGCTGAGATAGCAAGCCATCGTCTCATGCTGAGGGCCGGACTGATGAGGAAGCTCGTCTCGGGGGTGTATTCCTATCTGCCGCTCGGCTATAGAGTCATCAGAAGAGTTGAGCAGATTGTGCGCGAGGAGATGGACAGGCAGGGCGGCTTGGAGATACTCATGTCAGCGCTGCAGCCGGCCGAGCTGTGGAAGGCAAGCAAGAGGTGGGAAGAGTACGGCCCCGAGATGTTCAAGCTGACGGACAGGAGCGGCCGCGAGTTCTGCCTCGGTCCGACTCATGAAGAGATATTCACCGCGCTCATTCGAGACGAAGTGAGATCCTACAGGCAGCTTCCGCTCCTGCTCTATCAAATCCAGACAAAGTACAGGGATGAGATACGTCCGAGATTTGGACTTATGAGGGCGCGGGAGTTCATAATGAAAGACCTCTACAGCTTCGACAGGGACGAGGCTGGTCTCGACGTGAGCTACAGGAAGATGTATGAGGCCTACAGCAGAGTGTTCTTCAGGTGCGGCATCTCCTACATGGTCGTAGAGGCTGATGTCGGCGCCATGGGCGGAACGGATTCGCACGAGTTCGTCATTGTAACAGAATCCGGAGAGGCGGATCTCGTGTTCTGCACCCAATGTGGTTACGCCGCCAATGTCGAGCGCGCCGAGTGCCGCGCCCCGAACAAGACTGCCGACAGCGAGATGCTTCCGCTGGAAGAGGTCGAGACGCCGGAGATGAGGACCATCGACGAGGTCTCCGGTTTCCTGGGCGTGCAACCGTCACAGTTGGTCAAAACGCTGATCTACGTCGCCGACGGCGTCCCTGTGGCTGTTCTCATCAGGGGCGACAGGGATCTGAACGAGGCGAAGCTGAGGCGTGTGCTGGGCGCGACCAACATTGCCCTGGCGGATGAGGAGACTATCACAAAGGTGACAGGGGCACCCGTGGGATTCGCTGGCCCGATAGGTCTTTCGGTCGGCTGTCTCATCGCGGATCTCGAGGTAGAGGCTATGACCAACTTCATTGTGGGAGGAAACGCTCGCGATCTGCATATAAAGAACGCAAACGTCGGACGCGACTTCAAGGTGACTCGGTACGCCGACCTCCGCAATGCAGTCCAAGGCGATCCGTGTCCTCGATGTGGGGCGCGCCTGAACTCGGCAAAGGGAACCGAGGTAGGCCACATCTTCAAGCTGGGAACCAAGTACAGCCAGGCGCTCGGAGCGCGCTACGTCGACGAGAACGGCCAGGAGCATCCGATCATCATGGGGTCGTACGGGATAGGGATCACTCGAACCGTCGCGGCGATAATCGAGAGCAATCACGACGATGACGGCATCATATGGCCGATGAGCGTCGCGCCGTATCAGGCGGTCGTCATTCCGATAAACGTGACAGAGGAGCCGCAGCGGACCACTGCCGAGGAGATATATTCTGAGCTCGGCCGGAGAGGCGTCGAGGTTGTTCTGGACGACCGGAACGAGCGCCCTGGAGTGAAGTTCAAGGATGCCGACCTGATCGGGTATCCCATACGGATAGTGGTCGGCCCGCGGGGCCTCGATGCCCGGCAGGTCGAAGTCAAGCTGCGCAGAAGCAAGGAAGCGAAGATGGTGGACATCGCAGCCTTGCCGGATCTGGTGCTCTCGATAATCAGAGAGGAGGTGGCTGCATTGACGCCGCAATGACGGCATTCCTGGCCGCAAACGTCCTGACTATCGCATCATCCATTGGGAGGATTGCTCGTGAAGACGCCGTGGGTCAGAATAACCCCTTCGCTTCGCAGGGCCCGGATAGCGGATCTCTTGCCGGTGTCTGCTTCGCTGTCCCGTGTCGCCGGCGAGATCCCGGAAGGTACATGCATCAGATGCATACAAGTAGACCCCAGGCGCCGCGCGTGCAGGCTCGAGGTGGTGTCTCCGCAGAGCTGCGATCAGAAAGGCGCTGAACTGCTTCGCTCGGCATTTCAGGAGATGTTCCCGGACTTCGACAGCGTTGAGGTCGTTGAGCGGTCCAGCAGCCCGTGTGAAGATCTGGACTCGTGGCTCAAAGACAACTGGAGCAATCTCGTCAGTGAACTCATGAAAGATGTGCCTTCGGCCAATGGATGGATGGGGTCCGCGAGGCCGCGGCTCGAATCCGGCTGCCTGATCGTGGAGATCGAGAACCAGGCAGGCGTCGAAGTCCTCAAGAACAAGCGGGTCGACGACGCCCTTTCCGCCGTCATCCTCATGCAGGCTGGCCATAGAGTCAGGGTCAGGCTGCGCGCAGGCGACTTCAGCGAAACCGCCAGAGCCATAGAGCAGCAGCAGGAAGAGGAACGGCAGAGATATGTCGAGGAGCTGCTGAGCGACAGCTCGCCTTCGCCCGCGCACCGCAAG
>JAAYAB010000095.1 GCA_012719595.1 Bacillota bacterium
GACATCATAGTAGACAGCACAGGCAATGTGACCGTGGCTGGAGCTGTCGCCGCAACCGCTGGAAACGTTCTGTTGCAGGCGGGTGGAGACATAGCGATCGCGGAATCCGTAGCGGCTCCAGGCGAAGTCACCCTGACTGCGGGCGGCAGCATCATAGAGACAGGCGACGGCCGAATCGAGAACGCAGCGCTGCTGAGCACACAGAGCAGCGGTGGACAGACACTCACTGCAGCCAACACGGTCAGAGGCTTCCTAGCGACGAACACAGGCGGCGGAAACATCGAGCTGGTCAACACAGCGGACCTGGCTATCGCAGGCATCAGCCAGGAGGCCGGCGACATCATCGTAGACAACACCGGCAATGTCACCGTGGCTGGATCTGTCGTCACAGCGGGCGGAGACATCTTGATGCAAGTAGCTCAGGACATCACGATCGCCGACAGCATAACGACAGCCAGCAACGTCAGCCTGACCGCTGGCGGCAGCATCATGCAGACAGGCGAAGGCCGAATAAAGAACGCGGCGCTGCTGAGCACACAGAGCAGCAGTGGACAGGCGCTGACCGGAGCCAACACAGTCAAGGCCATCGATGCAGTCAACACCGGCACTGGTGACATAGAGTTCGCAAACGCTGAGGCGCTGACCGTAGCACGAGTCGTCCAGAACGCAGGAGATGTCATCATCATCAGCACTGGTGACCTAGACGTGGCGGGGCCCATATCGATCGCAGTGAGTGGCAGCGTTGAGCTCAGAGCCGTGGGCAACCTGACCGTCGACGCGTCGACTGAGGCTGGAGATGGCGGCGATATCACCCTTGAGGCCTCGGGCGACGAAAGCGACGCCATACTGAATGCCTCTTTGGCCGGCAATGGAGACATCTCGATGACCGCCGGCCGCGATATCAGCATCGGGGAGAGAATCGGCACTGTCGGCGCAGTCGAGCTGGTCGCAGGTGGGCAGATCTTTGAGACCGGTTCTGGGCGAATAGAGGCCGCTGAACTGGTGGCTAGCAGCGGAAGCGGTCAGACCCTGCTCAGCGCCAACACAATCAGGAGCTTTACCTCGGTCAATACCGGAGCCGGAGACATCGTACTCAACAACACAGCCGGCGTGCTCGACTTGGAGAGCATTTCCCAGGCGGGCGGCGGAGTGGTTGTGTTCAACGATGGGGACCTGAGAGTCCACAGAATCATGGCGCCGGCTGGCAAGGTCCGCTTGAGAGCAACCGGCTCGATCCTGGCTGCGACCGGCTCGGCCTTCCGAGTCGATGACGGCGGCGCGACCAACGTTCAGGCCATGGACATTGAGCTGACGGCGGTGGCAGGCAGCATTGGAGACTCCGCATCTAGGCTCTTCGTGACGGCCAGTGGCGATACGACTGCATGGGCTGCTCGCGATGTCAGGCTTGGCGTGCGGAACGGAAACCTCAGCTCGCAGAGCATCATCAGTGAAGCCGGCTCAATCGATCTGGTTGTCGGAGACGGAAGCGTAGGGATCAAGGATCTGCGAGCCGCCGGTTCAATCGACATCGAAGCGTTGCACAGCGCCTTGATTGAGCAGGTCACCGCAGTCTCGCTCGACCTGGCTCTGACAGGCATAGGGAGCTCACTGAGTGTCGTTCGAGCGAGTGTGCGTGAATACGTGGAGGCCAGTGCAGACAGCATCGTGTTCCTAGAGCTGGCGCATACCGGAACTGAGCCGCTGGGTCTGAGCATAACGGGCGGAAGCAGGAGCATGGCTGACACAGTGGCCGTCTATGCCACCTCCGATGCGGGCATCGCATTCGACCGGTTGGTGGCAGACCTCTCCTTCATCGATGCCCGGGTTGACGATCTGCTCTTCAGGCAAGTCATTGTCGGTCGCCAGGCCGAGATGAGGAACAGGTACCGCAAGGTGATCGCAGACAACGTAGCCCAGAAGCTGTTCGCTTGCGATGTGCAGCTGTATCCGGGCAGCGATCCGTTCTATCTGTTCATGATTGCCGACGGGAAGACAATGACCGACGCGCTGGTCTTCAACTACAGTCAGGATTACATCGCAGAAGGCTACGCAGGTAGCGGGAACACTCTAGTGGAGACTGCCGAAGCGATCCTAGAGGCAGCAGGACATCAGCCGACTTGGGTTGTAGATTACTACGAGCAAGCGGTGATGACCAGCTTGAGCGCGGGTAGGACGAATGTCATCCTCTATATACCTAGTAGTCCGTCCATTGGCATAACTGAATCGGACGCTGATGAGACCGAGGAGACGGACGAAGGGGGAGACACCACACACGAGTAAGTACCTTGCTTGCTCTGGTGTGCGATAGCGAATGATCGAGGCGAAGTGAAGAGAGATGGTGTCCTCACATGATGCAGATTCCTAGGAGAACTCCGCTCATTGTGATATTAGGCCTGTGCCTGGTGCTTGCGGCGATTCCCGCGGGGGCCGCGGAAAAAGGCGCCGGCACTCAGTCAGACGGAGCCCTTACCTTCTTTGTGAAGACTATTGCGACAGACTGTTCAGAGATTCTGACCGAAGAAGAGGTGAGGGCGGTCACAGGGAAGCTGGAAGGCAAGGCCGTCGGGCTGGACGAACTCCAGAGCGCCGTCGACGAGATCAATGAGCTGTACGCCGAGAAGGGTTTCGTTACGGCTAGAGCGATCTTGCCGCCGCAGACGATCGAAGACGGAGTTGTTCACATCCAACTTGTCGAGGGCAGGGTAGGAGAGATAGTTGTCACCGGGAATGAGCACACGAATGACTCCTACATTTACAGACGGATTCAGACCAGGCCGGGCGATCTCCTCAGAATAGACGTGCTCGAGCGCGAGATGACTTACTTCAACCTGACCAATGACGTACAACTCAGGGCTGAGCTCAGGCCAGGCCAGGCCTTTGGCACAACTGACGTGGTCCTGATCGCGGAAGAGTCTCAAAGAACTCAGGCCGTTGCCTATGCCGACAACAGCGGCCGCAACGAGACAGGTGTCTACCGCGCAGGCTTCAGCATCGTGCAGCGGAGCCTGTCTGGAGTCCGGGACAGCTTAACCGCCAGCGCGACTGTTGCGCCCGGGAGCCTTGGGATGTCTGCGATGTACGACATCCCGGTGGGCGTCCGTGGAGCCAAGCTCGGCGTCAGCTTGGACATAAGCGAGACCCGCGTTATATCCGGGCAACTGCAGACTATAGGGGTCGAAGGGTTTTCCTGGGGCCTGGGAGTGCAGGTAAGGTGGCCGGTTGCGATCGAGCCGACGTTCAGTTCGCAAGGATCCATCGCACTCAGATCCTGGGCATCGGATCACTACTTCTCTGGATCCAGCTTGATGTCATCGAGTCTGCAGACTGCGAAGCTGAGCGTCACGACGCAGATGGCTGGAGAGCGGGAGACGTGGCAGATCGAGCACACTCTTATCGCCGTGAACGAGACCGTGCCCAAACAGAGGGTGTTCCTCAAGTGCGTCGGCTCGATAGTCTGGCAGCGGGTTGTCGCACAAAAGGGTGTGCTAACCTGTAGAGGGATGTTCCAGGTGGCCGATGAACACCTGCTGCCTGCCTCCGAGCAGTTCTCCATAGGAGGGGCGTCGTCGGTTCGGGGGTATTCTGAAGGCGAACTCACGGGAGACAAGGGGTATTCGTTGAGCGCAGAGTTCAGCTACCCGCTCACACAGCACGTCAGAGGAGTCGTGTTCCTGGATCACGCAGGGGCATATCTCCATGTGGGAGCCGGCCAGCCGGCTGCCAACGACGTCTTCCTCACCAGTGCAGGGGTGGGTGCTGTGGTGCGGTTCAGCGACCGCCTGTCGGGCAATCTGGTAGTGGGAGTGCCGATCTCAGCCCAAGGTGGAACGGCCAAGCTCCACGTGGTGATCCAGACTACTCTATGAAGATCGAGCCTGGGTGCCTGGCAGCCCCACCTTGGTAAGCCTGGGCGAATATGTTACAATGTTTACACAGCATATCGCAGGCGACGTCATAGTGGCGGTGCCAACTCGGACCGAGAACGGACCAGTCCAGTCCACTACACATCACAACACATCACAGGCAGGCCTATAGAGGCCAAGAGGAGGAAACCCACAGTGAAGAGGTATGCGTACATAACCCTGATAACGATCGCACTAGTACTGGCAGCATCCTCAGTAGTGTTTGGCGCGACGACCAGAATCGTTGTTCTCGACCTCAACACCGTGATCAACGAGTCTCAGGCGGGGAAGGCGGCCAACGCTGCACTAGCAGCTCTGGTTGCGACCAAGCAGGCTGAAGTTGA
>JAAYAB010000096.1 GCA_012719595.1 Bacillota bacterium
AGAGAATGGAATCGATCCCGCCACAGTGACCATAGCGGAACACAAGTGGACCTGCGTGGGATCTGACGAGCTAATGGGGTTGTTCGGAATCGTTGAGGACCGGCTGATCGCTTTCTTTGCCCCGGAGCCGAAAGTGATCCCGAACCTGGAGAGAATCGTCGGGATACTGAGATCCGGTGAAGGATCGATTATGTCCAGTTCTGATTACAGGCTCCTCACAGAAGAGGTCGGAGAAGGCGGCCTGCTTACAGGGATCACTACGATCGACCTCGATGTTTTTCCAGCTCAGCTAGTCGATACAGGCGAAGAAGCAGAGATGAGCGGCCAGCCCGAAGGGACTGAGGCGTCCGAGGTGAGCAGGCTGCCTAATGAAATCCGCACCTCGGGAATGTTTAAGATCTTCTTAGACAGCAAAGGTCTTAGGATCCGAGCTGCAAACACGCTCATTGATGACCAGGTCTTGGCAGGGGCCGATACACTGGGATTCGCTCTCGAGCCACTCGTCCTTAAGGACATATCCACGATGGTGCCTGACTACGTAGTCGGGTTCATGCAGATAGGGTCGATCTACGAATACTGGTCGATTGCGAGAACAGCCCTAGAGAGCCTTCCCACTCCTACGTATGAGGCGCCGTCCGGTCTGGAGGACCAAAGCAGTGAAGGCTATCTGGACGATTGGAGCGCTGACGGCGGTCCAGGCGCCGGAAGCTTTGTCGACAAGTCTGCCATTCTGCCCCCAGAGGTGATGACGTTCATCGATACCCTCATGTCACACTTCGTCGGGGACACCCACATCGCTTTGACCGGCGACAGCGCCATGCCGATGGTAGTCGCCACGAGCAGAGTAAGAGATGGCGACATGCTTGTATCATACCTGGAGATGTTGGTTACTCAGTCGAATCCCAGTGCGCAGATCCACTTCTCTGACCATGGTGGAGTGTTAGTGAAGACTCTGTTGACGACACAAGAGGCAGGGTACTTCCCACTGGCCTCTTACTGCCTCGTGGACGATCTGCTCATCGTGTCCAATTTGGAGCCGGCAGTCCGCCTCACCATAGACACGATCACAGGTATAGTGCCGTCGGTTGAGCAGAAGCCGATCATCATGAGCCTGCGAGAGCAGATGGGCGATGGCGGGTTATACCTCTTGCATGTCGATGCCGACAGTCTAGTGGAGTTTCTGCGGCCTTGGGCTCTCGGACTCACGTCGGAGGAGGCCAAGCTGGTTCAGACGATCGGCCGGGTCTTTGACCACATGTCTGGACATGTGAAGGTCAGAGGCTATCTGCTCAGCGGCGAATTCGAGATCGCCCTGCGGGCCCAGCCGGAGCTGGACACCACTGCTGTAACCGGGGCTGTCGAAGAAACTACTGAAGAGCAGGTGCACGAGTCGGGACAGACGACAACGGAGTAAAGCAATCGAGCGCAAGAATCCCGACACGGGAGGACTGGGTGCAGGAGTCTAGACACATATCGAGAAAGGAGGCGATGGCCCAAACACTTGTGAGCAGACGCCTCCTTTTTCTTATGCGTCTGCCTTGTATGGAGGATCATTGCAATGCTTGTCGATTCTCACGCGCACCTAAATGACCCTCAATTGGCCGGTGAACTGTCGGAAGTAGTCGAGAGAGCTCGACAGGCAGGGGTCATGCACATCATCAACGTGGGCGACACGGTCGACGGGTCGCGGTTTGCGATCGACCAGGCCGAGCAGCATAGCTACGTATGGGCTGCCGTTGCAGTGCATCCTCATGAGGCTGCGAGTCTAGACGACTACGCGGCTGAACAGTTACGAGAAATGTCGAAGAATCACAAGGTTGTGGCCATCGGTGAGATTGGACTCGACTACTACTACGAGAACTGCGATCGAGAAGTGCAGAAGAGAGCGTTCGAGCGCCAAATCGAGCTGGCGCTCGAGGTGGGTTTACCTATAATCGTGCATAGCAGAGATGCTCATGCTGATGTCCTATCGATCCTCAAAGAGGCAGCTTCCAGAGGAGTAACAGGGGTCTTGCACTGTTACTCTGGAAGCCTCGAACTCGCCATGGAGTTCATCGATCTCGGGTTCTTCATATCGATCGCCGGCCCGGTTACCTTCAAGAATGCGAAGCGTCCGGTGGAGGTTGCGTCGAGGATCCCGCTTGACAGATTGCTCATAGAGACTGACTGCCCGTATCTCGCTCCAGTTCCGGTTCGGGGCAAGCGAAACGAGCCTGCGTACGTGCGCTATACAGCAGAGAAGATCGCTGAACTCCGAGGAGTGACGCTCAACGAGCTTGCCGAAGCCACCACTAAGAACGCGGCCCGCCTGTTTGGGATTCCCATATCAACAGACTGATAGCTCTCTCTTTCTGTGCTTCTCCCGCTCAGTCTACTTCTTCCTCGAGTCTCGTGGCCCGTTTGCTGATCCATTCGCCTTTGCGGCAAAGTAGTAGCCAAGGACGAAGCCTATCGCGCTGCCGAAGTTCATGTTGAGCCGCTCAAGTATCTCGATTAGATCAGCCTCCGTAGAGGCCATGGTTACAGCCTTGACACACACAAACCCCGTGATGGCGATGTACCCGCCTATGACGGCTATGCCCAGCCAGGAGGCAGTGTGTTCCCTGACGGCCATTGCGTGCTTCATACACACCATCTGGTTGTCTGCAAAGTCGCCTTGTGTGCTCAGCTCACAGCTTCTCTCCAGTTCTTCGGACGCTTCGGATGAGTGGTCTCGCTCTGCGTCGTGTCGTTGCGCAGCCATTGCGCTCTCCTGTGCTTCCTTCTGCATCATTTAGCCTGCCTCCCATGGTTTTCTCAGTTCACGATATGTAGTACGGGTCTGGTTCGCTGATGGATGGAGCGAGATGAGGCGTGTGTAACGCAACTTAGTGATAATTGAAGGAATGTGAGGGGTACTCGAAGAACAAGACCATACATTTGATGTAACGTGAGAGACAATATGGAATCAAAGTAGATTAGTAGTATCAGTTCCTGCGCATGGAGAAGATAGGAAGTGACAGGAAGAGCACGACTAAGGACGTTTGACCAACACAAGCTTGCACCAGTCCGGCCTTTGGCACTAGTCCGGCCTCTGGCAGTAGTTCGGCCTCTGGCACTAGTTCGACCTCTGGCACTAGCTCGGCCTCTGGCCCTGGCCCGGCGTCTGGCACTAGCTCGGCGTCTGGCACTAGTCCGGCCTCTGGCACTGGCTCGGCCTCTGGCCCTGGCCCGGCCTGCGGCGACTGCTGTCGCTCTGTTCTGCCTCTTGTTCGGAGTGCTGAATCATTTACCATCTGTCGGGCACGTCGCAAGTGCCGCGGCAGGGCAGACTTATGGGGAAAGCCCTGGTGACTCCGTGATCGATGACTCCGTGACTAGCGGCATGCTCGAGGCGCTCTCAGGCACCACCGTTCAGCTTTCGAGCGAGTACAAGGACGGGAAGTACGTCCACACTCAGCAATTCGACGTCAGGCTGGCTCTTCTCGGATGGAATGTGAACCTCGATGCTGCTCTCTCGACGGAGAAAGACGCTCGAGTCAGGTTGAGCGCTAGGAAAGACATGGAGAAGATGCAGATAGACGCCGGGTACCTGACTGAGAGCACGCCGTTTGGACTGGTCATACCGCGGTCAGGTGTGACGGGAGTCCGCATCCGCACCAAGATCGATCAGCTGCCAGCCCGGTTCGAGTTCGCTGACATACTCACAAGGTATGGTCTTATCCCTCGAATGGGATCGCCCTATGCCAGGGTGCACCTGATCGCAGGCGAAGTGCGCGAACAGCTCTTCGCGGGCTGGTGGCTGTACGAGCCGAAGTGCTCTATAGGCTTGTTTTCTCCGGCAGGGCATGACGAGTTCATACTCTGCAGCCTGCATCAGCTTCCTGCAGGGTTCGGTTCAGTTCAAACTGCTGTGAGCTTCGGCAGCGGCCTGGCCTCTCCTAAGCTCGCGTATGAGGTGAAGGCAAGGGTCGACTCGGCTCTCGGAACCACGCGTGTCAACATTGCTAGAGTGCCTCCTCGGTTCTCCGGCTTTGTCGAGAGCTTGGGGGAGAGCTCTCACGCCCGGTCCAGCCTTGAGGTCTCGCACTCGCGCAAATCCCCTTTGGACCTGTCGATCACATGGTCTCAGGAGTTGCGCGATCCGCCCGGTTACCTGCCCAGACCTCAGGAACGCGTGGCTGTCACTGGAATCACCGTCGGCACGCCGAACTACTACCCCTTCGACTTGAGCGTTGGATGGACCAGGCGCGAGTACGTGAACGTCACAGATGGCGAGGGACTCGAGTTCCGGACTGTGCTCCGCGCAGGCATCGACTACCGCTGGGACTACAAGCCGTGTACTGCTTCCCTGTCTGCCGAGTATAGGGATGGCGGATCTGCCTCGTTGCCGGGATACCCGGGATACCGAGGCTGGTTCGAGAAAGGGCAGAAGCAGCTGGTTGTCAGTGGGTCTTTCAACATCTACACGTTCCTCGGCTATATAACGTTCTCAGGGCGTCACCTCAAGACGACCACGACTCGGCTCGATGAGACAAATCTTCGGTTCACCTCGTGGAACACGCTCACCAACGAACTGTCGGCAAGATGGGACTGCATCCCCATAGAGCCGTGGACTGCAGCAAATGTTACGCTGGATCTCAGAAGCTACACCCGAGTGATCCAGTCCTGCACTGGAGGAGTTCCGGGGAGCCCGGGCGCAGGCCCTCTGTCCCACAGTCTTGAGGGGTACGAGTCCATCTCCGGGACCATATCGAGTGCAGTGAGGCTGTCGACAACTCAAACCTCGGCGCACACAGCGGTGCTGTCCTTGTCGGGAACGGTCGAACTCAGGCGGGCACATGGTTCGGGAGTTGTGACGCCTGTTCTTGCTGGCAAAGTGGTATATACTCTGAAGCTGTAGGCGGTGCTGACGCACACCGTGATACCATAGGTCGTGCCGGCGCGCATCGAATACTCATTTGGTCGCGGCTTCTGATATAATTCTGATTGGAGAGACAACCTATCCTTGGCAGACTGGCCGCGTCCCTCGGCAAGCAGCTGGTCGAGACAGTCTGGAGGGTGCATCATGGCGCGAAGACGTGCAAACCGCACCGAGAGCGTCGCGATCGTCAGAGCGAAGTTGGATAACCTTGAGCCCATAGACGGGAAAAAGCCTTTTGCAATTGTCGCAGTCGATTCGGACCAGAGCCTGTCGCACTTGGCAGCTACCATACTCCTCAATTTCGGGTTTGAGATGGACCACTGCTATGGCTTTTACAGTGACACCCGGTACTACACACGGTCAACTGAGAAATACGAGTTGTTTGCAGACATCGGTGAGGCGGAGGGTCCCGGCGTTCAGCGTGTCCCCATTAAGCAGGTCTTCTCGCCGGGCAGGCGGATGCTCCTGTTGTTCGACTACATAGGCCAATGGCACTTCATCGTGCGCCTCGAGCGGTACGAGGATGCAGTTCCGGGTCAGGAATACCCGACTGTGCTGAGGTCGCACGCAATACCGCTCGACGACTACTACGTGCGCGGGTGGCCCGACGACGACGATGAAGACGATGGCGACTACTACGACGGCTACGATTCCCGGTTCTTCGACAGCCCGGACGTAGACTGGAAAGACGAAGTGTCGTTTGCTCCAGGCGGAGCCCGATCAGACCGAGCTTCAGCAGATGCCACGCATGTGCTGCCTCCCTCAAGGGAACTTCCCTACATACCTCCTACCCTGCAGCAATGGGGCGATCTCTTCGATGCAGCTATAGAGTTTCGTGACTCGCGCTGCTATGAGTGGGTCGACGACACTCAGCTGTTCGGCGTTGCAGATCGCGCATCAGGCAGTGTGTGGTACTGCCTCATCCTTGGCAACTCAGGAGGGGTGCGAGGGCTGGTGGCTTACGAGGGCCCGATGGGACTCGCTACGCTCCTCGAGACATTGGATCCGAATGCCAACCCCGAAGACGCTATTGGCCCCAATGCGCCTAGGAGCCTACTTATGTTCTTTGGCAGCAGGGATAAGATGGACCCGGAGGATCTAGGGGTTATCAAACGCCTCAACCTGAGGTTCAGAGGACCGAATCAGTGGCCGCAGTTTCGGAGCGTTGTGCCAGGGTATCGGCCTTGGTACCTTGCAGGTGACGAAGCGGTCGCCATGACGTTGATCATCAGGCAGTCGCTCGAGGTCGCACGCAAGCTCCGTGAACAACCCGACCTTCCACTGGTCAAAGGGGACTGGAGCATTCTGACCAGGGTGCCCGTGGGGAAAAGCGCTGCAAAGTTCAAAGATGCATATGTCAAGCCGGACACAGAGGTGGTTGTTCCCGGGTTCTTCGATGTTCCCATAGACGAACTCAAGATCCGCAGACTCAAGCGAGACATGGTCCGCTCCAAGTCGACATGGGAGGTAAGCGCGAAATGGGTCGAAGAGCCCATGCGACAGGACCAGAGGTCTCGACCCTTCTACCCGGTCATGCTGGTGTGGGTGGATCGCTCGACCGGCATCGTGCTGTCAGCCAGACTCACGAGCTTCCGAGGGCTGGCCGATGAGCTCGTCAACTCGACCTTAGCCTGCATAGAGCAGCACGCGATGATCCCAAAGGAGATCGAAGTCGACTCAGCGGATTCAATGGTCATTCTTGACAAGCTGTCGCGGTTGCTCGGTGTGCAGCTGCGGCAGGTAGACAGGCTCCGCAAGTCGGACATCGTTCGTGATGAGCTCTATGAGTATCTCAAGCGCCACAAGCAGTCGTAGTGGAGCGTTTCCCTATCCTAACCATCTAGAGCCCTAAAGCCCCCCAGACAACTCTAGCCATGCGCGAATTGCGGAAATCACTGGCATACAGAAGGAGATCATGACATCATATAGAATACAAGGATACAGGCCTTGTAGTCGTTTACATTTGTAATCGTTTACAGATGAACCGCGCACTTACAGGCGCACAGGCTACACTTGGCGCTGGCCCACATGGACAGGCAAGGTCATTCACCTATACATACTGAAGGCGGTAAGTCAGTATGGGCTCACGTTCTGTAACGGCAAAAGATGTGGCCAAGGCTGCTGGCGTCTCAGTGGCCACTGTATCCCGCGTGATCAACGGAAGCCCGCTTGTCAGCGACAAGCTGGCAAGGCGAGTCTGGAGTGCAGTCAGGCGCCTGAACTATAGGCGCAACATCCTCGCCCGAGGACTGAAGACCAACCAGACATCGACTGTTGGGATAATCGTGCCCAACATCATGAACACATTCTTCACTGCTGTGGTCAGAGGTGTTGAGGACCGAGCCAACCAGCAAGGACTAAACGTGATCCTCTGCAACAGCGACGATAACCCTGACAAAGAGATGGAGTACTTGTCGGTGCTCCTGGATAGGCAGGTGGACGGACTCATACTAGCGCCTGCTGCTGCGCCGAGTCGACACCTGGCGGAAGATTTGGCCGAACGGCTGTCTCAAGTGCCCATGGCTTTCGTCGACAGGCGAGGATGGGGCGACAAGAGGAGCGTCGCACTGGTTGACAACATACAAGGAGCCTACTGCGCTGTGGAGCACTTGATATCTCTCGGCCATAGGCGGATTGGCGTCGTTACCGGACCGCTGGATCTCACAACCGGAGCTGACAGACTAGAGGGCTATCGCTTGGCGCTTGCCGAACACGGCATCGCCTATGACGAGCGGCTGCTGAGAGTGGCAGATTTCAAGGTCGAGCAGGCAGAGGCAAGCACCAGGGATTTGCTCGAGGAGGTCCCGCCACCCACTGCCTTGTTTGTCGCTAACAACCTCATGGCGCTAGGCACTCTGAGGGCAATCAGACGGAAAGGCCTTTCTGTGCCAGATGACATCGCCCTAGTAACATTCGACGACCCGGAGTGGGCTGAGTTGGTTCGCCCGGCTTTGACTGTAGTCGCACAGCCAACGTATGAGCTTGGAGCATGCGCTATGGGCTTGCTGCTTGACGAGCTCAACGGGGAATCAGGCTGTGCACGCGAGGTCGTGTTGAAGTGCAATCTGATAGTCCGGGAATCCTGTGG
>JAAYAB010000097.1 GCA_012719595.1 Bacillota bacterium
CACCCGTGAGATGGAGGTGCGAGGAATCGCCACGCGCATCGCCAAGCTGCTCAGCGATGATCCAGCACTGGACCCCTCTCAGATTGGAGTCATCGTCCCGAACCTCGATCGCTATCAGGCACTCATAGAGGAGTACTTCGCAGCGTACGGAGTGCCCGTAGACTTCCCGGGCGGGTTTCCGCTGAAGGCGAGCCCGGCTGCATCGATCGCAAGAGCCCTGCTGCTGCAGGCGCAGACTCCGGGCGACAGGGCGGGCCTGTTCCGGCTCCTTGCCTCAGGACTGGTCGAGGCGGACGGCATAGACATACAGACGCTTGATCGGCTCGCCAGGCGGTTCAACGTCTCAAATCTGACTGAACTGGCGGATGTGCTGGACGAGATGCCCGAAGAGTACCTTCCTGAGGAAGAGGGGCGGGCGAGCCTGGAGCAGAGTCTGAACGGCCTCCAGTCCCTGCTGGACGACCTTCAGGTCCTGGGGAGGGAGGCCAACCCCCGGACGTTTTCGGATGCACTGATCGGCGTGATGTCAAAGCTGAGGGTAGTGGTCAACGCGGTCCGTGTCCCATGGCCCGCGGCGGAAGGGTCCAAGTTCAGTATTGCCAGACCCGACAACCTCGAGTTCTCAGACGAGTGGTCCAGGCGGAATGCCCGAGCCCTCTCAGCGTTCGTGGACGCGGTTGGCGATGTCAGAGACGCGTTGCGGCTGTTCGACGGAGGAAAAGGCCCTGCTCCAGAGGAGCTCGTTCGCATGATAGAAGACGTGCTGGATGAGCGGCGGTACCGGTGCCGGCCGGTCGAAGAGGCCGTCAGGGTGATGAGCTTCGCCGACTCCCGAGGGATGGGTTTCCGCCACTGCTTCGTGCTCGGCCTCGTTGAGGGTGAGTTCCCGTCAATGCCAGACAGGGGATTCCTGCTCCGGAAGCCTGTCGAGTGGCAGGAGCGTCGCAGAGAAGCAGCGTACTCCCTGATCGACCTCATGCTCGGATGTGAACGCGTGTCGCTGAGCGCGTTTGCCGCTGACGGTTCGGACCGGTTTTCCATTTCTCCCTTGTTGAGAGACTGTCCTCAGGAAACCGTGGAGGAAGTGGCCTCCACGGCACAGGACGACGATTCCGGTGCCCGGGCAGACTTCGAGACGCAGATCGCAGTAGGGGCCGCCCTCTCTCAGGACCGGCCCGACGTCTTGATGCAGCTCTTGCCAGCCTGTGGCGCATCGCAATGTCTCGAGCAACTGCGGATGGAGGTTTGCAGAGAGGGCAGTGGCAGGGGAGGGCCATACGGCGGCGAAGTGCGGCCTGGGCTTCTGAACCTTGAAAACAGGAGATTCTCGGTCACGCAGCTCGAGACCTACATCCGATGCCCGTTCCTGTATATGGCAAGGTACATACTTGGCGTCGAACCTCTGGAGGAAGTGGACGACGAGCTGGAGAGCAGTGAGATGGGGAGCCTCATCCACCAGGTTCTGGCGGAGTTCGGGAGAAAAGACGGATTCAAGCTGCTGAAATCTGATCTGGCTGCAGCCAGGCGATTGCTTCTCAAGATCGCGCAGGACGCGTTCGGGACTGCCGCTGCCGCGGGGCGGGCCGGCCTGTTTGTGCGGGTGCAGTACGAGAGACTGGTCGACGGGCTGGACCAGGGTGGGCTCGAACAGGCTGGCTGCGAGCAGGATGGACTGAACCAGGCTAGACCTGGCGAGGCAGGACTGGACCATCATCGGCTCAAGCAGGATGGACTGATCCGGGCTGGATCCGATCAGGCTGGGCTCGAACAGGCCGGGCCGGGCCAGGGTGCTGCCGGGCAGGACGCAGCCGAACAGGACAGGCAAAGGTTCGGACTGCTGCGCAGATTCCTTGACGCAGAGGCTGGGAGAGTGTCATCCGCAGTCCCCAGGTTGTTTGAACACGAGTTCGAACTCGACATACCGCCCCGAAGCTGTCAGGACTCTGACTGCCGTGATCCTGTGAAGATCATTGGGAAGATTGACAGAGTGGACGTGTCTGAGGACGGTTCGCTCTGCTTCGTGATTGACTACAAGACCGGACGGCTGCCCGCGATCTCTGACATAGGAAGAGGCCTGTCGCTTCAGCTGCCTGTCTATATTATGGCCCTGGATCAGGAAAAACGTCTGCGCAACACTGTTGCACGAGTGTCTGGGTACTGCCACCTTCCGCCTGCCGGGCCGGTCAAGTTCAGCACGACCTTCGGAGACCTCGGCTGTCTGCCTGAGGTGCTCGATCGCTCCGCAGGAAGAGGTGACCTTGACCTCTCCGAAGTCGGTGGACTGGACGCGATAGCCGACCTGATTCTTGCACTTTGCGAGCAGATTCGTCAGGGGCGGTTTGCTACGACCGCTTTGGATGAGAACCGGGCCGGTTGCAGGTACTGCGAGTTCTCGCGTGTGTGCAGGCACGATCGAATCGACACTGCCTGGGCGGAGCAGTCCCCCAAAGCGGAAGGAGGGTCCTGAAGTGGGGCTTGAGGACACCTTCGGCATTCGGTGGACGGACTCGCAGCGCGACGCACTCGATATCCATGTCAACACAGCCGTGACTGCAGGTGCAGGCTCAGGCAAGACGCAGGTGTTGGCTGCCAGGTACTTGCTGGCCGCGCAGCAGTTGATTGCCTCAACAGAGTACAAAGGGCCTGAGCACATACTGGTTCTCACGTTTACGGACAAGGCCGCCGCAGAGATGAGGGAGCGGATCGGCGCGGCCATTCAGAACTACGTGCGAGGATCAGACTTCAGCCGGCTGGATCCGCTGCTCAAGGATCGCTGGCTGAGGTTCTACACAGATCTGCCGGTGGGCGAGATATCCACCATCCATTCCTTCTGCGCCAGAATCCTGCGCCAGTACCCTGTCGAGGCCCGTGTGGACCCCGAATTCGCGATCATTGAGACCTATCAGCAGAAGCAACTGCTTGAGGACTCCATCAGAGCCGTCGTTTCCCGTCTTGCACGCGACATGGACGACAGCCTCGCACTCCTTCTCAAGACATGGAGTGCGCCGCGCCTGGCAGAAGTGCTGGCTATGCTTGCCGAGAACGGCCCACTGCTTTCAGACTGGTTCGACAGGTACGGCAATCGCACGATTGTCGAGTTGGAGCAGAACCAGCGCGAGACGATCATGAAGGCTGTGGTGCGAGGTCTGAAGGAGCTCAACACAGCGGACCACGCGCAGTTGATCGCTGAGATCGACGCGTGTCCGACCCTGAAGGATGCAGCCGGGGATAGACTCGAAGAGCAGAGACGCGTCGTGGCTGGCTGTTGGCGGAGGTGCATGCAATCCATCGGGACAGGCGACGTAGACATCGATGCTCTCACCGGCCTTATCGATGCACTGTGCAGGCAGGACGGCTCGCCGCGCTCATTCAGGAATATGGGTTCGGCTTCCGTCTGGGGAAAGCAGGGCAAGGAGTTCGTTGGAGGCAGGCTCCAGCTTCTGGCCGAAGCAGTGTCCGCGCGCGTGTCCGATCTGAGTCTGAGGTTTGGTGAACACGATCTAGCGTCTGTGCATGTGCTCAAGGCGCTTGCGATGGTCGGGCGGTCTGTGTTCGAACACTTCCGGCAGTCAAAGGACCGCTCAGGCGTGCTGGACTTCTCTGATCTGGAGACTCGTGCCCGCGAGCTCCTCACGGTGCCTTCCGTCAGAGCCTCACTAGCGTCGCGCTACCGATATGTCTTGGTCGACGAGTTTCAGGACACGAACGGAATGCAGTGGGAGATCATCCGCAGCCTTTGCACAACCGAAGACGGTTCGTTCTCGCCGGACAAGCTGTTTCTTGTAGGCGATGAGAAGCAGGCCATTTACTCGTTTAGAGGCGGGGATGTGACCACCTTCGCGAGGGCGAGGCGTGAGTTGGCAGCTGGAACCACCGTGCCCGGAGCCGACGCGCACGGCAGTCCCGGAACCGTGGCAACGCACGTGCCTGGAGCCGCCGTATCCGCAGCCCGCGAGGCCAGCTCATACAGAAAGGTCGTGTTTGAAGACAACTTCCGCTCGTGTCAGCGGCTGGTCGACTCATTCAACTACCTCTTCTCACGCCTGCTGAGCTCTGGAGGGGTGCCCGATTACGAGGCTCAGTTCCAACACATGGTCAAATCCAACGAGAAGATCACGCAGGACGGGTGGGCGGAGATTCACCTGCTGAGAACAAGCGACGGAATAGACCGTCTGGCGGCTGAAGCGGAGATGGTCGCGGAGCTCGCGAAGCGGATGGCTTCGGATGACGCAGTGAAAGCTCTCGCGGGCGGCGAAATGCCTCTTGTCGCCATTTTGTTGAGGCGAATGAGTGCGGTCAAAATCTATGAGAGTGCTCTTCGCAGGCATGGCCTTGCTTTCTCCACAGTCAAAGGACGAGGGTTCTACGCCCAGCAGGAAGTGCTCGATCTGTTCAACCTGCTAGCCTTCCTCTCTGACCCAAGGAGAGATATCGAGCTGTTCGGCGTGCTCCGCTCGCCTGTCTTCGGTTTGAGTGACGACGATGTCGTAGCCATATTGGGGCCGGGCACAGGAGCCGTCTGGGATCGACTGAGAAGCAGGCAGATGCCCAAGGCAGTCCGATGCACGCAGGTGCTTGAGAGCTGGCGGGAGATCCGAGACCGGTGCTCGGTGGCGAGACTCATCCGCCATATACTCGTCGACTCTGGGCTTTTCGCTCCTCTTGCATATGGAAGGCGTGGTAAGCAGCGGCTGGCCAATGTCGAGAAAGTGATCTCGCTGGCTCGGTCTTCAGACGCTCGCGGGAGCGGTCTCGCAGAGTTTGTGGAGTTCCTCGAACGCCAGATGGAGAGTGAAGAGCCTGAGGGAGAGGCGGAGTTGACGATAGAGTCGCCGGTGGTGCTCATGACCATCCACCAGGCAAAAGGGCTTCAGTTCCCTGCGGTGATCGTGCCCGACCTCTCGGCGCGGTTCAACATGGGATTCGAAGCCCCTGTGTACATAGGGGAAGTCGAAGGCCGCCGAGAACTCGGAATCAAGGCACCTGACCCTCTGAACCAGGGAGCGATGGAGAAGACCGCGTTGAGGACTCTGATCCAGAACACGATCAAGAGGCGCGATTTGGCTGAGCAGAAGCGGCTGCTCTATGTCGCAGCAACGAGAGCTCGGCTGCTGTTGGCACTGGTTGGGCAAGCGCCCTCAAGATCCGTTCAGGACAAGAGCTTCGAAGAACTCCTCTGCTGGAGTGAGTGGATCTGGAAAGCTTGTGACCTAGAATTCGTGGACGAGGGCACCCTGGCCTGGTCCGCACATCTTCAGCAGCCGACCGAGTCCGCAAGGGTAAGCATTGGTCCGATGACTGCGGTTCTCCACCGTCTCGGGTTTGCGCAGCCTCCCACCTCTTTGAGTGCGGCCGGCCGAGTTGCCGCGGCAGAGGCGTCCGCCGGCCTCGACGAGGTGATCGATGGGGGAACCGGCGAAGCGGCTGATGCAGTGGCCGGCAGAGCGCTTGATGACATGACTGAGCGTGAGGACGTAGGCTTGAGGAGCGTTTCCAAGAGGCTGGACATCCTGGACAAGCTCGCCAAGGCCGAACTCGCACCTGTTACTGAGCAGAGGCGCGTCCTTTCGCGGCGAGTGATAGACCTGTCTGCGACCGCAGTCATGGACTACACGAGATGCCCGCGGCTGTACTACTTAAGGCACTATATCGGCGTTCCTGAGCAGCTGCTGGATCAGTGGGCGGACTCGGCCTGCTGCGAGGCATCGGCAGGCTGCGAGCCATCAGGCGGCTGCCGGGCTGAGGCCAATCCCCGCCGCGGGTACAGCGAAGACATTGCCTTGAGGGCGCGGAGCAGATACGGCGAAGACATGACCATGGGTGCGAGGATCGGCGATTTGCTCCACCGGCTCATCGCTCACGAGGTATACGGTCCTGGGGACCCGCGGACCGAGATGCTGGTCAAGTCACTGCTGCCTCCGGCGGAATTGCCTCTGTTGGGCACTTACGTGGAGACTATCAACGCTCACCTGTCGTCCTTGCAGTCGCTCGGATACGCGGGCCGGCTCCGCAGCCTCCCTCGGAACGCCAGGCGCTGTGAGGTCGAGCTCGACTTGGTGGTCGGCAGCACCGATCAGTACGTTGTAAGGTTTACCGGATTCATCGATATGCTGGTGTCGACGCAGGCCGGGAAGTGGCGCATTCTAGACTTCAAGACAAACGCCGTGGGCGGCGCTGATATAGCCAGATTCACTGAGGAACACCTTTACGATCTGCAGATGGAACTCTACCTGGCCGCCGCAGGACTCGCGCTGTCGAGGGCGGGCAGAGAAGACACAATCGAGAAGGCGGAGATCATCTATACCTCTGCAGCTCTCCGTCACGAGGTCGACCCGGATCCTAACGCGATCGACAAGCTGTTGGAGGTCGCTCGCTCGATCTATGACGGGCGGTTCCCAAGGTGCGACGGCGCGTGCGACACGTGCGGGTATGAGGCTGTGTGCCGACCGTGAGGCAAACCTTCGATACAACTGTGTGAGATGCAGTGATAATCTGCTATAATCTAGTGCGTGGCATAGATGAGCCGAAGGGAGCAGACAGATGGGTATAGTTGCTGTTTACGTGCAAAGACATGATGATCCTGAGGCGAGAATGCTGGAGAAGCGGCTCCGCCTTCAGGGATACAAGACGCTTAGTGCAGTAAGGATAGAGCGCGTGTACAGGCTCGAGGGCGCCGTGACGATCCAGTCGCTTCTGCCTCTCCTCGTGAATCCCGTCAGCGAGTCCTACTCGGAGGAGAGCAGTCTAGTGCCAGAACAGGGGCCTGTAGTCGAGATCGGCTACCAGAAGGCCGTGACCGACCCTGAGACGCCCTCGATCCTGGAGGGGGCGAGGGCCCTCGGCGTGTATGGGCTGGAGTGGGCCAGGCTCAGCATGCGCTATCAGTTTTCGGGGATCACTGGCGATGAGGCTCTTCGCATCGCGAAAGCCCACCTCTACAACCCGATTGTTCAGATGATTGTGACAGAATCGTCATATGGAAGCACGCTGAGGCCGTCGGGAGAGCCCGAGCCGGTCAGAAGGATCAGCCTTCGCGGGTTGAGTGACGCGGAGTTGGCTAAGGTCTCAGAGCGAAATTCCTGGTATGCGCCGCTTGAGCAGATGAAAGCCCTGCAGAGATATGAGGAGCAGCGCGGACGCGAACTGACCGATGCCGAGATCGAGATCATCGTGCAGAGCTGGAGCGATCACTGCTATCACACGACATGGAAGAGCCTCGGTCTGCTCAAGGTTCTGATGAACGCAACGGAGTCGATTGATCACCCGATGGTGGTGTCAGTCTTCAAGGACAACGCGGGGGCGATCGAGTTCTTCGACGGCTACGCGGTCACATTGAAGGGCGAGACACACAATTTCCCGAGCTCCATCGCGACATTCGGAGGCGTAACGACGAAGCACGGAGGCGTCATACGCGACACCATAGGGTTTGGCAAGGGAGCGTATCCGATCGGAGGGAGCACGATAATGGGCACCATGGACCCTCGGACTCCCGACGAGGAGGTGCCTGCCGGAGCGCTCAATCCAGGTCACATAGTGCGTGAGTCGATTCGCGGCACTGCCTACTACTGCAATCCCATGGGAATCCCGATGATGTACTCCGTCTACCGGGCGCACCCGGGCTACCCGAAGTGCTTGGCTCTGGGTCACTCGATCGGGATCATCCCGAAGGAGCACGCACTCAAGGAACGCCCCGTGCCAGGTGACAAGCTGGTTCTCATAGGGGGGCCGACAGGCCGGGACGGCATACACGGCGCAACTGCCAGTTCGGTCGAGATGACGGGAGAGACTGCCGAGAAGGAATCGGCAGCCGTCCAGATCGGCCACCCGATAACAGAGCGCAAGTTCATGGAAGCCATCCCGCTGCTGAGGGATTCCGGCTGCATAAGGGCAATCACCGACCTCGGCGCCGGAGGGATCTCGTGCGCAGCAGGTGAGATGGGTGAAGCGACTGGAGTCGAAGTCAATCTTGACGCAGTCCCCCTCAAGGACCAGAGTCTAAGCGCATGGGAGATTCTCCTCTCTGAGTCCCAGGAACGCATGGCCATGGCGATCCCGGCGGACCGTGTCGCCGACGCCCTGCGCATTCTCGAGCGCTTCAGCGTGGACGCAACCATCATTGGAACGTTCACAGGCGATCGAAGGTTCCGCGCTTCCTGGCGGGGAGAGACTGTCGCGGATATCGACATGAGCTTCCTCTGGGGCGCCTGTCCGATCCCACAGGCGCAAGTAAAGACACCCGAGCCTGCAAAGACGTGCTGCTGCAAGGGCGATGTTGCGAAGCTAGACCTGGCAGGACTGTCCGATGCAGCGAAACGGGTCTTGAGCCACTACCACTGCTGCGACCAATCGCAGGCAGGATTCCAGTTCGATTCCACGGTGCAGGGAAGGACCGTGATAGGACCGTATGGCGGCAAGACCGGGAAGATGCCGACCAATGTGTTCGTAGCTGCACCCCTGAGGGGCAAGCCCTACGGCGTGGTAAGCACGATCGCATACAACCCGTTCTACGGAGACGTCGACTCTGCAGGCCTGGTCAAGCTAATGGTCGTGGAGGCGATTGCCCGAGCTGTGGCTGCCGGCGCAGATCCGCAGTCTATAGCTCTCAACGACAACTTCTACACGCCCAAGTACACGCCCGAGGTAGGGTGGCATCTGAAGCGAATGGTCGAGACGGCTGCGAGCATATCGAAGGAGTTCGGAACGCCTTTCATTTCCGGGAAAGACTCGAGTTCGGGCACTTTCCTGACGACAGACGGCAAGAGCATAGACGTCCCGCTGACCTTTGCTGTGGCGACTATTGGCAAGATGGCCGACGTGTCCCGGGTTAGGACCAAGGACTTCAAGTCGATAGGGAGCTCGATCGTCCTAGTCGGCGGCATCGACCCGACCAGACTCGGAGGCTCGGTCTACCTCGACTGCTTCGGCAAGCGGGGATCGGAGCTGTACGCCTCTGATGATCCGAGCTATACCCAGCGAGTCAAGAAACTGTGGTACAGGCTGCACGACTTGTACGGCAGGAGCGGCTGCTGCGTGAAGGCTGCGTCGGCTGTCGGAGAGGGCGGGGTCTTCGTCCGGCTGTTCGAGATGGCGTACGGCGGCGGACTGGGCGTTGACCTGTCGCTGGATTCGTCGGCCGGTCCGCTTGAGGGGCTGCTCTTCTCAGAATGCATCGGCTCAGTGCTGGTCGAAGTCGGCAGCGAGTCGGATCTTGAGGAGCTGTTTGGCGATCTGCCGTACGTGGTCCTCGGGAGGACGATCAGCGAGCCGGTGATCAGAGTCTCGTACTGTGGGGATTCTGTGGAACTGCCCATGGACGACTTAGTGAACGCGTGGGAAAGCACATTTGGAGAGGTGGTGCTGTGATGAGACCGAAGATCGCAGTTCTATACGCCCCGGGTACGAATTGTCATGAAGAGACTGCGTTTGCCATAGAATGTGCCGGTGGAGACCCATCCATGGTGATTCTCCACGATCTGCTGGCTGGCGAGGAGAAGCTCAGCGACTACCAGGGGCTCGTGATCCCCGGCGGCTTCTCGTTTGGTGACCACATCGTAGGCGGAAGGATCCTTGCTACGTACCTGGTAGCGCGGCTGAACGATGAACTTCAGGCATTTGTCGACTCGGGCAAGCCGGTTCTCGGCATATGCAACGGCGACCAGGTATTGATGGAGTCTGGTATTCTGCCCACAGGTCGGATCGGTGAGCGTGTTGCTGCTCTTGCGCAGAACAGAATGGCCAGATTCGAAAGCAGGTGGGCAAATCTGCTCGTTCCAAGCACGGGAAGCTTCTGGACCGAGGGATTTGAGGGCACGATCCTGCGCCTGCCTGTGGCCCATTCAGAGGGCAGGCTCTACCACACTCCTGGCACAGAGATCAGACCGGCATTCCTGTACGCCGACGGCCAAGGTATGCCGACCGAGAGCTATCCGGCGAATCCAGCCGGTTCTCCGGGAGGCGTGGCGGGCGTGCTCGATCCGAGAGGCACGGTCCTTGGCCTGATGCCGCATCCTGAAAGGGCGGTGTTGAAGGAGCACGGGTCCGTCGACGGACTTGTGCTCTTTGAGAATATGATCCGCTATTGCTGTCAGACCTAGCCTACGGCTGGAGGTGGATTTGTTGGCTTACCGGATTTTGGTGATAAATCCCGGTTCGACAACGACGAAGGTTGCAGTGTACTCGGGCTCGGAGCCTGAGTTCATCGAGACCATCCACCACGATCCTGCACAGCTTAGCACGTTTTCAGACATCCTTGAACAACGCGAATTCCGCAAACGGACCATCGTCGATTTGCTGCACTCGAAGGGACTGAGCATTTCAGGATTTCATGTCGTGGTCAGCAGGGGAGGGTTGTGCAAGCCTATACCGAGCGGGGTATATGAAGTCAACCAACAGATGATCGAGGACCTGAGGACAAGTGTTCTCGGGAAGCATGCGTCGAGTCTCGGGGGCATCATCGCGCACGAACTCGCTAGCGAGGCGGGCGTGCGCGCCTTGATAGTGGACCCGGTTGTGGTCGACGAGATGGAACCGCTGGCCAGGTATTCGGGATGGTCGCTCATACCCCGCAAGAGCATATTCCACGCGTTGAACCAAAAGGCGGCCGCGCGGACGATAGCTGCCCGGTTTGGCGTCAGATACGAAGAACTTAACATGATCGTAGTCCACCTGGGAGGCGGGATCTCCGTAGGTGTTCACAGGCGGGGCCGCGTGGTAGATGTGAACAACGGTATGGAGGAGGGCCCCTTCGCGCCGGAGCGCGCAGGGTCGCTCCCTATCGGCGACCTGATCCGCATCTGCTTCTCCGGCAAATACACAAGGGAGCAGATGCTCAAAGTCATGTCCGGACAAGGCGGGCTCGTGAGCTACCTCGGAACCAATGATGGCAGGGAAGTAGAGCGCCGCATCGAGACCGGAGATACGCGAGCTGCAGAAGTGTACGAGGCAATGGCGTATCAGGTGGCAAAAGAGATCGGTGCAGGGGCTACTGTCCTCGCAGGCGATGTTGACGCCATAGTGCTGACCGGAGGGCTTGCCCGATCGAGGCGCTTCGTGGCAAGCGTCAAGTCAAGGGTCCGGTTTATCGCACCTGTCTTTGTGGTGCCGGGCGATCTCGAGATGGAGACCCTGGCCAAGAGTGCCCTGCAGGCACTCACAGGAGAGGTGGAGATTCGGACCTATGCCCCCGTTGGAGATTGGCACCATTACCAGGGATTCTGCTAGACAGCGTTTCGTGCGACGCCTTTACCGCCGCGATCAGAGAGGTCTTGGCCGCGATCGTGTCCGTTGAGACGCTGGTGATGTCCTTCAAGAGCTTCTGCGACACCATCGGCTGATACATGAGGTTGTAGTACTCGGGCAGCACTCTGGCGATAGAGAACCGCTCTACGGCCATGTGGATGCTCCGTTTCATCATTTCAACCCAGCGCTTCTTGTCCAGGTAGTAGGTGGGTATGACCTCGTCTATGAGCACCTCATAGAGCGAGATCAAATCGCACTCGTTCTGGCCCTGGCCTTCGTATCCGCAGCCGATCTGCCACCCCGTGATCCCATGTACACAGCCCTCCGGCCACCATCCGTCCAGGATGCTCAGATTGAGCACTCCGTTCATGGCTGCCTTCATGCCCGACGTGCCGGATGCCTCAAGCGGGCGCTGAGGGTTGTTGAGCCAGACATCGCACCCGGAGACCATCAGTTTGGCTACTTGCATATCGTAGTCCTCAAGAAAGACTACGCTGTCCTTGAACCTCTGCGACATAGCGTAGATCTGGCTGATTATCGATTTCGCGTGCTCATCCGACGGATGCGACTTACCCGAGAAAACGAGCTGTATGGTGCCGTCCTGAAGAAGCGGGTCGATCACGTCCCGGCGCTGGAATATGAGGTTGCCCCGTTTGTACGCGGCCACCCGCCGGGCGAAACCTATCACCAGGCATTCGGGCCTTAGGGTTACTCCGGTTCTCTCCCGCACGAAGTCCAGAAGGGCTCGTTTGGCCTCGGCGTGCGCCGACAGGAGATCTCCGTTTTCGTTGACTGCTCTGGCTATTGCAGGGTGTTGCCAAGTCCGAACATGCACTCCGTTTGTGATCCCAATGATAGGGGCTGAGTCGCGCACGTCCTGCCACATGAGGCTCGATGTGATTGCGTGCAGTTTGGCCACTCCGTTTGCAATGTGCGAGAGCCGCAGACCCGCTACCGTCATATTGAACGGATCGTCGCCGATTCGAGCCATGTTCCAGTAGTTGAGGGTGTTGTAGGCCCCCATGTGCTTCAGCAGGCTGTGGTCGTGGGTTTCATTGCCCGCCGGGACCGGTGTGTGTGTGGTGAAGACGACGTTCTTGCGGACCTTCCTCAGGGCCTCCTCAAACGAGCATCCGTCTTCCATCCACCTGCGTATCAGCTCGATGCCCCCGAATATGGCGTGACCTTCGTTGAAGTGATACACGTCCACGTCTATGCCGAGAGCCTTCAGCGCTCGCACTCCGCCTATCCCGAGGACCATCTCCGACGCGACACGATCTTGCTCGACTCCGCCGTACAGCTGACGGGTGATCCAGGCATCCTCGCCGTTCCCGGTGTTGGCGTCAAGCAGGTAGAGAGGGGCGTTGTCATACGCCTCTGTGCTCCAGACCTTGCACCGCACGTTCTTGCCCCTGATGAAAACCTCTACCTCGACACCTGTGTCGTCCACGAGATGCCTGGGGAACTGCTGGGGGACGTTGTACGGCCAGCCATCTTTGCCGATGAACTGGTGGGTGTATCCTTGTTCCCACAAGATCCCGATTCCCACCATCGGGTAGCCGAATTGCCTGGCTCCCTTGAGTATGTCTCCTGCCAGGATACCCAGGCCACCTGCATAGATGGGGAGTTCTGGATCAAGACCAAATTCCATGCAAAAATACGCTACTTTGGGTAGCACTGAACCGCGACTCATCTACACCATCCCTCTGCCGGTGAGTCGAGATAGCAGGCGCCGAGTCCCTCTGTGGAGATGGCGGGCTCCGAATCTCCCTCGAGGCAGCGGGCTCTGAGCCTCGCTCGGGACTGCCGGTCCAGAAACCCTCCGGCGAGCGAGACCCGGGCGCCCGGCGGCGCACCGCAGGTGCGAACCGTGACTAAGCACCAGGCAGCAGCGGAACGATGTACCTGGCCAAGAAGTAGATGATCACGCCGACAATGATAACAATGGCGCCCCATTTGATGGCGGCTGTCGCCGGATCGGAGTTGTGTTTTACTCTGCTCTCTCGGTAGTTGTCGTTGTCCATGATAGCGCATGCCTCCGACTGCGTTCTGGGTACAACGCTATCTTGCCCATCTGTGCCGCTCAACAGTCATCCTTGGCTCATTTCAGCCGATGCTGCGCATCAGCGGATGCGAAGCATCAATGCGTACGAAGTATCGGCCGAACCAAAACCCTGTGTCAGTGCGAACGACGTGCCAGGGCGAATGAAGCATCAGCGCGAGCAGAATATCAGTGGGATCGAACGGCCGCAGACGGGCGGACACGCAATGACTCCCTGAGCATTTGGCCGGTTTCACGCGATTGGGGATCGTCGAGACCAGGCAAGATGAAAAGCAGAACTGCCAGGCGGAGCAAACCCGACAGCAAGAACAACAAGTGGAATCGAGTGAGCGGAGAACCGAGAATCGTCATATCCAGAGACTCCGTGATCGGATGGACCACTGACAGAAAGGCGCCAGCCGTGAGATATGGCAGAGCATTGCCGAGCACGCCGGACATCAGGGAGTAATTCGCCACATACGCAGACCTGTTTCTATCTGGACTCGAACGCATGAGCATGTTGACGGCTCCGAGGTCCATCGCTGACCAGAAGAAACCTCCCACGAAGCTGGCGAACAGCATCAGCCACCAGCGGCTGGCTGAGGTCAGAATCCAGAGAAACGGGAGGAAGGCCTGCACTGTCATAGCAACCGTCAGCACGGGTTTGCACCCGTAGCGGTCGATCATCAAGCCCCACTTTCTTGCCGCGAGGAAGATCGCTATGTTCGGAATGACCTGAACATACAGAGAAGCCTGACTGAAATCGAGTGATAGAGATTCAAGCAGATACAGAGTCGTAAACGGACCCATGAGCATTTGCGCAAACATGGCGCTGCACCAGAAGATCACGAATCTAGTGAATGCCTTTGACCTGAATGGCTCGAACAGAATCTCAGTGAGCCGCGGCGAGTCCGCACTTCGGTTCATCGGGGGCTCCTTGATGAAGTGGAAGAACGCGATATCCACAGCCCCAAAGACCGCTGCCGTGGCAAACACTGCTCCGTAACCGCCGAAGCCAGGGAACCGGTCGAGGAACCAGCCGACCGACCAAGCAGTGACGACAGCTACGGCTGTCGACAGCATGCTCCTCGTGCCAAAGAACCTGCCTCGCATCTGGCCTGGGATGAGATCGGCCATCCACGACATGAACGCCACGTTTCCGAAAGACCCGCATATGCCCGAGATGCCTATCAGAGCTATAGCTGCGACGATTCTTGGAGTGGTCTCTTGCAGCACCACAGGAACCAGCGCTACTCCGATCCAAACCAGGCGTTGCGGATACAGCGATACCAGAAAGAACAGCTTGCGATTCCCGCTTCTCTCAAGGAGGTATGAGGCGAAAACCTGAGCAACCCCGCCCAGCGCGGGCAGAGCCATGAGCAGGCTGAATACGAGGTCGTTTGCGCCCAGCTTCCGGGCAAAACCTGTCAATGCCGGGCCGTTGGTCACCGAAAAGAAGACCATGCCGAAGCATACAGCCAGTATGACATAGCGCAGGCTAATTCTGAGATCTCTTGCGCTGATCGGAGGGACAGGGCCAGTCTGACTCAATGAACACATCTCCCAGCAGTCGTTGCAGCCGATGGATTGATTATAGCACACAAGAACCAAAGGGAGATATGAGGTCATAGGCTCTTCTGCGAGAGGATATGGCCGCTCGTCATTGAATTGAATCGAGTAACCTATGACCCGCTGCACAGTGGAGCTTGGCCGAATGGGCTTGGCCGAGGAGGCTCAGGCCGCGAAGGCTCCGCATGCAACGGGTATGCGGATGCGCTTATCTCGTGGAGGCGATTGCATGGACATACTGAGTAGTTTGGCGAGGAAAAACGATACCAAGATGGTACTGCTGGTGATGGACGGTCTAGGCGGACTGCCGTGCAAGGAGACAGGCCTGACGGAGCTGGAGACCGCCAAGACTCCGAATCTGGACCGCCTGGTTCCGAAGTCGTCGTGCGGCCAGATGCATCCGATTGCTCCCGGGATTACTGCGGGCAGCGGCCCCGCTCATCTGGGGCTGTTCGGCTACGATCCTCTCCAGCACAACATAGGCAGAGGGGTCCTCTCTGCGCTAGGCCTGGATCTCGACCTTGGACCGGACGATGTGGCGTGTCGCATCAACTTCGCCACGATGAGGGACGGTAAGATCGTCGACCGACGTGCGGGCCGGATCCCTACAGAAGAATGCGCGAGGCTGTGCAAGATACTGTCTGGCATCAAGATGGAGGGCGTCGAGATCACTGTCGCTCCGGAAATGCAGCACCGGGCAGCAGTGGTCTTCAGAGGCGAGGGGCTCTGGGGCGCAGTCACGGACAGCGACCCGCAGAAGGAGGGACTGGCTCCTCTCACTATGCAGCCGCTCAATCCGGAGTCCAAGCGAATGGCTGACATAGCCAACGCCTTTGTAGAGGAGGCCAAAAGGGCACTCAAGGACGAGCCTGTTGCCAACATGATACTGATGCGGGGATTCGACAAGTCACCCGCCATCGCTACCGTGAGTGAGCTCTACGGCATACGTGCTGCAGCGATAGCGACCTACCCGATGTATCGCGGACTCGCCAAGCTGGTAGGCATGAACGTGGTCACAGGCGTGAAAACTCTGGATGAGGAGATCAAAGCGCTTGCGGATTGCTTCGCCGACTATGACTACTTCTTCATCCACGCGAAGTACACCGACAGCTCGGGAGAGGACGGCGACTTCGATCGCAAGGTATCGGTCATAGAGGAAGTGGATGATCTTATTCCGTCAATCCTCGACCTGCGGCCGGATGTTTTCGTTGTGACTGGCGACCACTCCACACCTGCAAGTCTGAAGGGTCATAGCTGGCACCCTGTTCCTGTGCTGCTACACGCCACGACCGCAAGGTGGGATACGTGGCTGACGTCGTTCGGAGAAGGGCAGTGTGCCCGAGGCAGTCTGGGCACGTTCGAGTCGCGCCATCTCATGGCGCTGATGCTTGCGCACGCCCAGAGGCTGGCGAAGTACGGAGCATGATCGGAATCACTTAGCTAGACTCGAGCCGGGAGGTTTGCCCATGAGAGCGAAGAAGCTCTTGCTTGAGATCAGCCAGGCTGATCTGGACATCTTGACAGCAGCCGTCACAGAGAGCCATGCAGCTCTCAGGAATGTGTCAGCCCAAATACTGGACGGCCGCATCCGGGTGTCCGGCGAGTACGCAATCCTCCCGGTTCGGGTCAGGTTTGCTGGAGAGGGCGCTGTCAGGGTGACAGGCGAAAACACGCTGGCGATCGACGTGCATGGTGTGTCGCTAGGGTCTCTGATTCGTTTTCCACCCGCCTGGGCCTGCCGAGCGCTGTCGCATATCCTGAGCAGGCACTCAGTCGGCGGGGGAGTGAGTGCGCATGGATCCACGCTGCTCGTCGACGTGACCCGGTTGCGGCTGCCTTTTCCTGCGGGCCTGGTGGACATGTCGTTCCGGGAGATCAGGATCCTGCCAGGGCTCATACAGGTCGCGCTGCTCTGACACACTGCGACTGACGCGCGAACACTAGCGCGCAGCAGACGGCCTGCCACGACTGACGCCCTGCGACTGACGTGCGGCTGCGGATGGGCTGCACTACGACTGACATGCCATGACTGACTCGGCGCGCTCGCAGCCTTACGACTAGATGATCGAGCCTAGTCGGTCCACAACCGCCTGCAGGCCATCCATCAGCTCTTGAACTATTTCCGCTGCCGGTTGTATCCGGTTGACCATGCCAGCCGACTGACCTGCCATGACGCTGCCTTGGTCAACATCGCCCTCCACAACGGCAAGGCGCAGCTTCCCCGCGCCGAGTCTCTCCAACTCCTCAGGAGTGCTGCCGCTGGATTCCATGGCTGCAAACTGCCTGGTCAAACGGTTCTTGAGGCATCGGACCGGATGTCCTGTCGTCCGTCCTGAGACAGTAGTGTCCCTGTCTTCGGCGGCGATGATTGCTCGCTTGTAGTTCTCGTGAGCAGTGCACTCGGCGGCGCACACGAATCTCGTGCCCATTTGCACTGCCTCTGCGCCCAGGGCGAAGGCAGCCGCCATTCCTCTTGAATCGGCTATCCCGCCGGCTGCGATCACCGGGATGCTTACAGCGTCTACGACCTGAGGCACTAGGACCATCGTCGTGAGCTCTCCGATGTGGCCGCCCGACTCATGCCCCTCGGCTATGAGAGCGTCGACACCGAGCCTTTCGAGCCGTCGCGCGAGTGCCACACTGGGCACGACCGGGATCACCTTCGTCCCTATCCGTTTGAACGCGTCCAGATACTTGCCTGGATTGCCTGCACCCGTGGTCACGACTGGGACTTCGGCTTCGAGCACTACATCGACTACATCGTCGATGTACGGCGACAGCAGCATGATGTTGACTCCGAACGGGCGGGCAGTCAAGGCCCTGGCCTTCTCGATTTCTCTCTTGACCAAGTCTGCGGGCATGTTGCCGGCACCGATGATCCCAAGTCCCCCGGCTTCGCTCACGGCAGCGGCCAGCTCCGCAGTGGCCACCCATGCCATTCCGCCCTGCAGGATGGGGTAATCTATCCCGAGCATCTGGGTTATCCGTGTTTCCATGAACGTAGGCCTCCTGGCTAACTGAACGACGCAGGCTTCTGACGCAGCAGGCCCTTGGCATCACAAGGGCAGGTCAGACCCCTGGTCTGAATCCGGTCTTGTCCTGCGGTACACTTCAATATAGCAGAAAACATCCTTGGATGCCAGGAAAGCGCGACCAGAACAGCGCGGACACTGAGTGCTGCGTGCCACCTCTTGCGCTCTGGCTTTCACAACCCCGCCGATGGCTCCGCCGCACGTGAATGCCTGCTATCCCTTCAGATATATTGGATGTCTCTCTCAAATATGATGGTAGTGGATAGACAAACGCCAGTCGGTTCTGTGGTTGTTTGGCAGGCCCGACAGGCATGCGGAGGGGTGACTCATGGTACGGATAAGGATCATACGCCGGCGGACCATTTACCTGGCAACTGCTGCGACCCTGGCAATTCTCGGATTGCTTGTCGCTTGGGCGCTCGCCAATAGGCCTGGCGTAGGCGCGTACTTCCCTCTCTCGTCGGGCAGCTGGTGGATCTACCGCTCAGAAGACAGTCCACAGGCCTCCTATCGCCAGGACGTGTTATATCGAAAGGGCAATCTTGTCCAGATCAGAGTAGACAACGGCGCGGCTACGCAGATGAAAGTGTATGCCGTAGGCCGGAATGCAGTTACGCTCATCCATTCGGCCGACGTCAGGGATGACAGGACCCCCAACTACCTGGACAGTCCGGCGAATGCGAACAGAGTCCTCATAAAGTCGCCGCTCAAACCAGGTGCGAAGTGGCTGTCTGACGGGTGGCTGCACGAGGTGGTTGCGACCGGAGTCCGAGTGGAGACGCCTGCGGGCGTGTTCGAGGATTGCGTCAAGGTCAGAGCTGTGTCGCCTGACGGGACTGCCACTGTCTATCGGATCCACAAGAAGGGGATCGGGATAGTCAGGACTGAGCATACCTCGCAGGGCAGAACGGTCGTGACTGAGCTGGAGGACTTCAGGATCAATACGTGAGATTCCGACTACCAAAACCCAGCCATACTGTGCTACAATGTGTGCATGGACAACATCGGTGTACGGGACAGCTCGCGCCGCAATTTCGTGGCTCTGTTGATAGATTCAATCGGGTGGCCGTTTGGGCAGAGTTTTGTGTCATCCCAGACGATTCTGCCGATGTTCGTGGCTAGACTCGGTGGGTCGAATGCCTTGGTGGGTCTCGTGAACGGGATACAGAGCTTCGGCACGCTGTTTCCTCAGCTCATTGCTGCAAACAAGGTCGAGAGACTCCCGTACAAAAAGCCATACTTGCTTGCCGTGGGCATGCTAGTCGAACGGCTGCCCATCTTGGTGCTCGCCATATCGACCTTCCTAATATCTGACTCGGCAGCGCTCCTGATTGTCTTCTACGCCTGCTGGTCTGTTGCAAGCCTCGGAAACGGGCTCAACCTGCCCGCGTATATGAGCATACTTGCCAACGTGATCCCGGCAGAGCGGCGAGGCAGGATCATGGGGCTTGGGAATGGCATCGGGGCGCTGTTGGCTACTGGCGGAGCCTATGTGGCCCGGTATCTGCTCCAGACCGAGCCCGGTCTGAGAGGGTATGCATGGTGCTTTCTGATTGGTGTAGCAGCGATGGTCTTGAGTCTCGCGCCGACGGCCCTTGTCGATGAGGGACGGCCTCTCGCCAGATCGGAACGTCACAGTCTCGTGGAGTACCTGTTGCAGGTTCCGAAGGTAATTCGGACCAACAAGTCGTTCGCCAACTACATATTCATGCAGATATGCCTGCAACTGCCTCTGACCGGAGCAGCTTTCCTCACTTCGTACGCGATCCTGGATCTCAAGGTGTCTGATCCGACTGTGGCCTTGTGTTCGGCCCTGTACATGGCTGCGAGCACTGTGGGCAGTATGCTTTGGGGCCTGATCGGAGATTCAGGCGGATATAGACGCGTGTTCATCATCGGTTCCGTATTCGGCATCGCAGCGTATTCGGCGATGGCCACATTGCCACAGTTGCCAGTGGTGTGTCTCGCGTTCGTGGCTTCCGGCATGTTCACTAGCAGCCTGTGGGTCGGCACCAGCATGTGTCTCGAGTTCTGTCACGAGTCAAGAGCTGCGACATACTCAGCGGTGGCCTTCACCTGCACAGCCCCGTTCAGGACACTCCTCCCGGTGCTTGCCGGATGGTTTGCCGACCGGATCGGGTTTATGCCTGTCTACGCGGGGATGGCTGCCTTGACCTTCGCAGCGCTCTACCTGGCGGTAGCGCGCGTGTCTGATCCGAGGCATGCTAAGCCATGTGACTCATCGGCTGAATACTGAGATTGGTTTTCGCCCAGGTGGAGATCAGGCCGCGGCGGCCTCTTGAGAGTACGCCGAATCTAGCAGGGGATCAGCCCGTTCCGGAAGGCCGCCAGATACTCCATCACTCCCGCCTCCGGATCCGCAAGTGCCTTCGACGCGTGGAGTATCCCCATGAGTTCCCTATCGGTCGGATCGAGAATCACTGCGTCCAACCCATGCATGGCCGCCAGCGGCAAGAAGGCTCTGTTCAGCGACCTTCTTGCAGGCATGCCGAAAGAGATGTTGCTGAGGCCGCAGACTGTGCGAACGTCTGGTGACAGCGATTTGACCGCCGCAAGCGAGTCCAGAAACAGACGACAGGCCGACTCACCAGTGGATATGGCTCGGACGAGTGGATCAAGGAACAGGTCGTGAACGGGAAACGACCAATCAGCTGCCTTGGACAGGAGCCTCTCTGCGTTCGCCTTCGTCTCATCAGGGGAAGAAGGAAGCGAAGTGCCCGACAGGCACAGTCCGACGACCTTCGCCCTGCGCTCTCGCGCGGCAGCAAACACCTCGCTGAGTCCAGGCGAGTCTGCGGTTACCGAGTTCAGGATCGGCTGCCCTTTGACCAGGCTCAGAGCATCGAGAATGGCTCGGATGTTTGGACTGTCAATACTGAGTTGCACATCGAGATTGTCCTGAAGCAATGGGATTAGCCATCTGAGGGACGCAGTCTCATTCGGTCCGACAGCACTGCAGTTGACATCTATGTAGTGAGCTCCAGACTCCCTCTGCCGCCGCGCGATCTCCAGCAGAGCGGCCGCGTTTCTCGACTCGACAGCATCCCGCACCTGCGGCCTTGAGCTGTTGATCAACTCCCCAATGACTAGCAAAGCCTCTCCTCCTCGGGACTCAGTAGGTTCGGCCGTGTGCGCTCCAGAAGAAGCGGGGCCGGTTCAACCCAGAGGCTTGGAAGCCCGCCCGGTATGCCTCAATTGTAGCAGGACGAGCGTGCAGAGGCAACGCTGCGAGAGATAATTGACGACAGCTCCCACGGGTGTTTTGCATTTGTCCAACATACGATACAATTGAGCAGGGGGGAGTCAGAGTGCCGGTAGATGTCAGCGTCGTGATACCGACGTACAACCGTTCTGCCCTGCTCAGGCATTGTCTATGCGCCTACGCAGATCAGACCTACCCGCGGGATCGATTTGAACTCGTCATAGTCGACGACTGCTCGACTGACGACACAGCCGGTGTAGTCGAGGAGTTCAGAGAGAAGACTCAGATTCCAATCAAGTACATCCGGAACGAGAGACGCATGCACATCACGCGGACTCGCAATGTAGGGATCCAGGCGGCGACGGGACGTATCGTCATCCAGACGGATTCAGATCTCATCCCCACTCCTCAGTTCATCGAAGGCCACATGGAGACGCACCGGGAATCCGGTGTGATGTGCACAGGTCCGGTGATCAACATCTCAAGCATCGATCAGCTTTTCGTGAAGCGCCCTTCAGCCTCAGACATGTGCAGGCATCCTCTGCCGGGAGCAAACGGTTCGGTGTCAAGAGAGGTTCTCCTGAGTGTCGGAGGGTATGATGAGGAACTCAGCGAGTACGGTTGGGAAGACCTTGAGCTGGCCACGAGACTGAGAGCGAAGGGCATCAAGTCTACGAGATCTTCAAAAGCGGCGGGATACCACCTCCGCAGGCCGTTCACTATCGACGATCTTCCCGCAGTCAGAGCGAGGGAAGAAGCCAGGGCTCGCATGGCGATCGTGTACGCACGCAAGTGGCCCACATTCCGAGTGAGAATGGCCACCTGGCTCAGCCCGGCCTTCTTTGCGCTGGACAGGCTCATCTTCGCATTCGACTGGATACACTCACCTGCAACCGAACGCCTCATTGCCAGGTGGCTGGAGTCAGACAAGCGGGGCAGGGCAGAGTTCCTGGCTCAGCTCTACGCCAACCACGCTTACGTGCAAGCGCTCAGGCGCGAGCTCCGCAAAGGGGCGGGTTCAGCTTCAGGCATGACGTGATTCGGCTCAGGCGGCAGCCTTCCTTCAATCAGGCTTGGTCCAGCGAAGTTCTCATTGTGCTGGAGTAAGTCATGTGCTACAATGGCAAAAAAGAGAAGGGGGAGTGTCGCTGTGTGGGTTGTCGGTCAGTTTGCTTCTGCGTTCCTGCTCGCCCTCACAGGCGCAATAATGCCGGGACCGATGATGACCGTCACCGCCCAGCACAGCGCTTCGCTTGGATGGCTCGCAGGCCCGGCTGTCGTAGCCGGACACGCTCTGCTTGAGGCGGCAGCCGTCTTCGCCATAGCCCTCGGAGCAGCCCGCTTCCTCACCGCACCGACGTTCGCCGGTGTTATCGGCCTTGTTGGAGGCATCGTTCTCGTCTACATGGGGATCGGAGTGGTGCGGACGGCTGGTACCACACGCCTGAGTGCGAATGGCGGATCTAGCCCGCACGCTCAAACCGATCGGTCTAGGCGAGCTCTTCTGTCCGCAGGCGTCGCGGGAACTGTCACAAGCATAAGCAATCCTTACTGGGTGGTCTGGTGGGGCACGGTTGGAGCCGGCCACGTTGCGCTCGCCCTGCGCACTGCTGGCGCGGCAGGAGTGGCAGCGTTTTTTGCGGGTCATTTCTCAGCAGACCTTGCGTGCTACGTAGTGCTGGCTGCATTGATAGCCACCGGAGGGAGAAAGCTCCCTCAGGCGGCCTTGGCAATGACGTTAAGAGTGCTTGGAGTCTTCATGGTGGCGATGGCCGGGTATTTCATATACTCCGGAGTCGGATTCCTCATCGGTGCTTTATAGCCTCAGTTACGATCCAGTCGAACAGCCTCTGGAATATGGGATAGGCCAGTGCGGATTCCTCTGCGTGGAATTGAACGGCCAGCAGCGGCTTGCCCTCTGAAGACTCGATGCCTTCGACGACGCCGTCGACAGACCGGCAGTTCACGCGAAGTCCTTGACCCACCCGCTTGACGCACTGGTGATGCCAGCTGTTCGTGGCGAGTCGCGCCGTGCCGAGGACCGAAGCGAGGACCGAATCCTCTTCAACCAGGACCGTGTGACACAGCACCGAATCAGCAGCGCTGGTCCAGTGTTGCACCGATTCAGGGAGCTGCGTGACGAGGTCTTGAATCAGCGTTCCGCCGAGTGCGACGTTGATCAACTGCAGGCCTCTACATATCCCCAGCACGGGAATTCCCTTCTCAAGTGCGAGCTTCAGGACTGTGAACTCCATCTCGTCCCGGATCGGATCCTGAAAACGACACGACCTGTGGGGCTCCTCTCCGTACCTCTGCGACACGATGTCGCCGCCGCCGGTTAGGAGCAGCCCATCGATTGTGTCGACCGCCGCCTCGAGAGCTTCCTTGTCCGCGATGCGGGGGAGCAGCACGGGTGCGCCGCCTGATCTGACTACGGAGTCCACGTAGTCGTGGTCGCAGCCTATGAACCAATCCTGGATCCTGTCCGATTCCGTGAACGGGTTCCGCCTTCCTGTCGTCAATCCGATTACGGGTTTGGCCATCAGTCTTCTCCTCTCAGCTCTGACTAGGGCAAGACAAGCTCAGACCGAGGGCAAACCTCGGGTCCGGATCCAGACCCAGATCGAGACCTGGACCAGCAGGCCGGGGCCATTCTTGTCCTGCTAAGGGCTTGAGCGGCCGACGCTGCCCATGAACCGGCAGTCAGTCGGCCCGCCCAACATAGATTATACACAAAATGCTGTTGTCCCGTGACTGATCCCTACGACTTCTCGACTCTCGAGAGCAACATCCCTCTGCATGTGTTCTCTACGTGCACCAGTTGGTCTCCAGCCAACGTTTCTATCAGCTCGTCGACCAGTGTGGGAGGATAGTACATGGCGTTTCTCAAGTTGTAGAAATGAGTGCCCTCTCCAACGACAGACAGGTGCTCGTTCAGTATTCTCTCTCTGTCCGGCGCAGGCGCGGGGTCCAGCGGGGCCGAAGACACCACGTAGTTGTCGAAGGCGTCCCAGTCCCTCACCAGCTTGGAGTGGACAGAGGCAAGGCAGTAGGGATCAGGATACCGCTTGCCAAGGTCGAGCACGAGGTCTGCCTGACACCTTCGCTTCTCAATCATGGCCTGAAGGAGCGCCAGGTCTTTGCGGTCCGCACCCAGAGCTGCAAGACTCGCAGCTGACTGATCGAGCATCTCGTCGATAATCTCCACCACAGGGCGCTCTGTTCCGTTCCACAGAAAGGTTGCCTGCATGCCGTACTTCGCAGCTGACCATCGGTTCGTCATGCAGTCGACGTACTCGGTTTCACTCAGTCGATACTCGCTCGTGTTTTCGCCCAACCAGTGCACGAATGCCGCCGTGAACACGACGAGCTCAGCCAGCAGTCTCCGCGACGACGCGCAGTCTGTGATCCGCACCTCCAGGGTAGGCGCGCTGTACACCTTGGGCGAGGCGTCGCCGCCCCACGTGAACTGGGACAACCTCGGATCTCTTGCGGATTGAGGCCGCGTGCAGCCGTGCGCGTTGTCCCGGATGCGGTAGCTCTTGTACTGACCTGCAAACCCGTGAGCAAAGGGCGAGTTCGCGGCTATGGCTCCGAACACAGGGGCGTATCTCATGAGTCTGGACTCGAGGTATATGCCCTTGCCCTCGTCATGAAGGGTCCCGATGTGTATGTGTGACGAGTTGTACATCGGTTCTACCGGATGAGAGCCTGCGGGATACAACTCCAGACCGAGCTCTCTCACGAGCTGAGCCGCGCGGTCGGTTACTGACCGCACGCGCTGGACAAACTGATCGAACTGTGAGTTGATCCCGAGAGCCAGCTCAAGAGTGTTCCAATCGACCTGAATGGGGAGGTCGAACTCCGACCGCAGCGCGCCCGCAAACGCCAGCAGTTTCTCTGTGTCTGCGCAGCGCTCCAGTCGGTCAATCACCATTATCTCCCAGTCAGTGCTAAAGGTTCTCGGGCTGAACGCGTTCATGAACCGCACCTCCCTGGTATTCCGGATACGATAGCTCTCAGAGGTTGCCTCATATCGCCTTCAGGAAGCCACACGGCAGAGTATGCCAGGTCGCCGAGGCCGGGGATTGACAGTCGCTGAAGGGGAGCCGTGACTGCCGAACCGCCGATCTCGAACTCAGCATAGGATCCGCCTTCGAGGTCCCGGAGCTTCGCTACCGCGCAGCAGACCACTCCTCCTCGGTTGTCGGGGACCCGGCACGCGACCCACGCACCGGTATCAGCGGCGCCGCAGACCTCGCCTGCAACCAGCCCTATCACGTACCCGCAACCCTTCCCGGGATACACCGGGACGTGCATCCATGACGGCTCGAGAGTGATCGTGTTGCGGTTCAAACTTGTGGCTATTTGCGGCCCCTGGCTGCCGTCGAACAGGTACATCATGCACTCGCAGCGGTGAGGGTGCTCGGCAATGACCCAGCCGTCGAACAGCCGAAATGTGTTGTACCGGACGCTTTCGTTTTCGCGGACGCATCTGATGGATCGGAGGCGCCCGTTTTCGACTGCCAGAACGCGGCTTCCTGGGCCTGGGCCGCCGTCTGCCCTCCATGCCGCGCGGAACTGCATGGAGACCGCGGCCATACCATCGACCGGCTCGGACGGCTTCTTCTCGGCTTCCTTCTTGTCGTCTTTCTCCTCGTCACAGAACAGCAGTTCCCGCTGGATCGTGATCAGAGGGAGTGTGTCGAGCGCCGTGTATGAAACCGTGGTCCGGAGACCTTTGCCTTTGTCGAGCGTTCCCGCGAAGCTGAGTCTCGTGGTTCCGCCCTCTCTTCGAGCGCCGCTGCTCGACATGGACGTTTCCGCGAGCTTGTCGTCTCCCCACCCGAACAGAAGCTGGTCTATGTGGCCAGAAAGCCCGAACCTGCCCTGAATCAGGTCTTCGGGGTGGCTGAAGTGGTCGACGTTCCTGCCGCGCTCGACGAGCGAAGCAATCCCCGCCCCGTTGGTGTCCGCGATGACGCGGAACTCGATCCAGCGATTGGTGACCACCCATGACTCTCCACCTGCACTTACTGCGCGGCGAAAAGCCGGTGCGTCCTCCGCGAACAGGGTGCAGCTCGCTCGGAGCTTGTCGCATTCGAACAAGACCTCGGCAGGGAGGCTCTCAGAGCCGCTGAACAGGTCTTCGAGGTTGACGACGGCTTCGTGTTCATGGCCCTTCTTCGACAGCTTGGCCCGCCTGACGCGGCCGTTCGCCCTCACCTCGAGTTCGGGAGGCTTCTTGTCCTTCCACCACCTTAGTGAAACGAGGATTTGCCCCCTCAAGGTTGCTCGCAATAGAGGCGGAGTCACCACCAGCGGTAATAGGTACTTCGAAGACTCAGAAGGCGTAAGGACAATGCTGTCTCCAGGCGCGCCGATCTCCCGAGGATCGGGCACGACCCTGGTGATGCTGATTACTTGTCCTTTCAGCCACTCAGGAATCTGCTTGCGCTCAGGCATAACGCATCTCGGCTTCAGCTTAATTTCGGTGCGGTATGTGCCGCCCTCAAGGGCGCGGCAATCGACCGACTCTATGCAGCCTAGAATCGCATTCACGTGTCTCCCTCCAGACTGCGGCGGGGTAGGGTCCACTGCTGAACCCCAGCCGCCAGGGATAATGCAGCAAATATGGGTGATCTCGCCGTTCTGTATAGAGTCTAGCTCACCGATTGTCATGAGGTGAAGGGCGAGTTCGACTCAGAACAGTAATTGCCTGACATCTGTACAATCTCAGAACACACTGCGGCAACGACGAGTGTGCCTGCGTGACATTGTCGACAGCGCCATCTAGTCGATGCAGGAAGGCGAGTGGATGCATAGAAACTATGCCAAAACGCTCCAAATAGAACACAGTGAGCCGCATGGAGGAGATAGAACGATGAGGTTCGGCTACTTCGATGACCAGAGCAGAGAGTACGTCATAACGACTCCGAGGACTCCCTACCCCTGGATCAACTACCTTGGAAGTGAGAGTTTCTTCTCGTTGATATCCAACACGTCCGGAGGTTACTGCTTCTACAAGGATGCAAGGTTAAGGCGGATCACGCGCTACAGATACAACAACGTACCGACAGACTGCGGGGGCAGGTACTTCTACATAAAGGACGGCGACGACTTCTGGACGCCAGGCTGGATGCCTGTAAAGCGTGAGCTGGAACGCTACGAGTGCAGGCACGGTCTGGGCTACACCTCTATTCTGGGCAAGCGAAACGGGATCAGCGTCACCCAGACCACTATGGTTCCGCTCGGCCATGACTGCGAGCTGACCCGCGTGTCTGTGGCCAATGAAGGGTCAGTCCCAAAGCGCCTTGCTGTGTTCTCGTTCATCGAGTTCTGTCTGTGGAATGCGTATGACGACATGACGAACTTCCAGCGCAACTTCAGTACAGGCGAAATCGAGATAGAAGGTTCAGTCATATACCACAAGACGGAGTATCGTGAGCGCCGCAATCACTACTCGTTCTACGCAGTCAATGCGCCTGTGATCGGATTCGACACTGACCGTGAGGCGTTCGTCGGCCTGTACAACGGCTTTGATGCGCCTGCGGCTGTGGTCGAGGGCAGGTCGAGGAACTCGACAGCGAGCGGGTGGTCGCCCATCGCGTCTCATTGCTTGCAGGTTGACCTTGCTCCCGGCGAGCGCAAAGACCTCATCTTCGTTCTCGGCTATGTCGAGAACGCGCTCGAAGAGAAGTGGGAGAGCCCAGGGGTGATCAACAAGGCGAAGGCGCGGGAGCTGATGCAGAGCTTCAGCAGCACCGATGCGTTTGACGCGGCCATGGAGGAACTCGGCGCCTACTGGAGCGGGCTGCTGTCCAAGTACACCCTTTCGTCGCACGACCCGCGCCTCGAGAGAATGGTGAACATCTGGAACCCGTACCAGTGCATGGTCACGTTCAATCTCTCCCGAAGCGCCTCCTACTTCGAGTCGGGGATCGGCCGGGGCATAGGCTTTCGTGACTCCAATCAGGACATTCTCGGATTCGTCCACCTGGTGCCGGAGCGTGCGAGGCAGCGGATCCTCGACCTTGCTTCGACTCAGCTCGAGGACGGCGGAGCGTACCATCAGTATCAGCCTTTGACCAAGCGAGGAAACAACGAGATCGGTGGAGGCTTCAATGACGACCCGCTGTGGTTGATTCTCAGCACCGCAGCGTACATAAAGGAAACGGGCGACGAGTCGATTCTGGATGAGATGGTTCCGTTCAACTGCGACGAGTCGAAGAAGGACACCCTGTTCGAGCATCTTCGCAGATCGTTCTACCACGTGGTCAACAACAAGGGGCCGCACAGGCTTCCTTTGATCGGCCGCGCGGACTGGAACGACTGCCTGAACCTGAACTGCTTCTCGATGACTCCTGACGAGTCGTTCCAGACTTATGGGGACCCGGACGGACGCGTGGCGGAGTCAGTGTTTATTGCAGGCATGTTTGTCTACATCGGCCCCGAATACGTCGAACTCTGCAAGAGAAGAGGGCTGCTCGACGAGGCTGAAGCCGCGGAGGTTGAGATCAAACAGATGCGGAAGGCTGTGCTTGAGCACGGGTTTGACGGCGAGTGGTTCCTCAGAGCTTACGACGCCTTCGGCAATCCAGTCGGGAGCCGAATGTGCGAGGAGGGCCGCATCTTCATAGAGCCGCAGGGCTTCTGCGTTATGGCGCGGATCGGCGAAGAGAACGGCCTCGGGATAAAGGCGCTGGATTCGGTCAAAGAACTGCTCGACACCAAGTACGGGATTGTGCTGCACACTCCGGCCTATACTGCATATGACCCTCGACTCGGTGAGATAACCTCCTATCCGCCGGGGTACAAAGAGAATGCGGGGATCTTCTGCCACAACAACCCTTGGATAGCCATAGCTGAAACGGTCATCGGGAGAGGGGATCGTGCGTTCGAAGTATACGCGAAGACCGCCCCAGCATTCTTGGAGGACATAAGCGAGATCCATAGGATGGAGCCGTACGTGTACTCGCAGATGATCGCAGGCAGGGACGCCAAGCGCTTCGGCGAAGCCAAGAACTCATGGCTGACAGGGACCGCCGCGTGGAATCTGGTCGCGATCACTCAGTGGATACTGGGCGTTCGACCGGACTATGACGGACTCAGAGTGGATCCGTGCATTCCGGCAGATTGGAGCGAGTTCACAGTAGTGCGCTCATTCAGGGGTGCAACCTACAGGATACATGTGACGAATCCGGGTCATGTCTGCAAGGGAGTCGGGCGGGTCACAGTCGACGGACGTGAGATCGAGGGAGCACTGCTGCCTGTGTTTGGAGACGGGCGAATGCACGAGGTGGAAGTAGTGATGGCGCCAACGGACGCTAGGTAGAGGCAGAGTCCGACCTAAGGCCGGAGGAGGGGGCTGTCCTTGGTTCATCTCAGCCCAAGACATCTCCGAGGAGGCCGGCAAGGATCACAACAACGCCCAGAAGTATGACAAACGCGAAGTACCTTCGAATTCTGCGGCCTCCAAGGACGTGACATACTCTAACTCCGAGCTGCACGCCTGCAATCGATCCCACGAGGATTGCAAGGGCGAGCGCGAGGTCGACATGGTGTGCGAGAGCGTGTCTGAGCGCACCGTAGGCCGTGGCAAACAGAATCTGAAATGCGCTGGTGCCGACCGCTAGATGCGTTGGCACTCCCAGCGCATACACCAGGAGAGGGAAGTTCACGAATCCTCCGCCTATGCCGAGCAGGCCGGTGAGGACGCCGACACTGCAGCTCAGGAACAGAGGAACCCACAGCGGCATCGAAGCGATGCCGCTTTTCTCAAACGAGAGCAGCGGCTGCATTCGGAGCGAACGGAAGTAACGGCAGGCCGGCGTCACGACCTCCTGCGATCCCTGTTGTCCCGACGTCTCCTTCAGGATCGTAACGGCAATCGCGACCATCAGGATCAGGAAAATCACAGGCATGACCATGTCGATAACCGGAAACTCGCGGCTGTTGAGGACGATCGCACCGCCGGTGTCCAGAATCCTCAAGAGCCGAACCCCAACCTCCGTCCCTGCGAGAGCCCCGACGGCCATGATGGTTCCGAGCTTGGGATCAGTATTCCGTGCTTGCCAATGCCTCCAGGCCGAGAGTGAGGCGGTTATGAGCATCTGAGCGAGCCCGCTTCCGACTGCAACCGGGTACGGGACATTGAACAGAATCCGCAAGAATGGCGTGAGCAGGAAGCCCCCGCCGACTCCGAACAGGCCTGTCAGAAACCCGATGAAGATGCCCAGAGCAATCAGCCCGGGCACCCATACTTCAATGCCCGCAAGGGGCAGTTCTACCGTGAGCACGCGAGAGAGATCCTTTCACTCTACTGATGCCAGCTTCGTTCCTGGCATCAATGCCGGCCGTGTTCTTCATGCCAACTCCAGTTGTGTTCTTTCCAGACTCAATGATTCCTTCTGCAGTCTTGGAGTACGCCTATAGTATGCACATCAGCCGCAGCTAGAAGCTATGCTTAAGCATGACGGTGACGTGAGTCGAGTGACCGGAGAACTCGCCCGTATCACCCAGGAAGAAGATCGCACCGAGCTTGAGGCTTGTTGCACGCGCGAGACTGAGCGTGTACAGAGGCATCACCACGGCACTGCCGTCCTGCAGATTCGCAATGCTGATGCACTCCAAGCTGTTGTCTATGTCGATGCTGTACGCGAGGCGGTTCATGAGGTAGTGTTCTGGATCGATCTTCTGGCCTGGATTCTGGCTGTAGGGAACGAGCAGCGAGCCGCTCCCGTTGTACACGTATTGGACCTCGGCATAGAGGCCGCTGTCGAAGGTGTGATCTGCTCCGACAACTGCTTGTATGTACGGATCGTCAGGTGAAAGCCCCAGTCTGACCTCCAACGGATTGCTAGGTGTGAGCGGCAGTTTCGCAGGCATTACGTATGCCGCCTCAGCCCACACTCCCGTGTCCTTGATAGCACCGGCAACAGCCACGCCGACCTTGTCGACGGAGCGGTAAAGGCCTTCGTACGCGAGGGTGCTCGGATCCGGCAACAGGGTGAGCGGGTCGATGTTCATCCGGGCTATCAGCGCAGGCATGTCTTCCCACCCATGGAAGTAGCTCACGTGAAGGTCATAGCCAGAAACACCCATGCCCAGCTTGACTGCCCACTCCATATTCTCCAGCTTAGCCTGGGGTAGTGTCGGGGTCAGGCTGCTGAGGATGGCAGTCAGTGGGCCGGCCGCGCCCGCAAACGGGACTAGATCTGACAGCTCCAGAGGAACGAAGATGGGAACTACCACTCCTGTCAGGTCGAAGCTGTCGGCATAGTAGGTGGCCTGAGCAGCCAGCACTGGCTTCCCTGTGAGTTCCGTACTCGCCAGCGAGAATCCCGACGGATTGATGTAGTTGGTGGGGTTGATTCCGTCGGCTGTGCCCCAGCTGATCACCTGCCTGCCGACTACGATATCCGTGTCCTCCAGGTAGAGCGAGACATAAGCCTCGTCCATTGAGATCGCAGTCTTGCGCGCAAGGGCGTCATGGCCCGCGGCAAACGAGAGACGCAGCTTGCCGAAGTCGTGTTTTCTCTCGAGGCAGAGTTTGAGTTCAGTGTCAATCCCCGCAAACGCCTGCGTATCAACCTCATAGCTTAGCGATTGGGTCAGCTCTCCGCCAGTGCTGAACTCCGCTCCCAGAACGGACGCTGAACAGCATGCCAGCAGGATCGCTGCGATCGCACAGATTAGGTGTTTCCTAGTCATGGCCTTGATCCACCCGCCCTTCGGTTGGTATTCACTTGGCTCGGAGGTACCTTAGCGTGAAGAAATCGTCGTCGACTTGATTCCTGATCTCCAATATTTCAATGATCGACTTCGTTCCGGCCAGCTCGTTCGACATGACGATCCTGTGCGGGATGCATTCCCCATCTTCGTTCCGGCGCAGATCGGTGATGAGCAGTTGTTTGCTCAACTGCCCGCTGGTATCGTAGAATTGAATCTTCAGCGGAATCATCTCATCGCGCCACACCCACATCTTTAGCCTGGAGTAGTCGCCCTCGGTCCTCGGAGTCAGATCCAGCACGTAGCAGGCGTATTCTTCATGGGCTTCGTCATCCAGTCGCACTGCGTCGTACTCATCGCTGTAAGCCCAGCCTCCGCCGATCTCCTCGTACGTGAAGTCGGTGCCCATGAAGTTGCCCTTGGTCATGTGTCCGGCAATCCTTCGCTCCCTCCCGAGAGCAGGCAGGTAGAGCCACATCTCCGGCTCGCCGCCTCCCCGCTCGCTGATCGAGAGGAATTTGGTCCCCCGGACATCCGCAGGATCCATGTACTCCACCAGCTGCTTTTCGGCAACGCCGTCGTCGCTTCTGAACACCATCAGCTTGCTGGCCCGCTGGTCGCCCTTCTTGTTCTCGGTGATCAGGTTGACAACAGCCGAGCCTGAGCCTATCAGGGCTGTCTGGCCCTTGAGTTGGGCCAGGATGTCATCCCCTGAAGGAAGGTCCTGGGCGAATGTGGTACCCGACGCCATCAACAACAGCGCCAGGGTCAGCGACAGCCGCGTCAGAGTCATCAACAGCGGCCTCAATATCGGCGCCGGAAGCCCGGGAGTCAGCAGCACTGTCTTGGTCGTCTTCACTTCGAAAGCCCTCCCTTTTCCGATAGTCTGTATGTTCGTCCCATCAACGCAGTAGGCCTGAGAAGTCTGAGAATCGCCGGCACGATCGTCAGCGACGAAAGGGAGCTGGTAAGCATGGTCAAGGCTATGAGATAGCCGAACACATCGACGGCCCGGAAGTGCGAGAAGGCCAGAATGGCGAAGCCGACGATCAGGGTGAGAGCATTGAAGAAGATCCCTCTGCCTGCCGTGGAGCTGGTGGTTGCGATCGCCTCAGATGGATCTTTCCCCGCTTCGATCTCGAGCCGGTACCGGCTGATGTAGTGAATGGAGTAGTCGATGCCTATCCCAACCGCTATGCTGGCTATCATTGTGGTGACGGCGTCGAGGGGGACGCCGCTATAGCCCATGACCCCGAAATTGACGGCGACTGTAAGTATCAAGGGCAAGATGCTGATGACGCCTGCCAGGAACGATCCCATCAGAATCGAGACTATGATGCCGCACGTTACGATCGAAATGGCCAGGCTGTAAATCTGGCTGTCCCGGAATCTGTCTGCTAGGACGAGCATGACGTTTGGTATTCCCACCACCTTGACCTGAAGATCTCCGTCCGACGGGTAGTTCGCTCGAACGTAGTCATCGAGACGGCGTATCGTCCTGCGCAGTTGCTCGGAACTCATGCTTTCGATCCGCGCGGATACGATGGCTTTATCGAAGTTGTAGCTCACCAGCGAGTCGACGCTCGATCCGCCCTGCAGAGTGAACAGGAGCAATTCCTGCGCAACCGCCTGTCTCGTCTCGGGTATTGTGTAGTACTCGTTTTCGCCCATGTTGAGGGCTCGATTCAGTTCTCGCACGACATCTGCAATGGATGTGGCCCGGCTCACTCCCGGCACGGAGTTGAGGAAGTCCTGAGTCTCTAGCATCCTGTTTAGCACTGCCGGCTCCTTGACTCCGTCAGGCTCTCCCGTATCAAAAACGAGCGATACCTGCATGCTCCCACCGAACTGGTCCTCAACAATGTTGGTCCCCCGTATGATCGGGCTGCCTTTCTCGAAGTAGTTCATCATGTTGCTCTCGAGAGAAAGGTTCAGCGCTCCGACTACGCACACAACCACGATGATGATCGAAGCAATTGTCACTCCTCTCGCGTGAGCCGCGACGAAACCGCCGAGGGCTGACAGGGCGTCGACAATCCGCTTCGTGGGGCGCGCTTCTCTCCTTGTGAATTGAGAAGGCGCGGGCCGAAGCACAAGCACTGCCGGGATGAAGAGCATCGAAAAGATCATAGCGGCCAGGACTCCGAACGCCGTGAACACGCCGAATTGGCGGATAGGTGTCACAAATGAGGAGACCAGAGAAGCGAATCCCGCCACCGTCGTGAGCGAAGTCATGGCCACCGGCGCGTTCATTTGCCCCATAGTCTCTTCCAGAGCAGCCCCCTTCTCGTTGCCCGCAGCCAGCGCTTCGGTGTATTTGTTCAGGATGTGCATTCCGTACGCGCTTCCGATCGCTAGCAGTATCACGGGTGTCACCATAGTGACGATCGTCAGGGGGATGCGCAGCATGGACATGAGGCCTACGGCCCAAATGACGCTCGTCACGACTGTCAGCAGTGGAAGCGCCACGCCCACAGTGGTTCGGAAGCTCCAATAGAGGATGGCGAGCAGAACGGCAATGACTAAAGGAATGAGAAAGGACATGTCTTCCTTGATCGTCTGTTCGGCATAGTAGCTGATGTAGGCGTTGCCGACAATGAGTATCTCCTCGGGTCCGCGGTACTTCTGCGCGAGTCCTTCGACATCGCGGGCGATCTGGCTCGATCTGGCGTTTGCAAGCTCGCCGGCGTTCTCCATCGTGACCATGATCGCGGCCGCCCGCCCGTCCTCTGAGATCAGCTTGCCCAGGTACTGGCTGTCGGTTATGGACCTGCGAAACTCGTCGATTTCATCATCTGTCTGAGGTAATCCGGGCGCTGCAGGCACGATCTCGATCCCCAGCTCGCTGCTTCGGATCAAGTCCACGGTTATCGGATCCAGGACGGCTTCGACACCCTGGATTTCGCGGATCTCTTCGGCCAGGCTATAGATCTTCGCGAGAGTGTTCGCAGTGAAGACATCTTCCCCGCGAAGAACGACCAAGAAAACATCCTGGTAGCCGAACTCGGCGGTCGCATCCCTGATGTCCTTGATAGCCGGGTCGTCTGCCGGAACCATCCTCTCTAGATCCGCGTCGAACTCCATCTTCGGCAAGAACAGGGCAAACACGACTGTGATGGCTAGCAACGCGGCTATCACGAGCTTGGGATGGCTGAAAGCAAGCCTGCTCAGAGTTGACAGGTGGATCACCTCCGGCACTGGGTAGGGGAGTGCCATAACCACATAGATGCACGTTGTACAAGCATATGAAACAATCGTTTAATACGATAGTTTTAGTACAATATACCACCGCGGTGTGCCGGTGTCAATCAAGATCAGTTGTGGAGGAGGCGATGTGTACGGTTGTGTGGCGGCCAGAGACGTGAAGGACTGATTGGCGATTAGAGATGTGCGGGCAGACTCGTCGCCCGTGGGGGGGCAACTAGTAGAACGGGAGGAGGAAGACACCTGGTGATCGCTAGGTAGGCAGCGAGTGATAGGTTGTCAATCCAGTATGTTGTTTACCAGCAGTTCGACATAGTCCGATCTCTCACGCGGGTCCTTGAGATTCATGCCGAAGGTTCTGCCAATGCCGTGGTGGAACAGGATAGGGGTGACCACGCCCGCAATCAACTGCATGACCATGTGTGAGCACTTTGGATCATCTTCGGGCATGCCGGTCAGGCTTCGGATGATCGGTGCGAGCAGCATCTCTGAGTTGTCGATCAGCTCGATCACGCCTTCGCTCTGGCGGCCGTCGCTGATCAGCTTCGTGACCATCAAGAACAGCACTCCGGGGTACTCCATCAGCTGGTGCATCAGCCGCTCAGCCCATCTCACGATTCTGGTCTTGGGGCTGGACTCCGCTTGGCTGAGCTCACCATACGTCTTGCGGAGCTCTCTCATGAAATGCCTTTCGACCTCGTCTATCAGATTGTCCTTGGAGCGGAAGTAGTAGTTGACCGAGGCAAGGTTGACACCAGCCTGCTCTGCGAACTCCCTGATCGTGAAGTTCAGGTTTACCTGCCTGCCGATCATGTCGATGGCCGTCGCTATCATCTTGCTCTGAGTATCGCTCTTTTCCGTTTCCATACTGACCTCCGACTCCGCCGGTGGCGGTGCAGAGATGAGTCCTCAAGAAGCGTGGTGCAAAATGTACGCATTTCGATTATACCATACTACGCTGCACGCATAGTTCCGGTACACAAAGACACCGCCTGACACCAGCTATAGCAGGCAGTTCAGACGGTTACGTTAGAGAAATGGTGCCGAAGGCGGGAGTCGAACCCGCACGGGGTTTGAGCCCCACCGGATTTTGAGTCCGGCGCGTCTGCCAATTCCACCACTTCGGCACGTTGAATCGCAGTCCCATTCTAGCAAAGGCGATGGCTCGTGTCAACAAAACCGGAGCCATCGCCCCCAACACGTCCTATGATGCCGCGGCGACCTGCCTGCAATCCGCTTGAGCGTCAAGCCCCGGCGCTGCTGCCTGTATTGCTCCCTTTGTCCAGAGCGCCCGTGCCAGCCAGCGCAGCTATGACGTATTCAGTCAACTTCTGCTCGGCGAACGAGCGGACGGAATCCCACTTCTGCTTGACTGTGTCTACTATCAGTTCCGGAGGAACCCCGAGCTGCTTGGACACTGACGACACGGCCCGTTCCTGCAACAGCGCAGGTATGCTGTCCCAGTTCCTCGACAGCAGAGCATCCGCCTCCTCGTCGCTCAGCCCCTGGTCGATGAGCCGTTCCTTTACCTTCGGGGCGAGCTGCTGCTCTACTGTGTCGAAGTCGCCGCGTATGAGTGCAGCTATCTCTTCCTCAGTCAGCAGACCCTTCACTGCGCTTGCGGCCCTAGCCACTAGATCCTCCTGAGTCAGCTCTCCAATGGAGTGCACGAACTTGGCGTCGCTGCCTGAGGCGACCACATACACCATGTCGCCCTCCTTCAGCGCGTTCGACCTCGCTGCAATCCCATTCCGCACTGTCAGAGTGCCTGACGAGACGTTGAGCTTCGACTCCGGGTTTCCTTCAGTGGCTACCACAATCGCCCCTTCTGGATCTGCACTCGTGATGACTCCTTCGATCACATCCAGGCTCGTAAGTCTGCGAACCATCGCAGCAGCTTCAGCCCTGGTCGCCGTGCGATTGGGCCCGAATGCAGTTCCGAAGTGAATCGGGATTATGCCCAGCCTCTCGGCGGCTTCCACTTGTCTGAACAGCTCGTCCTCGGATGTCACGTCGACGAAGCTGGAGTCGACTTCCTCCAGCAGGTTGCCGAACTTCTCGTCCACGGGAATGACCTTCATGATCGCGCCCACGACTTCCGATCTGATCATGTGCTTGTCGGGCTCGAAGGACTCGCCATCAGCGAAGCTCAGGAGCTGGTTGTCGCTGAGACTCGCAATGTATCCCTCCGCCCAGTGATCCTTCACATCAGTGTAGAGTAGGTCTTCAGCGCTTTCGCCCGCCTCCAAGCCGAGAGCTCTGCTCAGCATGGCGGCGAACTCGGCTCGGGTGATCGGCTGGTTGGGCTTGAACGTGCCGTCCGGATATCCGATCACAGCTCCCTGATCGGCCAGGGCCCCGATGTCGTCGCGGGCCCAGCTGTACTTGGCGTCTTCCAGCGTTTCAGCCTTCACTGCTGTCGCAGTGTCGGTTCCGGGCTCGTCCGCAGTTATTCTCATCGAGAGCGTCAGCAGCGCGAGCACGGCGAGCGCTGCTGCCACAATTGCCTTCATTCGGGTAGTCTTGAGCACACCTCTTCCTCCCTGGCATCCGGCAATCCCCCAGCTCAGAGCCAGGAATATAGACTGCCGGAGTCTTCGCCTATTTCGGTTCGTCCTACATCTACATGTCCCTTCAAGCAAGTGAAGCCGGGAGAGGAACCGCACGGCGATGGTTGAAACGACAGGCCGAGATGCCACGATGCAGGTATTGGTGCATTGCTAGGGAATACTCATACCTGAGTGCCCTTGCTCCCATGTTGTGGGAATACCCCCAGAGAGGTGGTTCCGGTGGCCAACAGGCTGGTCGTGATAGACGGGCATGCCATAGCCAACAGGGCGTTCTACGCCATGCCACTGCTGACGAACGCGGATGGCGATTACACGAATGCAGTATTCGGGTTCGCCATGATGCTTGTCAAGATAATCAGGGATCAGTCGCCCACGCACATGGCAGTTGCATTTGACAGCTCCGCTCCCACGTTCAGGCATGAGCAATTCGCACAGTACAAGGCCCAACGCAAGGGCATGCCGGACGAACTGCGGCCTCAGATACCTGCGATCAAGGACCTGGTAGCCGCGTTTGGAATCCCTGCGTTTGAGCTCGAGGGGTTTGAGGCTGACGATATCATCGGCACACTGGCTGCACAGGTGTCGCAAGGGCCGGGAGCGATTCCTGTCACTATCGTGACGGGCGATAGGGACGTGCTCCAGCTCGTATCCGACAACGTATCGGCTATGATCACCAAGAAGGGCGTCACCGAACTCGATGTCTACGGTCCGGATGAGGTGCGCGCGAAGTACGGGTTGGAGCCCAGGCAGCTTATCGACGTCAAAGCTCTCATGGGCGACGCTTCCGACAATGTGCCAGGCGTGCCGGGCATAGGAGAGAAGACTGCCATCAAGATCATCCAGGAGTTCGGAGACCTTGAGACGGCGATAGCTCGAGTCGACGAGGTCACTCCAGCAAAGGCGAGAGAAGCGCTCGCAAGCAACGTCGAACAGGCGAGGGAAAGCAGGCGCCTAGTTCAGATACACCAGGACGTTCCGGTCGAAGTCGACGTCGACACGCTCAGGATAGAGGGGTTTGACAGGAGATCGATTGAGCAGTTCTTCAGGCGGATGGGGTTCAAGTCGATTCTGAACAGATTGAACGAGCTGCCGGACAGGGAGCCGTCTTCGAGGCACCCAAACGTATTGCTGCAGGAAGAGCAGAGCGGAGAGTCGCTAGACAGCTCGCAAGAGGTCTCGTCGTCACGCAGCGACCGCTGCTTACATACGCCCGAGTGCTCGGTCGGAGACCTTGAGGAGCTGAGCGACATCGCTCTCTCCGTGAAGGGCCAAGAGGACGGGATGGCGATCGACCTTCTTCTTAGCCACGACGAACCTATGAAGGCTGAACTCGTCGGGATAGCCCTGTACAGCACGAACGCCGAGCGAGCGTGCTATGTGCCGATCTGGAGCGCGGGAAGCCGTGAGTCTGAGTCGAGATCGAGGTGTGAGTCCGCGCTGCAAATTCTGCGACCCGTGCTCGAGGATGCGTCGGTGCCCAAATACATGCACGAGGCCAAACGGCAGATCACCTTCCTGCTCAGACACGGGATCGCGCTCAGAGGATTGCGGTCTGACACAGCGATCGCTGCCTATCTCCTCAGTCCGGAGTCTAGTTCGTACTCTCTGTCGGATCTGCTGTTCAGATATACCGAAGATCGTTTCGTGCCCGATTTGGCGCTTTACGGAAAGAGCTCGAATACGCCGGAATACCATGGCATCTTGGAGGTTCCTCCGGAGGAGGTAGCGAGACGGTACTCGCGTGCCGTCTGCGAACTGCCTTACCTTGCCGACCTGCTGGATTCCAAGGTGAAAGAGGTAGGCATGGACGGACTGTGGCATGAGGTCGAGCTGCCACTGGTGCAGGTCCTCGCCCGGATGGAGTTCGCAGGAGTAAGAATCGATTCGGGCCGCCTACGCGGGTTATCGGAGGTCATGGGGAAGCAGATCACCGAACTAGAACGGGAGATACATAAGCTGGCTGGACAGACTTTCAACATCAACTCGACCAAGCAACTGGCGACTGTTCTGTTCGAGGACATGGGCCTTCCCGCAGTCAAGAAGACGAAGACCGGGTACTCCACGGATCAGGAGGTTCTCGAAGCGCTTGCTCCAATGCACCGGATCTGCCAGGCTCTCCTGGACTACAGGGCTCTGACCAAGCTCAAGGGAACCTACGTCGATGCTCTGCCCGAACTAGTCAACAGCGAGACAGACAGAATCCACACCAGCTTCAACCAGACGGTGACTGCGACTGGCAGGTTGAGCAGCACCAATCCAAATCTGCAGAACATACCCATTCGAACCGAGGCCGGCAGAATGATACGCGAGGTCTTCGTGCCAGGCGAGGATTTTGACTGCATCCTGAGTGCCGACTACTCACAGATCGAGCTGCGAGTCCTCGCGCACATGTCACAGGATGACGCCCTCACAGAGGCATTCCGGAGAGATGAGGACGTCCACGCCAAGACGGCCAGCGAAGTGTTCTCCATCCCAATCGAGTGGGTCACTCCGGAACAGCGGAGCCAGGCGAAAGCGGTGAACTTCGGGATCGTCTACGGGATCAGCGACTACGGTCTCTCGAGAAACCTCGGGATTCCGGTCAGCGAGGCCAGACGCTACATCGACGGGTACTTCAGGCTGTACAAAGGTGTCAAGCGGTACATGGATCAGGTTGTCGAGGAAGCCCGCAGGAACGGATACGTGACCACGCTGCTCGGGCGCAGGCGCTATTTGCCTGAGCTGAACAGCAGGAGTGTCCCGCGAAGGAAGTTCGCCGAGCGAACCGCTATGAACACCCCGATCCAAGGCTCTGCTGCGGACATCATCAAGGTGGCCATGGTAAAGGTGGACCGCGAGATCCAGTCGAAGGGGCTCCGCTCTCGTCTGTTGCTTCAGGTCCATGACGAGTTAGTCTTTGAGGCGGTTGAGGATGAACTTGACGAGTTGAGTGCAATCGTGGCGCAGTCCATGGAGTCTGCAGCAGATTTGAGAGTCCCTCTGAAGGTCGACATCAACGTCGGGAGCAACTGGAAAGAAGCCAAGTAGCAGGGGAGATGCAGCTCATCGATGCAGCATTCGCCAGTTGACGCGCCGGAACCTGGCAACAGACGGTGATTTTGTCAGCAGATTTTGCCTGCGTAGCAGGAATTCAGAACCGAACGTAGAATGATATGTTCGACATCTGGTAA
>JAAYAB010000007.1 GCA_012719595.1 Bacillota bacterium
GAAGATTCTGCCTTTCTCGGCATCTGCCTTGGCCTTCTTGTGTTTGATGTTAGCCCATTTCGAATGTCCGGACATGACGTCAACTCCCCTCCCCGGCAACTCTCTTGACTTTTTTGAGTAGCACACCCATTTTAGCACAACGTCTCAAGGCTGCATAGACGGGTTTAGCTCGCAACCACTGCTCGCCAGACTCCGTCTACCGCCTGAATTTGCTTATGGTCAGTGCGTGTCCAATCCGCCTGACCAAGACAAGGTAGAGGCCTGCGATCATGACGAGGACCAGTGTAGCGGAGACGAGGCCGGAGATGATGAAGAAATCGTAGAGGCCGTGCAGCACTGCCGCAGAAGCCAATCCCTTCGCGACGGTCCAGTGTCCCCTCTTGCGCTCGATCACGGCCTTTCCATAGGAGTAGCCGACGATCCCCGAAAAGGAAGCGTGGGCCAGGCAGGTGATGACCGCGCGAACAAGCCCCACTCGGAATCCGAATGCCGCAACATACAGGTAGTTCTCGGCTGCCGAGAAGCCCAAACCTGCAGACACTCCGTAGATAATCCCGTCGACCACCTCGTCGATTTCGGCCTTGTTGAACACGGCCAGCTTGGCTGCAAGGAACTTCGCAGACTCCTCGACGAGTCCGATTACTACGATGGAGACCGCGAGGAACTCCAGAACACCGGATGGACGCTCGATCAACAACTGAAACGGAGCCTCGATCAGGCCGACCGGTATAACTGCCAGCACTCCGAACACGAAGCTGCGGGCCACCAAGTGAGCGGGCTCCGGTTCGTAGATGTCCCTTCTGTAGAAGTAAAGCAGCCAGAGAAGCCCAGGCGCAAACGACACGATCAGTATCAGCAGAGCGTCCACGTGTCCACCTCCACGTGTAGTTATTCCCTGCCCCGGCCACTTGTATATTGATTTCTGGCGCCGAAGTCGATGTGCCGAATGCTATTGACAACTCAGAAAGCACGGTAGTATAGTATTGTTAGCACTCGACCCGGGTGAGTGATAACAGTGACCCGGATGGCAAAGGAGGCAAACGACATATGATAAAGCCATTAGCGGACAGAGTTGTGGTTAAGCCCATCGAGCGTGAAGAAACCACAAAGGGCGGGATCGTGATTCCCGACACCGCGAAGGAGCGCCCGCAGGAGGGCGAGGTAGTGGCTGTCGGCCCCGGCAAGTTCGAAGACGGAAAGCGCATCCCCATGGAAGTAAAGGTGGGTGACCGAGTCCTGTTCGCCAAGTACGGCGGCACAGAAGTCAAGATCGACGGCGAGGAGTATCTCGTGCTGCGTGAGAGCGACATCTTGGCGATTCGTTAGCCCCGCAGCGGGCACGGCGTCACGTGCTGGTACATACACAGAGTCGCCCACACGCCTACGATTCCTATCATACGTTTCTTGTGTCCCATCACATCGGTTTAACAGAATTACCTAACGGGAGGTCGGCAAAGCATGGCTGGCAAGCAGATTGAATACAGTGAAGGCGCGAGACGCGCTCTCCAGCGAGGCGTGAATCAGGTCGCAGCCGCAGTCAAGATCACTCTAGGCCCCAAGGGCCGCAACGTCGTCCTGGAGCGCAAGTACGGATCGCCCGTCATAACGAAGGACGGCGTCACCGTCGCCAAGGAGATCGAACTCGAAGATCCTTATGAAAACATGGGTGCTCAGCTCTGCAGAGAGGTCGCCAGCAAGACAAACGATGTCGCTGGAGACGGCACTACCACCGCTACAGTACTCGCCCAGGCGATTGTCAGTGAGGGCCTGAAGAACGTCGCCGCCGGTGCCAATCCCTTGTTTGTCAAGAGAGGCATCGATCGTGCGGTAGAAAAGGCAGTCGACGAACTCAAGAAGATCGCGATCCCCGTCGAAGACAGACGGGACATCGCTCATGTCGCCGCTATAGCAGGCAACGATGAGGCAATAGGCGTCCAGATCGCCGACGCCATGGAGACTGTCGGCAAGGACGGCGTCATCACGGTGGAGGAGTCCAAGGGCACAGAGACCTCTGTCGAGAAAGTGGAAGGCATGGAGTTCGACAAGGGGTACATCTCCGCTTACTTCGTGACCAACCAGGAGGCCATGGAGTGCGTCCTCGAGGATCCGTTCATCTTGATCTACGAGAAGAAGCTCAGCGCCATCCAAGATCTCCTGCCTCTGCTCGAGAAGGTGTCCAGAGCCGGCAGGTCCCTGCTCATCATCGCTGAGGATGTCGAGGGCGAAGCCCTTGCGACGCTGGTTGTCAACAAGATCAGAGGCACGCTCAGCGTTGCCGCAGTCAAGGCCCCTGGATTCGGAGACAGGAGAAAGGCCATGCTTGGGGACATTGCAGTCCTCACAGACGGCACCTTCATCTCTGAGGACCTCGGCCTCAAGCTCGAGAACGTAGGGCTCGACAGGCTCGGCAGAGCGAAGCGCGTCAAGATCGACCGCGAGAAGACCACCATCATTGAGGGCGCCGGCTCGCGTGAAGCCATCCAGGGCCGGATCAATCAGATCAAGAAGCAAATCGAAGAGACCGATTCCGACTATGACAGAGAAAAGCTCCAGGAGCGCCTGGCCAAGCTGTCTGGCGGCGTCGCGATCATCCGCGTGGGCGCCTCCACCGAGACTGAGCTGAAGGAGAAGAAGCACAGGATCGAGGATGCTCTCTCCGCAACCAGAGCTGCAGTCGAGGAAGGGATTGTAGCAGGCGGCGGAGTCTCCCTGATCAACATCATCCCCGCGATGGAGCAGCTGCAGGCCACTGGCGACGAGCTCGTCGGCATCAACATCGTCAAGAAGGCACTTGAGGAGCCGCTCAAGCAGATCGCCGTCAACGCCGGACTCGAGGGCTCCGTCATCGTCAACAAGGTGAAGGAAGCGACCGCTTCCGGCAATCTCGGGTGGGGCCTCAACGCTATCACCGGAGAGTTTGTCAAGATGGTCGACGCCGGAATAGTCGACCCGGTGAAGGTCACCAGGAGCGCACTCCAGAACGCGGCGAGCATCGCGTCCATGCTGCTCACCACCGAAGCCTTGATCTCCGACATCCCGAAGGAAGAGGAGAAGGTCAGCGGAGGACCTGGCGCCGGAATGGGAGACATGTACTAGTCCAGCGAGTCGCCGGGCAGAAATCTGCCGGGCGAAAGAAACCGGTTGACCGACAGGTATCATGGGAGGCGGGCTTGCCCCGCCTCTCTTCTTTCTTGCTGCATGTCAGATTGACCGACGCGGTGAACAGAGGTAGAATCCATGTGAAGCACGTCGAACAGCGCATTTCACGGGAGGAGGCTCATGATGAACGTCGAGAACATCCAGGCCCTGTTTGTCGTCATAAGCGACCCGGACAAACTGGATCAGGTCCTCGAGGTCTTGCTCGAGTGCGAGATCCGAGGCGCCACCATCATGGAGACCCAGGGAATGGCGAAGGTGCTCTCCGATCACGCCCCGATTTTCTTTGGACTGCGGAGTCTGATGGCCAATGAGCGTGAAGGCAACAGAACGATCTTTGCGCTGTCGAGACATCCGGAGAAGATAGACAAGGCAATCGAGAAACTCTCCGCGATGTTCCACGGCTTCGAAGAGGCCTTCACCGGGATGATGTTCGTTGTCCCTGTGATCAGGGCGGTTGGAGTCGGGCGCAAGTTCCGGCAGCAGGCACAAGAACAAGCGCAGCAGCCCCAGCAATAGACACTACAACAGTCTCAGCAAAGGGCAAAGCAAGAGCTGCAATATGCGCGCAGGCAAGCGAACAGTGACTGACACCTTGGAGCAGGAGTCTTAGGCTATGAACACGACAATGTACTTGGGATTCATATTGCTGGCAGGCTTCGCTGCCGGCAGGCTCATCAACTACGTCAAACTGCCGGCCGTGACCGGCTACCTTCTCATCGGTCTTCTGCTGGGTCCATCGCTGTTGGGGCTAATAACGACGGAGAGCATCTCCGTTCTGACGCCGATCAACAGCATTGCTCTGAGCATCATCGCGTTCCTGATAGGCGGCGAGTTCTCGCTTGCTCAGCTCAGGAAGTGCGGCAAGAGTGCGGTTCTCATAGCCATCTTTGAGGTGTTAGGGGCATTCTGCTTCGTCACGCTTACCCTGCACTTCCTCCTGGACGTCGAGCTCTATCTGGCGCTGATCTTCGGAGCCATCTCATGTGCGACCGCTCCGGCCGCGACCATCATGGTTCTTCGCCAATACAAAGCGAGCGGGCCGCTGACGCAAAACCTGCTGGCCGTGGTAGCGATCGACGACGCTCTCTGTCTGATCGCCTTCGGGCTGGCATCGGCGTCCGCCAAGGTGCTATCCGGTACGTTCAGTGGAGGGTTGGCAGCCATGATCGCCTCTCCACTCTGGGAGCTGCTGGGCTCTCTCCTGCTGGGTGCAGTTGCTGGACTGATTCTTCTGACGATTGCCACTCGCCTGAAGGAGCAGCCTGACCGACTGGTCGTTGCTCTGGGGTTTGTGTTTGGCACTGCTGGCGCGGCTGAAGTGCTCGGTCTGTCGTCACTGCTGGCATGCATGGCGCTTGGCATCACCACAGTAAACACCCTCCCCCGCGAATCTGACCGGTTGTTTGGGTTGCTCAAGTCGGTTGACACGCCGATCTATGTCCTGTTCTTCGTGCTTGCAGGCGCGAACCTGCACCTGGGCTTGCTTGCACAGGTTGGTGCCATCGGAGTCGCCTACATCGTCAGCAGGGTGATTGGAAAGGTCATAGGGGCAGCGGTGGGTGCTAAGCTCGGTCAGGCTCCACCCCCTGTGTTGAGATACCTCGGTCTGGGCCTGGTTCCCCAGGCAGGCGTGGCGATCGGCGTTACGCTCCTCGTGCAACAGAGCTTCCCTGACATAGCGGCGATGGTCACGACGGTCATCCTTGGCTCAGTAGTGGTTTACGAGATCATAGGTCCGTTCTGCACCAAGATGGCTATCGCCAAAGCAGGCGAGGTGGGCGCCGCAGCGTCTGCAGCAAGTGAATAGCGCCCGTGGCAGTCTTGCGGCTTGCTGTAGCTTGAGGCTTACCGTAGTCTCTGGCTTACCAAAGCTCACGGCCTGCAGCAGTTCAGCGGCCTACTGTAGGCCTGCGACTGCTGCGGGTTCCCGGCAGGTATCTCCGCTCGAATCACAGAAGCCCGACGAGATCGCCTATGCAGTCCACGACAAGATCCGGAGTGTATCTTGACTCGCTCAGATCCGATCTCTGCGTCTCTCCAGACAGCACGAGTATGCCTGTTATCTGAGCAGCCACAGCCATCGCGATGTCCGTGTACAGTCTGTCGCCGACCATTGCCGTTTCTTGTCTTCGGACACCGATCTTTCTCATGGCGCTCTCAATCATCTCAGGGTTGGGCTTGCCGATGACCTTTGGAGTGCGGCGGGTGGACTCGCGTATCGCAGCTATGATGGAGCCGCAATCGGGAATAGGTCCGCTTTCGGTGGGACAGTTGATGTCCGGATGTGTCGCTACGAACGGGACTCCTCTGCGAATCAGGTCGCAGGCCCTTCGCAGCCTGTCGTAGGTCAAGTCAGTGTCAAACCCCAGCACGACGACGTCTGGATGGTCGGAATCGAACTCGAATCCTGCTCTACTGAACTCGTCCTGCAGAGGCTTCGTGCCGAGCAGATAGACGCTGGAACCGAAGCCCGCTGCCCTCAAATACGAGACAGTGGCTTCGCCCGAAGTGAGGATGTCCTGCTCCGATGCAGCGATCCCCAGGGCGTTGAGCTTGTGAGCGTACTCAACCGCGCTCTTGGAGGAGTTGTTGGTGAGAAACAACACCCGCCGCCCGCTCTCCCTGCACCTGGTAACGAACTCTAGAGCTCCGGGCAGCAGCCTGTTTCCAAGGTATATGGTCCCGTCCATATCGAGGAGGAATCCCCGGATTGACGACAGGTTCATTCGGTCTGTGGATGCGCTCATTAGATCTCAACTCCGTGCCTCATCCGGGGCATTACTGGGGAACAGTTCTTCCTCGATCATCAGGCACAGGCAGTGGTACACAGACCCGTGCAATTCCTGCACTTCATAGGTCTCCGTCGCCGGCACCTTGACGGTGATGTCGGCGAGCTCAGCCAGTCTTCCACCGCTGCGGCCTGTCAAGCCTATGGTCGTCATCTGTTTGGCACGAGCGACCTGCGCTGCGAAGCATACGTTCTGGGCGTTGCCTGACGTGCTCAGTCCCACCAGGACATCACCCGGAGATCCCAAGGCCCAGACGAGCTGGGCAAAAGCAATGTCTGCCGATACATCGTTGGCGAACGCTGTTCCGGCTGAAATGAGAGACGGCAGCGGAATGGCGGGCAGTCCTCCCTGCAGCTTCTCAGACAGGTGGGAGGGCAGCAGCTTCTTCTGCTCAGCCGATAGAGGCCGCCGACTGACGAATCCCTTGAGCAACTCGCCTGACCAGTGCTCGCAGTCGGCCGCGCTGCCTCCGTTGCCGCACAGCAGAAGCTTGCCGCCCTCTCTGAAGCAATCGCACATGACCGTGAACGCCCTCAGGATCTCTGACCGGCATGCGTCCAGTTCCGGGCGGCGTTCGATCAGCCTGTCCATGTGCGCGTTCATCCGCACCACCTCTCGACTCAAGGCTATACGATACCTTGTGCCATCATTGCGCGAGCGACCTTCAGGAATCCTGCGATGTTCGCTCCTGCCACCAGGTTGTCACCATACCCGTACTCTCTCGCGGCCTTGCTGGCATTCTGATAGATCGAGGCCATTATCGACCTCAGCTTGGCGTCGACATCCTCAAAGCTCCAGAATGTCCGAATGCTGTTCTGCGACATCTCGAGCGCCGAGCAAGCGACTCCGCCTGCGTTCGCAGCCTTTGCGGGCCCGACCAGCACTCCGTTGTCGCGGAAGACTTGGATTGCCTCCGGTGTGCACGGCATGTTGGCGCCCTCTCCAACGGCGTAGCATCCGTTTGATACTAGCGTTTCAGCGGACTCACGGTCGAGTTCGTTTTCGGTCGCACACGGAAGCGCTATGTCTGCCCTAAGCGTCCAAATGCCTCGCGAGCCTTCCGTGTAGCAAGACGACGGATGGTACTTGACGTATTCCTTGATCCGCCCCCGCTCGATTTCCTTGATTCGCTTCACGGTCTCAAGCTCGATTCCGCTCTCGTCGTATATGAAACCGTCGGAATCGCTCATGGCAATTACCTTTGCTCCCAGCTCCTGAGCCTTTTCCGTTGCATAGATCGCCACGTTGCCAGAGCCGGACACTGTCACTGTCGCGTCCTTGAAGGACTTCCCTCTAGAGTTCAGCGCCTCGCTCATGAAGTAGACCAGCCCGTACCCGGTTGCTTCTTTGCGGACCAGGCTTCCTCCGTAATGAATGCCCTTGCCCGTCAAGGCGCCTTCGTGGACGCTCCTGATCCTCTTGTACTGCCCAAACAGATACCCGATCTCACGACTGCCGACACCGATGTCCCCGGCAGGCACGTCCATCACAGGACCTATGTGCCTATACAGCTCTGTCATAAAACTCTGACAGAACCTCATGACATCGCGGTCGGACTTTCCTCTGGGATCGAAGTCGCTGCCTCCCTTTGCACCCCCTATTGGGAGTCCGGTCAGGGAGTTTTTGAAGATCTGCTCGAACGCAAGGAACTTCACGATTCCGAGGTTGACCGACCTGTGGAAGCGCAGGCCGCCTTTGTAAGGACCAATGGCGCTGCTGAACTGAACGCGAAAACCCCTGTTGACGTGCACTTCACCTTGGTCGTCCTCCCAGGCCACCCTGAACAGGATCTGGCGCTCGGGCTCGACCAGCCTCTCGAGCAGCCTTGCCTCTTCATACTCAGGGAACTTCTCAAGCACCGGCTCCAAGGTCTGAAGGACCTCTTCTACGGCCTGGATGAACTCGGGCTCTGCGGGATTGCGCATGCGGACCCTTGACAATACTTCCGACACGTACGACATACTCTCTTCTCCATCCTCTCGCGTTTCGGAATCAGGCACCGGCCGTCAGACGAGCAGGCACAGGCGGCAATTGGCAGCGCCTGTCGGTTGACAAAGCCTGACGACGGCAGCCTCATGTCAATCATGATACCACTCGGCAAAACCGCACGCAACGTCCTGTTTAGGGCAAGATTCGAACTACTCCAGCCAGGCCTCGAAAACCGCCTTGATGTTCTCGAACGGGTCTCTCAACCCCCATTCACATTGAGCGATGACGCCTCCTCTGCCGTCGTCGAGCGCAGCTCTGACCCGCCTTACGCCTTCCCGCACCTGGTCCGGAGTGCCGAACGGGAGCAGCCACTGGCGGTCTATCTCGCCCCAGAAGGTGATTTGACCCTTGAACCTGCTCGCTATGCGCTCGAGATCCATGCAGAACAGCTGCGAGTTGAGTGCGTCCACGCCTATTTCTATGAGATCTGGGATGATCTCCTCGATATTCCCATCTGAATGAAAGAACACGTATTTGCCGTGGCTGCGTATCAAGTCGCAGTACTCCTGATACAGCGGTTTGTACAAGACTCTCCAGCTCATAGGCGATATGAGCAGAGACGCCTGCGATCCCCAGTCGTCCATGAACGATATCCCGTCCACACCGGTTCTCACCCAGTGTTCGAGCTCGGCCAGGAAAAACTCGTGGACCATATCTCGCAGTTCGAAGAACTCGCGAGGCCGGAGTGCGATGTCCATCAGGAGGTTCTCAGTTCCTCTGAGGAACTGCATGCGCTCGAACGGGCGCACTGTCGTAGAGGCAAGGATGAACCGGTCAGCGGAGTCTCGAATCTGACTCACGCTGTCCCAGTCTGCATCAAGGATTTCCATAGGAGGACGCACTCGATGCAGATCGTTCCAGTCCTGCAGCAGAGGAGTCTTGACTTCTCCGACGACTCCATCCTCCAAGGCCTCAAATGTGCATCCCCACTCGTCAGTGTAGGATCCTCTGCGGTTCGGCAGGCCTTGTGCACGCAGGGCTTTCCCGTAGGAAAATGGCGGGCCCGCGAAGTCCTCAGGGAACATCTCGGTCATTGCACGCAGCTCGTCGGCTCTCTGAAACTGGATTCCCGGCAGGGTCCAGAGGTGTCTCGGGGCTCTGTCGGGCGAATCGAACTCGAGTGACCGAATCACTCGCTCTCTCGGCGTCATACTGGCGCACCTCCAGGTACAGACGTAGTGATTGCGATCTTCGTCAGATCGCTGAGTCAAGGATTGTGTTCACCGGTCCGAGAGGTGTATCGATTTTCCGGCCGACTGCTGCTGACCTTGTATGGTTCAACGGAGAGAGAGCCAATCCTCTACTGCGTTGATTCCCGATCGGATATGAGCCGCACTGACAAGAACAGGACTGTGGAAGTGGCAAAGTGCAAGACGAGAGCGCCCGCGACCACTCCTGAATCGTTGACAAGTAGCGCGACCAACGCCCCGACAATCGTGCCAGCCAGACCGAGAACTGCACAAGGGTACAGCCGTTTGATCCGCAGCATCAACGGGGTCGGGCGATAGAGAAGCCATGCCAGGACTGCGAGGGCGATGACGAAGGCGCGAGACCACACGCTGTACCTGAACAGCTTGAGGTTCATCGAGGCCTTGCGGCGGATGATCGC
>JAAYAB010000098.1 GCA_012719595.1 Bacillota bacterium
CCGAGCGCTGTCCAGAAACCCATTGTCATGCAGCTCGATCCGTCGCAAATACCGATCGCCCTGATCGGGTTGTCGAGCGACACCCTCAGCCTCGAGGAACTGACCAGGCTGGCTAAAGAAGAGCTAATCCCCATCATCGAGCGGACTCCAGGAGTGGCCACGACGTCAATAGCCGGCGGAGTGGGCAGGCAAGTCAGCGTCATGTACGACCCTGCCAAACTCGAGGAAATCGGCATATCTGACACACTGCTTGCGCAGATGATCGGTGCGCAGAACGTCTTCGTGCCCATAGGGTCGGTGTACGAAGATGGCAAGCGCTACATGGGCAAGGTCGGTATGGAGATCAACTCAATCGACGAGCTCAAGCGCCTCGTCGTCGGGGTCACTGAACCGGAGGAATCGGGAGTCGGCGGCCTCCTCGGCATGGCGCTTCCCGCTCCGGTATATCTCGAAGACGTAGCCGATATAGCCCTGACCACCTCTGAGAGGGAAGGAATCACACGGGTCAATGGGCGGGCGGCAGTGCTCATCACGGTGATGAAGCGTTCAGGTGAGAACACCGTCCTGGTTTCAGAAAGGCTCGAGCAGACTCTGAGCGATGTCACAGCCAAACTCGACCAGGTCGAAATCCACTACATCACTGACCAGGCGCAGTTCATCCAGAGATCGGTCAATGACCTCAGTGCCAACGGCATAGTCGGCGGTATCATCGCGGCAGCGGTCCTCTATATCTTCTTGAGGCGCTTGTCGAGCACGCTCATTGTCTCGCTGGCGATCCCGCTGTCGGTGCTGGTCACGTTCATTCTCATGTATCTGCGAGGACTGACTCTAAACATCATGACACTCGGCGGGTTGGCGCTCGGGGTCGGGATGCTTGTCGACAACTCGATAGTGGTTCTCGAGGCCATACACAGGCACCGGGAGCTTGGCCGACCTCCGAAGGAAGCCGCAGTCACGGGTGCCGCGGAAGTCACGAGCGCGATCGTTGCATCCACCCTGACTACACTTGCAGTCTTTCTTCCGATCATCTTCCTCAAATCGTTTGCCGGGTATCTCTTTACAGACCTGTCGCTGACTGTATCGTTCTCTCTGCTGGCGTCGCTGCTGGTTGCACTTACCGTAGTTCCGGCGTTGGCTTCGAAGGCAAGATGGCGCGGTGCTCCAGCAACAACGATCGGCGCCGGCCTGTCAGCAATCAGCTTGCGCTACCGCCGTGCTTTGGCATGGTCTCTCGAGCACAAATGGGCGGTTCTCACCGTATCCGTGGTCCTGCTCATAGCGGCTCTGTTTGCTCTGAGTGGCCTTGAGACCGAGTTCCTTCCCGATATGGACATGGGTATGGTCGAAGTAAACGTGATCCTGCCGCCAGGCACTCCTGTCGACCGGACAAGCTCAGTCGTGGCCGACGTCGAGTCTGTGCTGGAGAACATCCCGGGGATCCACGCCTACTCGAGCCGCATCGGAGGTTCGGATACATCGGCCATCTTGTGGCTTTTCTCCTCGCTTCCATCGAACCGCGGCCGTATTGACATCATGCTCAAGCCAAACGCCGAGAGAGAACTGTCCTTCATGGAAACAGTCGCTCGGATAAGCAGTGCAGTGGAGCCTGTCAGGGCGCTTCATCAAGACGCCAGGATCGAGGTGCATGCCACAGATCAGATCGCGTATGTGACAGGGCTCGACCAATCCGCCCTGGAAATCAACATCTCTGGCGACGACTTGGGCATCCTCAGGCAGCTTTCTAATGAACTCGCCCAACGGCTCGAGTCGATAGAGGGAATCGAGCACGTCGAGCAATCCGTTGAGAGCGTGCAACCTATAGCGTTCCTCGACGTGAACCACGCGAGGGCCCTGACCTCTCGCCTGACTGCCGGTCAAGTCGGGCTCTCGGTCAGGTCGCAGCTGGTCGGGACAACTGCTACGGAACTTCGGTTGAACGGCGAGCTGATACCTGTCGTCCTCACGTCCAAGGATGCGGTCGGCAAGGATCTCGACAGCGTGTTATCGCTCAAGGTCTCCTCTTCTCTGGAGGCGGGTGGCGCAGGCAGCTCAGTCGGGTCTGAGGGTTCAGGACTGGCCTCGAAGCTTACCGGCCCGCCTACTCTCGGGCGCATCACGACACTTCGCCAGGAGATGGAACTCACGACCATTTCCAGGGCCGATGGCGTGCGCACGGTAGCCCTGGAAGCTTACCTGTCGAGCCTTCCACTTGGCACAGCCAAGAGTCTTGTGTTGGCAGAGATCGATGAGATGCACATTCCTGAAGGATACTCCATTGAGTTCACAGGTGTAAGCAATATCATGCAGGAGTCCTTGAACAGCCTCAAGACCGCGCTGCTCGTGGCTATGCTCCTGGTTTACATGGTGATGGCTGCTCAGTTCGAGTCACTGATGAGCCCGCTCATAATCATGTTCTCCATCCCCCTCGCTGCCATTGGATCTGTGTTCGGCCTTCTGCTGGCCGGCTCCCGACTCGGCGTCATGGCAGTGGTGGGAATGATTGTGCTCGTGGGAATCGTGGTCAATAACGCCATACTGATGGTCGACTCCATCAACAGACTGAGAAAGGAGCGCAGAGACCTCCGCTCAGCTATACTCGACGCTGGAACGGAGCGGCTGAGACCGATTCTGATGACTGCGCTCACCACGATTGTCGGGCTTTTGCCGCTTGCTTTTGGAGTCGGCAGGTACATAGGTTTTGGAGAGGGTACCGAAACCCAGAAACCGCTTGCTGTCGCTGTGATGGGGGGACTGCTGTCATCGACCCTGCTCACGCTGATCGTGATTCCGGCCATCTATGAGCTGGTACACGGCTGGTTGATGAAGCGCAGCAAGGCTCAGAGACCGCCGATTCTCCCAGTGCTGGTCGTCATATTCCTCACGTTGATCGGAACCCTGGCGGCTTGTGCAGTCTTGCCTGATGCAGTTGAGGCTGCAAGTCCCGTGGGCGTTGGCGGATCGGTTCCGAAAGCCGCCCTGCCGGGTCCTCTGAAATTGCCGACCTTTGATTTCAAGGGCGCCTTCCTCGGCTTCGGATTCGTTCACGCAGAGTACGATCCGGCGGCATACCCGTTTCCATCGTTTGCGAACCTCCTGATCGCTCCGGAAGTGAAGCTGCAAACAAACAACACTACCGTCGTTGCAGGCGTGGGCGTGTCTCTCCAGTATAACCCCTCAGCTGGCAGGCTGTCGGCAGGACTGACAGGCAGTGTGAAGCTCACAAAACGGCGCATGGTTCAGTTTGGTGTGTTTCGGGACGAGATACTGACAGTCAGCTATCAATGGCTGCCCGGGCGGATTCCGGGAGGTGCCGATGAACTCGCGATTGCTCGCAGGAACGACAGAGACAGAGCGGGGGCAATCGCATTGGCCGCCGGGATCGAAACAACGTTGGGACGAGTAGCGCTGAAGACGTTGGCCTCGTTCGCTTCGCCGACATTCGACCTGGCTCTTGCGAAAGCGGCTCACGAGTTCCCGGTAGTAAGGCCCGGAGAGGCTGGGGTGAGCTGCACAGTCAGATGGCATCAGCACACAAGCGTGGCAACGATCTGCCGGGGATCGATCAGTATCGATCTGGAGGACACGGACATCACTTATGTGCTCGCCGGTGGCGTCTACGGCTCTCCTCTACCGTGGCTCGACTACTCAGTGCTAATCGGAGCTGAAGCAGGGGTGCGCGCCACCACACCGGTAGTCGATATTCAAGTCACCTACAAGGACTTCTTGAGATCAGGATCACGCCTCATACTGGAAATTCACAACGAAACCGGCATGGTGTCGGCTTCCCTGAGAGCCAAATGGCCGCTGCTCTAGCAGCAAAAGAAAAAGCTCAGTCTTTCGACTGAGCTGGATAGGGTGAGGATCTATATCAACACGCCTGCCGGCGTGGAGAGGCCGTCACTCGTGTTGTCGTGTCGTTGTGTGTCGTTCTTTGTA
>JAAYAB010000099.1 GCA_012719595.1 Bacillota bacterium
ATCAAGCCCGAGAGGTCAGTCAACCATCGCCAGATCAAGCAGTGCCTGCGCCTCCCTTGGCGTGCGGGCGCGTACTATGAGCATGAACTGCTTCATTCTTGAGCCGAACTCCCTCTTCAGGAGTACTAGTGACTCCATGTCTATTCCGGACGTCAGGCAGACCTTCTTTCCTGCATCGATCGTTTTGTGGAAGAGCGGCCACCATCTCGGGTCAGTCGGACCCTCTACACCGTCGCCTGGAGTCCACTGGATCATGTCTATCCCGGGTATGGAGAGGAGCGCGTCATGGTGAGGGATAGCACCTGGACCGTCCCAGTGGTACATACAGTGGTTTACGTGCTCAGTTAGCCTCCTGAGCACAGGCCCCATGAAGTCCCTAAACATCGCTGGCGAGATCATGGCAGAGAAGTCGCACTGGAACTTGGCCATCTTCCCTGGCGCCCATGCCCAGAAGTGCGAACCGCCGGTCTCGTCCTTGATGAGTTCATAGATAGCGTCGTAGTACTTGATGTACAGATCAGTGATACGACCAAGGCTCTCGAACACCCACTCGGGACGATCGACCAGGTCTGTCAGCAACTGCTCGGTGCCCCGCATCGCAGCGAGCGTGTCAAGCCCTTCTATTAGATCTGGAAATGTAACAAGATACCTCCCTCTCCCTGCCTGCAGCAGTAGTCGTATCAGGCGAAGCTGAAGATTCCAATATCGGTTGTCTGCATCATACTCAAACACTGCTTGATCAGGGTCTTTGATGCAAGGTTCGAACCAGACCGTATCGCGCCTCTCTACCGCGGTGCATCCCAGATACAGGGCCAGGCAGTTAGGTCCGAGACATGGACTGGCCGCCGGAATGTCTTCACCGAAGCTCATGTGGCGCGACCACAGGTACTCCTCACGCTCCACTCGGTATGTGAGGCTCTGCGTGGTATAGTGGGGGCAGCACCCATCTGGCGCCATCGGTTCTTTTCGCAGTGCTGCGTTGTCCCCAAGGGCTGCCTCCGGGCGGGGCGTGATGATCTGCATGACTGGCCGGCCTATGTCGCCGCCGTTCCACCACTCCGACAGCCGCTTCCGGACGTCATCTGCGTCTGGCCGGTACTCAAGAGAGCTCATCTGTCAGACCTCCATTGTACAGACGCCGGATAGGAGACCTCCGATGCGTAAAGCATACCACAGTCCTCACCGGGCCACAAACGGTTGATGATCTTCCTGAGGTTGGAGGCAACAAGAACTTCTACTGTCGCGAGGCTCGGAAGCTCTAATCCTATGTCATTGGCCATATTCCTGAACTGCGTCATCTGCCGTTCGTCACTGAGTAGGCTGATCGGCCCTTCCTCTTCGAGCATCAGCTCGATCCCTTTGAAGCCGGCGCCCTTGGCCAGCGACATGCAGTCGCCTATCGATGTCCTGCGTGCTGTGTCGCATTCAAGAGCATTCCCGGATGATTCGCCCTGCGGATGTGCCAAGGGGTCGTCAGGACAACGATACCGGCAAAATCGACCTCAGTAAGTAGGGGTGAGCAGCCGGTATGGTTGTCCATGTCCGCAAGTAAGTGGTATAATAAAGCAAAATTGGTAGTGACAGAAGATCACTCAGGATGCGTCCAGCTACGACGCAGAATCTCTTGGATGGGGAGGTTGCGGAGGAACTGTCGATTATGCAAGCTGCGAGTCTTTTGTCAAGCTAGCAGATAGGCAAGAAACAGGCTCATAAGCTGGTCAAAAGTGAATCGCTGTCACAGCAAGAAGACTCCGAGAAGAGGGATTGGGGCTCTAGCGACGACGAGGTGCAAACGGAACTCGTAGACACGTCACAACAGGGTCTGAGCATGGGAAATGTGAGTTGGACAAGGGTTTCGGCCTGACTCCCATTACAGGCGACACACAAATCCTTCGCAAGGCGAGCAATGGGCTTCCATGTAGCCGCTCAGGCGAGAGTGACAGGCCGAGGGGGACTGTACGGCCAGGGGGGTGACGCTGTGAGAGTCCAGGCCCTCTTCATGGACGGCGATCTGGTGGCAACTCTTCGGGTGCAGCGCGACAGGGCGCTCCGGGTGGTTGACGAGATCACTGAGTCGACGTTTCGCTCTGAAGACCCGTACGCAGTTGTGGCCAGGCTTTATGAGCAGTTTTGGATGGAACCAGTAGCACTCACAGAAGGAGCGATCAGCGTCGAAGCGCATGACGCTGACGTTGACCTGCGCAGGTTACGTGATATTGCTCGCGATGTTGATCGCGGGGTTCGAGGTGCCCCATCGGCCTCATCGACGCTGCGAGGCACGCGGGTTATCTACAACGTCCCATACACCGGCGAACAAGTCCTCTTCCAGCTGAGACCCTCAACATGGACCCTGGTCGTACCACGTGCTGCACTCAACTCCTCCGAGCTTCGTTTCGTTTACGAAGTCCGCAGTTCTGAGGTTGCTGCTACGAAGCGATCGTTTGAGCGAGATCTGTCGCTCACCAAGCGATGGCTTGCCTGGGTCAATGACGATGTTGTCAAGTTCAACGGCGAACTCGCCACCGCGCTCGAGAGAGCAGTCGCCGAACGAAATGCCCGG
>JAAYAB010000100.1 GCA_012719595.1 Bacillota bacterium
GTACCTCGCCGTCTCGACGAGCCTGGTCCCAGCCCGCTGCAAGACGCTGCCGAGACCTGTTCCTTTCGGATGGCCTTCAGCAGGATATGCCTCCCGCTGCGGTGAACATAAGGAAGAAGCGGCGCCCGCCGGATTCCAACGCGTGTACGCAGGGAGTGCACATGATGAAACTTGCGTTTTCCACTCTCGCATGTCCCAACTGGACATGGGACAGGATTCTCTCCGAGACCTCCCGCTTGGGATATGACGGAATCGAGATCAGAGGCGTTGACGGCGAGATGTATTTGCCGAGAGTAACGCCGTTTCTGGATGAGAACCTCCAGGAGACCAAACAAAGGCTCAGAGAACTCGGGCTGGAGATTTGCTGCCTCGGAACGTCCGTAGTGTTTCACGACCCGCGATCGTTTGAGTCAGCGCTGGCCGAGGGGAGGGCCTCCATAGATCTTGCACAGAAGCTGGGCGCGCCCTATATTAGGGTGTTCGGAGACAAAATACCTGACCCGGCAAAGAGGCAGGAGACGATCGAGGCCGTAGCAAGGGGGCTTGGCGAGCTCGCTTCCTACGCGGACGGGACCGGGGTGACGGTGGTTCAGGAAACTCACGGAGACTTCACTAGTTCAGAAGTGATCCTTGAGGTACTGGAGCGGTCGAAGGGGACTGCAAAGGGAATACTGTGGGATATAAACCACCCGTACAAGTTCGCAGGAGAGCAGATGGAGAAAACCTACCGATTGCTCGCACCCTACATCAAGCACGTCCACGTCAAGGACAGCAGAGGAGAGGGCGCCCGGGCGGTTCCATGCCTGATGGGACAGGGCGATTTGCCGGTGAAAGAGGCAGTAGACCTTCTCAGGCAGGGCGGGTATTCGGGATGGCTGTCGTTCGAATACGAGAAGAAGTGGCATCCGCAGATAGAGGAGCCCGAGATTGCCCTGCCTGGGTACGTTGAGTATATGAGGTCTATCCTATACTGATGGAGGCGGATCAGCTGTGGGTGAGGACAAACCCAAGTTTGGCGGCTTTATACAGGAAATAATGGATCAGGACAAAGCTACCGGGAAGTACGGTGGCAGGGTGCATACGAGGTTTCCGCCAGAACCCAATGGCTACTTGCACATAGGGCATGCGAAGGCGATATGCATTGACTTCGGCTTGGCGGAGGCCAACGGCGGACTGTGCAACCTGCGCTTCGACGACACCAATCCCAGCAAGGAAGAGGTTGAGTACGTCGAGTCGATCAAGGAGGACATCCGGTGGCTAGGTTTTGACTGGGGAGACCGGCTGTTCTTCGCCTCGGACTACTTCGACCGACTGTACGAATACGCAGTCGAGCTGATCAAGAGAGGCAAGGCGTATGTCTGCGACCTCACCGCGGACGAGATAAGGGAGTACAGAGGAACGCTGACAGAACCCGGTCGCAACAGCCCCTACCGCGATCGATCGGTCGAGGAGAACCTCGATCTGTTTAGACGGATGAAAGAGGGCGAGTTCGCCGACGGAGCCCGCGTCTTGCGCGCGAAGATAGACATGGCGTCCCCGAACATCGTCATGAGGGATCCGGTGCTCTACCGGATTCTCAGAGTGCCTCACCACAGGACCGGCGATACCTGGTGCATATATCCGACTTACGACTACGCCCATCCTCTGTCGGATGCAATAGAGGGCATTACGCACTCGCTCTGCACTCTTGAGTTTGAGGAGCACAGGCCGTTTTACGACTGGCTTCTCGACACCCTGGAGATACCTGAGCCTCCGCAGCAGATCGAGTTCGCCAGGCTCAATCTCACCTACACGCTGACGAGCAAGAGGAAGCTGCGCAAGCTGGTCGACGAGGGGTACGTCCGCGGCTGGGACGACCCGAGGATGCCCACCCTGTCAGGCCTGCGTCGCCGCGGTTACACTCCTGAGTCCATTCGGGAGCTCTGCGCTCGAATCGGCGTGGCGAAGGCGAACAGCGTGGTCGATCTCGGCCTGCTCGAACACTGTCTGCGCGAAGACCTGAACAAGCGCGCGCTCAGGTACATGGCCGTGCTCAGGCCGCTGAAGGTGGTCATCGCCAATTACCCTGAGGGTCAGGTCGAGGAGTTCGAAACCGAGAACAACCCGGAGGACCCAAGCGCCGGCACGAGGACCGTGCATTTCTCCAGAGTGATCTACATCGAGCGCGATGACTTCATGGAGGATCCGCCCAAGAAGTTCTTCAGGCTCGCTCCGGGGAGAGAGGTCCGCCTCAAGAGCGCCTACTACATCACCTGCCAGGACGTTGTCAAGGACCCGGCGACCGGCGAGATTGTGGAGCTTCATTGCACGTACGATCCGTTGAGCAGGGGCGGAGCGACACCTGACGGGAGGCGGGTCAAGGGCACGATCCACTTTGTGTCCGCATCCCATGCGGTGCGCGCTGAAGTGCGCCTGTATGACAACCTCTTTCTCACGGAGGATCCGAACGAGGGAGATGACTTCCTGAAGAACCTGAATCCCAATTCGCTCGAGGTACTGACGGATTGCCTGGTTGAGCCAGCGCTCTCCACTGCCAAGGTGGGCGATCGCTTTCAGTTCCTGCGGCACGGGTACTTCTGTGCGGACCCGGATTCGACTCCGGGCAGGCCTGTCTTCAACCGAATCGTATCCCTCCGGGACACCTGGCAGAAGCTGATGGATAAGGATTGAACTGCCGCTCATGGACTTGAGCGATTGTCCAACGAGTGCTACAATCTATCTGTGTGGAACGGAGATCGTGGGCACCGAGCTGACTGGTTTGGCACGGAGACGGACCAGCAGGGGAGGGCTTATGAATGGAGATGCGCGGGGGATTGGCTAAGAGGCCATGGCTTGCCGGGCTATGTTCCTCTGTACTAGTGGTCGTCCTGGTTTTCACCACGGTTACCTGTCTGGCCGCGGATCAACCTGCCTACCCTTCGACTAGGTTCGCCGTCATCAGCGACCTTCACATATTCGACACCAGCCTGGGCTCAGAGGGTCCCCATTTCGAACTCTATATCGCTTCTGACAGAAAGCTGCTCGTGGAGAGCATAGAGATCCTCGAGACTGTGGTAGAGCGGCTCAAGGAAGAGGATCTCGACTTCGTGATCGTCTCAGGCGATCTCACCAAAGACGGCGAGAAGCTGAACCACGAGAGGTGCGCTTCCATCCTTTCCACCCTGGTCGATGACGGTACGAAGGTCTACGTCGTCCCAGGCAACCACGACATCCTGAACAGCCACGCAGTTATGTTCAAGCAAGACGGCACGCAGCCGGTTCCGACTGTCACTCCTCAGGAGTTCGCCGAGATCTACAGAGAGTTGGGCTACGGCGAGGCGATCCGACGCGACAGCGCGTCCCTCAGCTACGTGGTCGAGCCCTTGCCGGGGCTGTGGATCGTTGCCATGGACGCGTGCCGCTATAGCGACAACCGAACCGGCAAACCTCCCGTGGTTGACGGACGCTTCCCCGAAGAGACTCTGCGCTGGCTGGATCAGGTACTGAACGAAGCCGTGAGTACCGGCAGGGCTGTCCTGGGCGTCATGCACCACGGTGTGCTTGAACACTACAAGGGTCAGGAGAAGTTCTACGGCGAGTATTTGGTCGACGACTGGCCGATGATAGCCGAGCGGCTGGCAGCGGGCGGCGTGAAGGTGGTCTTCACGGGTCACTATCACTCGCAAGATATTGTCAAGCGGACCTTCACCACGAGAATCGGCGGCCAGAGGCGCACGGTGTTCATCTTCGACGTTGAGACCGGGTCGATGGTAACGTATCCCTGTGCATATAGGATCGTAGAGATCACCGACGATCAGACGATGCGCATCAGGAGCAGGTTCGTCGATGCCATTCCCTCGCGGCCGGAGGGCTTTCAGGAATACGCCAAGGACTACGTCCATAGTGGTATAGCTGGAATAGCTGTAAGCACTCTGACCGGATATTGGGTCGACGAGGAAAGCGCTCAGATCCTGGCGCCGCAAGTGGCCAACGCAATCTTGGCCCACTATCGCGGCGACGAGAGGCCCCCTGAGGTGCTTCTTGACACGACGGGTGTCAGTCTCTGGGGGAAGATCATAGTGCTCACACAGGGCGGTTTGGTCAAAGGTCTGTGGAATGATCTTGAGCCGCCCGACAACGATGTCGACATCGACCTAACTACGGGAGAGTGGAGAGTTCCATAGCAGTTCTGCGTCCGGCTTCCTGCGCGCTGCCGGTTCGATTGGGGGACAAGCAGAGTGGAGATCAGGCTGACGCCGTTTAGGCAGAAGGTATACGATTTGGTGGCAACCATCCCGGAGGGAAAGGTCAGCACGTACGGGCTGGTAGCGCAGAAGATCGGATGCGGCTGCGCGAGGGCCGTCGGCCAGGCTCTCAGGGTAAACCCCTTCGCCCCCGTGGTTCCCTGCCACAGAGTCGTGAGCTCTGACATGACCCTGGGCGGATTCGACGGGGAGACCGAGGGCGAAAACATACGGCGAAAGAAGGAACTCCTCGTCGCCGAAGGTGTCAGATTCGTCGACGATCGAACCATAGACTTGGACTGCCTGTATGACTTCACCTAGTCTCCATCTGTCAGCTGTCGCTCCGGTGCCGTCGCATCTATCACAACGACCCCCATTGAGTCCGCATGCCAGACAGGCCGCCGCGCTGGGCCAGGGCGCTGCCGACCCAGTCGACCCAAGCGTCATCAACCCACTCGACCGGGGCGCTGTCGACTCGCTGGACCCTGACGCTGTCGAGTCAATCCTATCTGAATTGGCGCACAAGATCCTCCGTTCGTCATCTCAAGGCCGCGTATTGCTGATTCCGCCTGACCATACTCGGAAGCACTCTGGAGCAGGTCGTATCACTGCACGGCTCTACGAGCTGCTGACCCGCGAGGGCGCAGTCGTGGACATCATGCCCGCTCTCGGCACTCACGCTCCCATGTCCTGTGATCAGCTCCGCGACATGTTTGGGACTGATGTGCCGCTTGACGCGTTCATTGTGCACAGATGGAAGGAGGACGCCGTCCGGCTGGGCGTGGCGCGCTCCGAGCTCGTCCGAAGCCTGTCAGAAGGGGCAGTGGGACTGCCCATAGAGATCTCGGTCAACCGGCGGCTAGTTGAGGGTGCCTATGATCATATCGTATCCATCGGTCAGGTCGTGCCGCACGAAGTCACCGGAATGTCGAGCTACACCAAGAACCTAATGGTAGGATGCGGGGGAAAGGGCATCATTGATGGGTCTCACTTCATGTCCGCCGTTTACGGCATTGAACGCGTGATCGGAGCAGTCGACACGCCAGCCCGCCGGCTGCTGGACTGGGCGGCGGATCGGTTCCTTGGTTCATCACACGTCGTCCACGTGCTCACTGTCAATTCCATGACTGCTAGAGCTGACGGCCTTGCTGACACGATCGGTGTCTTCTGCGGCGACACACGGGAGGTCTTCGAGAACGCGGCGCGGCTGAGCCGGGCGCGGAATGTGGTGAGACTCAGCGCACCTCTGCGAAAGGTCGTAGTCTACCTGGACTCAGGTGAGTATCGCACAACCTGGCTGGCCTGCAAGGCAATATACCGGACAAGAAAGGCGATAGCTGACGGAGGACATCTCCTGACCATCGCTCCGGGTCTCGAGCGGTTCGGCGAAGATGACGAGAGAGACAGACTCATTCGAGCTTACGGGTACTGTGGCAGAGCCAAGATCCTCAAGCACCTCGACCGAAAGAGTGAACTCCGCGAGAATCTGTCCGTGGCGGCCCATCTGATTCACGGATCGACCGACGGAAGGTTCAAGGTGACCGTCGCCTGCCAGAAGCTCTCTCGCGAAGAAGTAGAGGCTGTGGGTTTCTCGTATTTGCCGCTTGGCGAGGCGTTGGCCAAGTATGATCCAGGCGTGCTGCGACCGGGGTACAACACGGCAGCTGACGGCGACGAGATGTACTTCATCTCCAATCCTGCGCTGGGCCTCTGGGAAGTCTGACTACTGAGAATGTGTCACAGAGCAATGACCAGATCTGTCCGAATGCATAGTGAGCGTTGTGATTGGACCAGAACCCGACGCCCCTGAGTGCAAACTCCTGTGCGAGCTCGAACTTGACTCTGAGAGAGCGCGGATCCTCGAACCACAGTTCATGCCGAACCCCGCCTTCGTCACTGTACCTAAGCCATGGTGACTGCGAAATATCGTCGTAACCGATGCTGGCGCCTCGTCGATACGCCAGATCATACACTTCGGCAAGCGACAGCGCCGCAGCTCGGCTCTCTGGTGTGTCTGGAAGCGGCCAGTCGTACCCGTAGAGCGGTATTCCCTGCAGGATTTTGTCGGAAGGCACGATCGACGTCGCATATGCGAGTACCCTCCGAACCTGGTTGATCGGAGCTATTGGCATTGGAGGCCCGCCGATCCAGCCCCATTCGTAGGTCATGATGTACATGATGTCCACTAGCTCGCCTAAAGCAGCGTAGTCAAACGTTCCGACCCAGGGGGCATTCGGGCGGTCGGCATCCTTCGGAGCGACTGCGATCGTCACAAGGTAGCCGTCCGGCTTCAGAGAATCGCGCAGCTCGCGTATGAACCGGGTGTACAGAGGACGGTCCTCCGGAAACATGTTCTCGAAGTCGACGTTCACCCCGTACAGCTCGAGTCGTCTCAGGACGCTCTGAATCGAAGAGATGGTCTGAGTTCGTATGGCGCTGTCGGCCATGACGGAACGCGCCAGATCGGGCTGAAAAAGATCGCCTCTCCAGTTCGTCACCACCGCCATCGGCGCTATGCCTTGCTGCTTACAGGCCTCGACCGCCTCCTGAGCGCCTTCTGGTTCGATCAGTCCACCTGCACCGTCGACCCTGAACTGAAACAGCGCGGCGTAGGTCAGGCATTGGCCTGCAGCGTCCAGCGCCTCTCGCAGGCCCGGCCCGTCAGGGAAGACGTACGCGATCGTCTCGGTCTCCTGCTTGATTACATCGGGCACCTGCTGTGGAATGATCAGAGCCTGCCACGGGAAGATCAGAGACGGATTCTCGATCCGGTTGACCCTGGCGATCAGTCCTGGAGAGACGCCGAACTGCCTTCCGATGCTCCAGAGAGTGTCACCGGGGCGCACCGTATACTCGATGCCGATCCAGCCTGGAATCACCAGCTCTGATCCTGCCTCTATGTAGTTGGGATCTTCAATGTCGTTCACTTCTGCGATTACCTGAACGGACGTGTTGAAGATCTGAGCCAGCTTGTGGAGGGTGTCACCGGGTACTACGGTGTACATCAAGAAGTGCTGAGGAGGCTCCGGGATGAGAACTACCTGGCCAGGTACCAGCCGATCAGGGTGCGGCAAGTCGTTGACCTCCAGCAGTCTGTCCACAGACACGCCAAACTTCGCGGCAACGGCAGCAAGAGTGTCTCCTGGCTGGATCACATAGATCTCCATCATCGGCACTCCTCTATGGTGAGGTCCGGATTCTCATCCTATCGTATGAACCCCTGGGTGAGTTGGTCACAGAGGACCGACGGAGGAGTCTGACGCATTCATGGCTTTCACGCGTTCGATATGCGCTGGCGGTTCGGATCGGTGGCCCAGCCCGGCAGTTCAGACTTGCGGTTCGTTGTCTATTGCTGGGGGCAGAGGGGAGGACAGAGATGGTCGATAGCGACAGAAGTGCTCGATAAGGCAAGAAACACTTGAAAAAGAGAAGAGGGTGGAGAAGGACTACCTTTCCACCCTCAGCGAGAAGATCGACCTGTCTTGCTCGGCCAGAACCCGCTCTCTAGAAGCTCGGCGCAGATCGCGCTGGCACTTTCTGCAGTATTCGGCGTGCGAGAAGTTACTCGTCTTGCAGTCTGGACAAATCACTGTGCTCAACTCCCTTTACTTGGTTTGTTTGGCGGGTCGTTTTTCGTCCCATCGGGTCTCATCACGTCCCATTCCAATGCCATTATACAACACCCACAGATTGGCGCAAGGACCCTGTGACGCCGCTACATGCATCTAGAGGCGGTTAGTGGCATTTGTGGCGGGTTATCTCCCAGTGTCTCGACCTGTCGCGCGGTGGTATAGCCGCGCTCAAACGGGGCATAATAGTGACTGCCACGGAGGTTTTCCTCCGTGGACGAACCCCACAGGACGGATCACAGCCACACTTCGCTGCGGCTTGCAACGTAGTCCCGTGGGGTTTTTGCGCGATCCTGTCGACGCGTGCAAGCTCATTCGCAAGCTCGACACATAGACCTGTACAAGCACGGGAGGAATTCGCAGTGCCGGTACAGAAAGCAGGCGGTAGCATTTGTCTTGCGCCCGATCCGGTGAGCCGCCGACCGCTCAGCCGCCTCGGCCAGCATGTCCGACCTGATTTTCCGGGCAAGAATGGCTGAGTCACATCATAGGTTTTATATTGGCCCTATTTTCCGAACGAAGATAGCGCGTGTGGGGTGGGTTCTCGATGTATTGGCTATCGCTTGTTGGCCTGGTGATAACAGTGGTCTCAGTGCCACTCATCATTCGTGCCAGCAAGAAATTGGCGTTCAGTCAACCCATCAGAGAGGATGGCCCGCAGACGCACCTCAAGAAGCGCGGCACTCCGACCATGGGTGGATTGGCCTTCTGGTTTTCCGTGTTGGCAGTTGCGGCAGTGCAATGGAATGACCCGGATTTCATGCTTCTGACGCTGGTTTTCGTTCTATTCGGACTTGTCGGTCTGCTCGACGATGTGAGAAAGGTGACGAGCAGGAGTTCTCGAGGCGTGCCTGCTCGAGTCAAACTCCTGGGGCAGGCGGTCGGTGCGGCTGTCTTCCTGGTAGCCTACTTCGGCTCGGGGCAGCGGTACATACCTCTCGTCTTGAGGACGTCGCATATCGGACATGTTCCCTCCCTTCTATACCTCGTCGTATCCGGCGTTGTCATGGTCGGAAGTGCGAATGCGATCAACTTTGCAGACGGGGCGGACGGGCTGCTGTCCATGACTGCAATACCCACTCTCCTGTTCGTTGCTTCATTCACTGCCAACAGCACTGTCAGATTGATGAGCATCTTGCTAATAGCAATCCTTATCGGATTCCTCTTCTACAACCGCCACCCGGCTAAGATCATCATGGGCGACACGGGCTCGATGGCGCTGGGAGGGGTCATCTGCGCCATGTTTTTCATGAGTGACCTCGAACTGCTGCTTCCTGTCGTCTGTCTGCCCTACTATATCGAGATCCTGTCAGTCACAATTCAGGTCATCAGCTTCAAGCTGACGGGGCGGCGGGTCTTCCGGATGAGTCCCATTCATCATCACTTCGAGCTGTCCGGGTGGAGCGAAAACAAGCTAGTCTGGATGTTCTTCACGGCTTCGGCTGTCTGCGCCCTCGCGGGAGCTGGGATTCTGACCGTAGTAGAGGTATTTTAGCAGGGGCAGGGAGGGTTCGACACTTCCCCAGAGCAGCCGGCGCCACAGATGATATGTGGCCAGGCTGATTCCGTATATCAGAAATGCTGTCACGGCGATCTCGATCCAACCCATGCGCTACTCTCCTGGACCCTGTGGACGTTCAATATATACTATGTAGGACGACTCGAAGTGTATGTTGAGAAGTGGTAATATCAAAAGTGACAGCGCTAGAGATTGGAGTGACGAAAATGCGGAAGAAAGTAGTGTGCTTCGGCGAGATCATGATGAGGCTGTCGCCGCCAGGACAGAAGCGGTTCATCCAAGCTGATAGCTTCGATGTCGTGTACGGAGGCGGAGAGGCCAACGTGGCTGTTTCTCTCGCCAACTACGGTCTCGATTCGTATTTCGTTACGAAACTGCCTGCCAACCCTCTGGGTGATTCGGCTGTGAACCACCTGAGAAGGTTTGGCGTTCACACAGACTACGTAGTCCGCGGTGGAGAGAGGATCGGGATATACTTCCTCGAGATGGGCGCGTCTCAGCGGCCTTCGAAAGTGGTCTACGATCGCTCCAACTCTTCGATATCCCAGGTGAAGCCGGGCGAGCTCGACTGGAACACCGTTCTGGAGGGCGCTGCATGGTTTCATGTGACCGGCATCACTCCTGCGTTGAGCGACAGTGCTGCGGAGGCTGCTATTGAGGCCGTCAAGACTGCGAAGAGCAAGGGATGCACCGTCAGCACGGACCTGAACTACAGAAAGAAGCTATGGAGCCCTGAGAAGGCGAACAGAGTTATGTCCGAGCTGGTCAAGTATGTAGACGTCGCGATCGGGAACGAGGAGGATGCGGAGAAGGTCTTTGGCATCAAGGCTCCCGACACCGACATCACCGCCGGACAGCTCAGCATAGAAGGGTACAAGTATGTGGCCTCGGAACTGGCCAAGAGGTTCGGGTTCAAGAAAGTCGCCATAACGTTGAGAGAGAGCATTTCGGCTTCGGACAACAACTGGTCTGCCCTGCTGTATGAAGCCGGAGAGTTCTACTTCTCCCGCAAGTACCCGATCCACATCGTCGACAGGGTGGGAGGCGGAGACTCGTTTGCCGGAGGCCTCATCTACTCCTGTCTCGCAGGGAAGGGCCCGCAGGAGGCACTCGAGTTCGCGGTGGCTGCGTCGTGCCTCAAGCACACCATATTCGGCGACTTCAACCTGGTTTCTATTGATGAGGTCGAGGCACTCGCCGGTGGAGACGCTTCTGGCAGGGTGCAGCGCTAGCTGGCTGGGCGCATCGACAGCAGTCAGGGTGTGTCGCTGGCAGTCAGGTCACGGTGCGCATGCGGAACGCACACCGCCAACAGGCAAGGAGCAGCGCTGGCAGGCAGAGCTCAGCGCAGGCGGCAGGCCGAGGCAGCGCTGGTTGGCGGAGGCAGCACTGCTAGACGAGGGGCAGCGTAGACAGACAAGGGACAGCGCTTGCAGCCTGTGAGCGCGTTGTTATAGGAGGTTGTTGTCTGTGGTCAAAGTGAATATCGACCGTCTAATAAGCGACTTCGAAGATCTGGTGAGAATAGACAGTCACTCGCTGAAAGAGCGTGAGACTGCAGACTACCTGAAGAAGAAGCTCGCGGAGATTGGATGTGAAGTGGAGGAGGACGACGGAGCCAAGGCGGTATCAGGCACCGCGGGCAATGTCATCGGCCGATTCACCGGAACTGACCCGTCGCTCCCAACGGTTCTCTTGAGCGCACACATGGACACGGTCCCGCCGGGCGAGGGCATACGTCCGGTTCGTGAAGGAAATGTAATCCGCAGCAGCGGCGACACGATCCTCGGCGCCGACGACGCCTCTGGTCTCTCGGCCATCCTCGAAATACTGCGCCTGCTCAAAGAGAACGGCGGGCAATATCCCGACGTCGAGGTCGTATTCTCGTTCGGCGAGGAAAAAGGCCTTCTTGGCGCAAAGGCACTTGACATCAAGAAGCTGCGTGCGAAACACGGTTATGTGATCGACACATCGGCCCCTGTGACCAAAGTCATTGTCCAGTCGCCCACTCACATCGTACTCGAAGTAGCGATACGAGGAAGGGCTGCCCATGCAGGAGTCGAGCCGGAGAAGGGAATAGACGCAGTGCAGGTGGCAGCCAAGGCTATCGCTTCGATGAAGCTCGGTCGAATCGACGAGGAAACGACAGCCAACCTAGGCGTGATTTCAGGCGGAAAGGCGACCAACGTAGTTTGCGACCTGGTCACTATCAAGGGCGAGGTTCGCAGCCTCAACCGCGAGAAGCTCGACGCAAACGTCGACGCGATCCACAAGGCCTTTGACCGCAGCTGCCGAGAGGCCGGAGCGGTGCTTGAGTTCAACCCCGCGCTGGAGTATGAGTCCTACAAGATCAGCCCATCCTCGAAGGTGTGTGCCAGGCTTCAGAAGGCAGCGGAACTGCTCGGCCTCACCCTCACCTTTGAGGCTGCCGGAGGGGGCAGCGATGCCAACATATTCAACGCCAATGGCATCGAGTGCGTGGTCGTCAGCGGCGGGTACAAGAAGCTACACACACTGGAGGAGTACCTGGAGATCGACCAGCTCGAAAAGACAGTGTCTCTGCTCTATGGGGCGATCGTGGAGTGACGCGATCGGGCGAATGTGGATTGAAGAAATGGGTGGGCAGGACGAGACAGGGTGGACATGCAGCGCTGCGACAGCGCGTGCGCTGAAAGGGTGATTCACGAGGTGTGCAGTGATACGGGTAGACGGAGCGACACACTGAGGCAGTATGATGAAGTGATAAGTCGAGCCAGATCCGTCTTTGTTGCCAAGAACCGCGATTACGGCGACTCATGGCGGCTGCTCAGGCTCAAGTCTATCACTGACCAGATATACATCAAAGTGAGGCGGATTCGGCAGCTCGAGGAGATGCCCGACGCTCAGAAGGTCCCTGAGGGAGTCGAGACCGAGTACCTCGACATTCTGAACTACTGCGCGATGGCGCTGGTAAAACTCTCAGAGGGCGTCGACGACATAGAGTCTGTGGAGCGGCAGCTGTCCGATAGCTGAATGAGGACTGAGTGGCAGCAGGATGAGAGCTGAATGCTGGCTAGACCAGGGCTGTGTGGAAGAAGGACGAGCCTTGGATCATGGCTGAACGTGAGCGGTGTGAGAGGGTGCAGGATGGATCGGGAGCAAGTTGGCCAGGTGGACATAGCTAGGTACGACGCGGTGATCGATGAAGTCAGGCGCCTGATGCTCGCCAAGAACCACGACTACGGCGAGGCGTGGCGTGACATGCGTCTGAGTTCAATCACCGACCAGATCTTGACCAAGGCGTACCGGATTGCCCATATCGAAAAGAACGAGGGCAAGACCCTGGTGTCAGAGGGAATAGCGTCTGAACTCAGGGATATCGCCAACTACTGCGTGTTCGCACTCATCAAGATCTCTGAGGCGAGGGATGAGGTGGCGCAATCATGAGCCGGCGCGGCAGCGCGCCCGTCGCATCGGCCGGCGAGGCTGTCTGCCGGTCGCAGTGGCAGGAAAGGCGGCCCGGCCGTCGCACTGGCTTGCGACGCCGTCCGCTCGCCGCAACAGCCGGCGCCGCGGCAAGCCGGCTGCAGGAGCCGGTTTCGCAGTCCACCTGTCACAGTGTCCGGGCGTGAACCATATGCATGGTACTGCCCGGCGTTGCCGGCAGTCCAAGACGAAAGCGACTGATTCCTTTGAAAGAGCGATCTCAGAGGACGGACCGTTGCATCATCTGCCGCAGGACGGGAGTAGACGGTATTCCTATGGCTGCTGGGCTGATCTGTCAGGACTGCGAGAGACAAATAGTGAACAGCAGGAGCACGGATCCCGGATATGATGAGGTTGTGA
>JAAYAB010000101.1 GCA_012719595.1 Bacillota bacterium
CGTCACTACTGGCTCGTAGATCCTGAGGAAAACCTGTTGGAAGCCTACGTGTTGAGAGACCAGAACTACACTCTGGTTTACGTCGGCGGACCCGGCGATGCCTTTTCTCACCCGGAGTTCCCGGGGCTCAACCTGGACCTGGACAAAGTGTTCTTGCGGCCGGAATCCCAGTAGCTATCGGGCAGGTGCCACGGAGTGCTGAGCACTAAGAGCTGCGGTGACCCGGACGGAAGCGAGGGCATGAATGCGGCCAATTGACAAGTATAGGCACGAATGGTAGCATGAAAGGGAAAAATCTGGTTGGGGTGAGCCGTAGCTTCCTGCATCTCTGTGGAGATCCCAAGGCGTCCTACTACTTAGACCACTTCAAGCTGACCCAGCTAACACCTGGACAGGAATGAGCGGGCACTACAGACGATCCCGGACACTGCCCGGTTCTAGCACACAGTGCGGTGTCACTGTTCAGTGTTTGATGCAGGCGAGGACTCGAGGGTCGTGCCTCGGTGTCCTCGCCGTTTTGGTTACCGGGGCACCTTTGCGGTCATTGAGGTGACAGCATGAGTTTCTGCAAGACGCATCCACACAAGGAGAGACGCGATCAAGAGTCTCATCCAGGCGGCAGCAAGCCTCAGCCGGAAGTAAAGCCAGTTTGGTCGCTATCGTTCGTTGCGCCAGGTGCGGCGCTCATAGGAAAAACCACAAAAGCCAACGACGTGTCTGAATGAAGGCTCGTTGAGAAACCGGAGGTATTGCATGTTTTCCACGCAGTTCTTACTCACATCATTGATAGTCGTACTGATGCCCGGCACCGGTACGATCTACACAATCTCGACTGGGATGGCCCAAAGCTGGCGCGCGGGCATCGTCGCCGCTGTCGGGTGCACACTCGGAATCGTGCCGCATCTGCTGGCAAGTATCCTCGGACTGTCAGCGATGATGCACATGAGCGCAGAGGTCTTCTCCATTGTGAAGTATGCAGGCTCTGCTTACCTGTTGTACCTTGCTTGGCAGATGTGGAAAGACACCGGCGAGGTCGCCTTTGGATCTAAGTCGGCTGGATCCGGCTACACGAAGGTGGCCTGGAAAGGGATTGTCCTGAATCTCCTCAACCCGAAGCTGACCATCTTCTTCCTCGCCTTCATGCCGCAGTTCATCAAGTCGGGTGACATGTCAGCGACTCAGCAGCTCGTCGGGTTGAGCGCGGTGTTCATGCTGATGACTCTGGCTGTGTTCTGCTTGTACGGCCTCATTGCCGGCGGGGTTCGCAAGGTCTTCGGCGCGATGCCAAAGGCAATGCGGTGGCTGCAGCGGTCGTTCGCTGTGGTCTTCGCGGGGCTGGCAGCAGAGCTAGCGTTTAGTAAGCGATAGGCAAGGAGTATGAGAACGGGCGCTTCGGCGCCCAGAAAGGAGACGAGAATGAACTCGAGGTTCGTTCGTCTGCACAGCCTTGCATGTGTTGTTGCGGCTGTGTTCTACTTCCTTCACGTGTATTTCGGAATACGGAACCACCCTGACTACAGCAGCCTGAGTCAGGCAGTGAGCGATCTCACAGCAACAGATGCCCCATCCTACGTTGTCGCATCAAGATTCTCTGCACTCTATTCGATGTTTGCTGTCCTCGGCTGCACGTTTGTCTCTCTTATTGTCTCAAGCCATGCAGACGGGACCTTCAGGCTGGGTGTTTATCTCTACACGATTATGAATTGGGTGTCAGCTGTAGGCTACACTCTGTTCCCACTCAGCGGGAAGGGTTTGCAGAGTACGTTTCAGGACATAATGCATTCCTACGTGGTGACAATCGCCGTAGTGCTTCTTTCCATCGTGTCTCTGCTCTTGATCGCCATCGGTGGATGGAGAAGACGGGAGACAAAGGCTATAGCAGTCCTGGGGCTGATCACGTTGTTAGCTATGTTCGCAGGCGCGATTGGCACGGGAGTCGCTCCGAAAGAGTACTTCGGCGTGTTTGAGCGCTTCAGTGTCTTTGGTGCAGTGATCTACACGGCGCTTCTGGGACTGTTCGGGTATACATACAAGAGCTCTGAAACCGCCAGCACAGAGCGTTCGCTATGAGGAGCGCTCTCGAATCAGGAGGGAGCGGACACATGGTCATAGAAACAGGCAATCTGAGTCGAGGGGCTCTTCAGGGAAGGGTTGCCGTCATCACCGGAGCTGGCGGCGGGATCGGGTACGAAGCGGCTCGCTCGTTAGCGTGGCTTGGCTGCAGAGTCGTGATCGCAGAGATTGACCGGCGGAAGGGTCAGCAAGCTGCGGTACAGATCAATCGTGAGTTCGGGGCGGGCTCTGCCTTGTTCGTCCGCACTGACGTCGGGCATGAACGCAGCGTTCGTCGTCTGGCGAAGCGGATTGACAGGGTCTACGGGAAGGTCGACATTGTTCTGAACAACGCTACCATAGCTTCGCTTGGGGCCGTGAAGGATATTGACATCAAAGCCTGGGATGACAGCTATCGTGTCAACCTGCGAGGTCCAGTCTTGCTGGCACGCACCTTTGTTCCGGGAATGATCGCCCGGAATTGGGGCGTGTTCGCCTGCGTGTCGTCTACCGGCACAGCATACATGGGTGCATATGAGTGCTTCAAGGCCGCTCAAGTCCACCTTGGGACTACCCTCAGCGAGGAGTTGAGTGGAACCGAGGTGGCCGCGTTTACCATAGGTCCCGGATTCGTCCCGACTCAGACTGCCAACTCGTCGATTCCACGGCTGGCGGCACTGATGGGCAAGCCTGAGCAGGAGCTGAGAGATCTGCTGAGGCCTCACACGCTCTCTGTGGAGGCGGCTGGCGCTGGCTTTGCGGCAGCAATCGCCATGGCGTCTCAATATCGAGGACAAGAGGTCTCGTCGATGCAGGCGCTGATCGACGCGGGTATTGAGGTCGCTGCACCCGACGAGACTGGCTCGACGCATCAGAGAATCGAGGTCCGGACTCTGACAGAAGAGGAGTTCGACAGAGCTTTGAGCCTGTGCCGGTCAATTCGGGATACTCTCGCACGCGAATCGGCCAGTTGGAAGGAGCGCTCTGTGTTCGAGCAGCAATGGCTGATTCGCACGTTTCGAAAGAAGGCCTCGATGCCTGTGGACGAGTGGCTTCGTCTGCTGGAACAGCTTGAGGATGCCCTGAGCCGCAGGGACACGTCCACTTTGGCCGCGACTCAAGTTCCACTGAGCAGGCTCGCAGACTACTACAGACACCTTTACGAGATGGCCAAAGGCTATGTCAAGGACCCGGCCAAGAGGGAGGAGCAGCTCGGCATTGTCAAGAGTTGGCAGGAGGAGGTAGAGCAGCTCGACGAACTCCTCCGGTAGGAGCCTGATCATGCCTGACCGGATCGTTCTAGATCCGATCATGTCGAGTCGTAAGGAGCGCTGATAGGCATGGCCATGAAGGTCATCGGCATTTCCGGAACCCCGAGAAAAGGCGGAAACACCGAAGTCCTCCTGAGGGCCGCGCTCGACCCGTTTCGCGAACGCGGCTGGGTCGTGAAAGAGCACCTGCTCAGCGCCTATACGATCGCCCCCTGCAGAGCTTGTGAGTCTTGTCGCGAGACTGGAGTGTGTGCGATCGACGATGACATGGGGCAGATATACGAAGACTTCAGAGATTGCGACGCTCTGATCATCGCTACTCCTGTCTACTTCAGAAACGTGTCAGCGACAACTCCCTGATACCCAATCTGTCAGAAGCTGCACTGCGTGCAATACAGGTGGATCACCGCTTTTCGGGAAAATGGAAGAGTGAAACACAAAAGGAAGTTGACATATACTTCATGGCGTTACTCATATTGCATTGCGCAAGGATTGACTTCTAGCTGTCCCCCGGGTTTTCCGTGGAGGCAAGGTCGATGGACAATCGCAAATACACGGCCTACTGTGGGCTGTATTGCCGGGACTGTATCCCAAGTAACCAGCGTTTGTTCGAACTCATAGAAGCGCTGCTGCGCGAGTCTGAGGATGCGGGGTTAGCACATTACGCGACCTACAAAGCAAACAAGATCGCTTTCTTGAATGAGTTCCCTGTGGCAGAACGTTTCCTGCAGGAAGTGCTCAAGCTCAGGTGTTCCGGTTCGGGCTTAGAGGGTCCAGAATCAGAGCTGGGATGCATGAAAGACTGCGCCATCCGGCGGTGTGTGGCTGCACGCGATCTGGAAGGGTGTTGGCAGTGCAGTTTGAGGTCAACCTGCGAACCCTATTCGTCCAGAGGACTTCACTCGACTGCCCGGACAGCATTGATGGGGGCGATGAAATGAAAACAAGATCAGGCAAGTCTTTTGTGGCTAGCCGTGCGATTTCCTGGCAGATGATCGCCCGCTTCCTCATCATGGTGCTTGCTATGCTGGCGCTGCTTTTCTTGTCAGCCGGGCGCGCGGCGTGGTGGGAGGGTTGGGCATACGCAGGCATGACCCTGTCTGTTTTCGTGGTGAGTCGAGTGATCGTTCTCCTGTCCAATCCTGATTTGGCGGTAGAGCGTTCAGAGGCCAGCCAGAAGCAAGACGTGAAGGCCTGGGACAAGATACTCGTTCCTCTCATTTCCATCTATGTACCGTTGGCCTCCCTTGTCATTGCAGGGCTGGATGAGAGGTTCGGCTGGACGCCTGACCTGCCTAACTACATCCAGATCATCGCACTGGGCATCATGTTCGGAGGCAACATGGTCGGCACGTGGGCGATGGCGGTCAATCGGTTCTTCTCGTCGCATGTCCGTATCCAGGCAGATCGCGGTCATACGGTCGTCAGCGCAGGTCCATATCGCATAGTGAGACATCCAGGATACGCAGGAAGCGTGCTTGCATGGATAGCAGCTCCAGTCTTCTTCAGCTCGTACTGGCTCGCGATCGCATCCTTGGTTGTAATCGCACTGAATATCATACGGACTACGCTCGAAGACCGCACGCTGCAGGCAGAGCTTCCGGGGTATCGCGAATACGCAGAACGGGTGCGCTACCGCCTCATACCATGGATCTGGTAGGAGACAAGTTGAGTGGAGAAGCCGCCACGAACGGTTGTCGAATGACCAG
>JAAYAB010000102.1 GCA_012719595.1 Bacillota bacterium
TACACGCGGTATCACCTCTCCGCCAAGTCTCTGGACCCGAAGGTGGTCCGAGAGATCATGGCAGCAGGTCCTGCCTGTCAAGCACTTCAGCCAGAGGATTACCCCAGACTTGAGAACGACCTCAAATGGGAGCACCAGATCTACCACTACGGAGGCGAGAGCGACTTCCTGCAGAGAGCATCCTGCTTCGTGGTGAAGAGCGAAGACATGGTCGTGTCGGGTGCGTCCTCGTTTGTGGATTCAGACAGGTATACCGAGTGTCAGGTGACGACTGCGCCGCAGTTCAGGCGGAAAGGCTATGCCAGGGCAGTCTCGGCTGCTTATATCGCGCGCTGCAATGAACTCGGCAAAGAAGTGCCATGGGACGCGGCGAACGAAGCCTCTGTCAATCTTGGCAGGTCGCTTGGATATAGAGACGTAACTGAGTATACTGTGCTGGAGCTGCTTCCGTAGCCCCGGCGCGCACTGCAGAGGTGCGTGTTCGGATCTACCGTGAGGAGCGGGGGTCTGGTCTCGAACGGTTGGCTTAGTTCCTAAGCAGGTTGTCAGCGTCTATGATCTCCTTGGCAACCTCGACCATTCTCTTGTTGCTCTTCATGCTCATCTCTTGCAGCCGCCTCATTGCTTCCGCTTCCCTGAGATTCTGACGATCCATCAGAATCCCCTTGGCTCTCTCTATGTACTTCCTTGCCTCCAGAGCTTGTTCGAGCCCGTGGAGTTCCTCCTTCAGCTGCTTGAACTCTTCGAACCTGGCCATCGCAACCTCGATCGCCGACTTGAGATCATCGGCGTCGACGGGTTTCACCAGATACGCGAAGACTCCGGCGTTAGTCGCTCTCTTGACCAGGTCATCTTCGCAATAGCCGGTCACGATGATGCTCGGGATGAGCATCTGTTCGTTTACTCTCCTTATCGCTTCGATGCCGTCCATGTCATCCATGTTTATGTCCATGATAATGAGATCCGGCTTCTTCTCCAGGGCTTGATCCACCGCGTGCCTGCCGTTGGAAGCCTCGGCGATCACCCGGTGCCCAAGGCTGCGCAGGCTGGATCTGATCCCCATCAGGCACAGGTATTCGTCTTCAGCGATTAGAACCCGAAGTGAGCCGCTCATGCACCATCCCGCCTCTCTACTGAGCGTACGCGCCCCGGAAGAACAGCCTTTCGACCGGCAGATGTATCCTCACCTGCAGACCGTCCTGCCTCACGAACTCGATCGTGCCTTTGATCTCATTTACAACTATCGATTCCACTATCGACAAGCCGAGGCTCTGAATGCTGTTCCTGTCGAAATCGGCTGGCAGACCGACGCCGTTGTCCTGGATCACCAGTAGTGTCTGATCTGCCTGCCTCTTGCATGAGATGTTGATGATTCCGCCCCGGCCTTGAGGAAAAGCGTGCTTGACGCAATTCGTGACCAGCTCGTTAATGACCAGGGCGATCGAGGAAGCCTTATTGTACGGGATGAAGATGTCATCAGCGTCCAGGATCACCCTTATTGAGTCGTCGAAGCTCATGAACTCAACTATGGTATTGATCAGGTGCCGTATGTTGATGATGCTTCGCCCCGACTTGTCCTTTGACAGGAGGTCATGCACAGCTGCTATGCTCTTGATACGGCAGACGATGCTGTCGAGCATGTCGCTGACAGACACGTCCTTGTTCTTGGCCATCAGCTCCCTCTGAATGGCGATCAAGCTGATGATCGACTGCAGGTTGTTTTTGATGCGGTGATGGCTTTCCTGCAGGAGAGCTGACCTTCCCATCAATCTCGTATTCTCGATCGCAATCGCCGCCTGCCGGGCGAATGTGGATAGATACATCAGCTCCTCTTCCGAGTAGACGTAGTAGTCTTTGTAGAGTATCTGAATGACTCCGGTCACCTGTGATCGAATCAGCAGCGGAACACAGATCAGAGTCTTTACCTTCTTGACGCTCTCAAACAGGGACACGAACTCCGGGTTTTTCTTGTTTACGTAGTAGATGTCTTTCCTCTCGAGGCCGATATGGAGGATCCACTCCGTCTTCAGCCGCGCCTCGATGTTGTCCTGCAGCTTGAACTCCAGCGTATCGATGATGGTGTCCGTGTTCTCGTCTATGAGATTGATGATGCACCCGTCCGCACGCATGCTCTTGACGGCCTGCTTGGCTAGGAGAAGAAGCACGTCCTTCAGTTCGTATTCTGAAGTGAGATACTGAGCTGCTTTGAACACCGCATCGAGGATTCCTCCGCTGTCGTCGCTGAACTCGCCGGTGTTTTTCCCATACTTGTAGTTGCCAAGCATGTTCAGAAGCACGACAGGGTCTCTGATGACCTCAGCCGAGGGAATGGGGCCGAGGACCGTTCCATCGTTCAGGACTGAAATCCTGTCAGCGATCTTCAGGACTTCCTCCCACTTCTTAGTGATGTATATAATACTGCCGTTCCTCTCTTTGAACCTCTGGATTACCTCATGCAGTCTTTGGGCGTCGCCGGCCTCAAGGCCCTCAGCCGGCTCCTGCATGATGATCACTTCCGGCTCGCTGACAAAGGCCTTGGCAATCGCGACGCTCTTCCTCTTCTTCGCGGGCAGGTCCGCCACAGCGGCCGCGGGATCTATGTCCAGGCCGAGATCCCGCAGCAGGCGTCGCGCTCTGGCATTGACTTCCGACCAATCAATCGCCTTCAGCAGACCCCTGCGCGGGTAGCGGTCGAACAGGAGGTTCTCAGCTACAGAGAAGGAGTCAAACAGAACGGGGTCTCTGCGCAGAATCACAACGCCTTCCTGTTTCAGGTGGGTGAAGCTTGGCAGCCTTTTGCCCTTGAGCACTGCCCGGCCTCTTATATCGCTCAACTCTCCTGACAATGCACGGACGAAGTTTTCGTTTTCTGAGTCTTTCTCGCCGATCAGGGCATGGACTTCCCCGAGCTTGAGGCCGATGTTGATGTCGTGCAGATCCGTCCCATCGCTTCTGCAGCTCAGGTTGTGGATGCTCAAGATCTCCTCAGACATGGACTCAACCTTTCTGACGACAAGAGCATGCTGCGAAGACTGTGGCGTTGCCTTATACATATTCTGTAACAGGAAGCCAATTCCTGTATTGATGCTGGAGCGTCGGGCTTACTTCTTCGTGGACGACACGTCAAACCAGACGGCGAGGACTAGAACCAGCCCCTTGACGATCGACTGCCAGAACATCGGGACGTTCAGCAGGCTCATGCCATTGTCCAGGCTGGCCATGACCACCGCGCCGATGACGGCTCCGCCGACGCTTCCTATCCCGCCCATTAGGCTGGTGCCGCCGATCACGCAAGCGGCAATCGCGTCCAGCTCGGCGTTCTGTCCCGCTGCGACAGATGCTGCGTTCAGTCTGGCAGTCATGAGGATTCCGCCGATTGCGGCCATCAGTCCGTTGAGCACGAACACGAGGAGAGTGGTCCGCGCTACGTTGATTCCTGACATCTGAGCGGCTTCGCTGTTGCCGCCAATGGCATAGATGTGTCGGCCGAAGACTGTGTTCTTTGTGACGAAGGAAAAGATGAAGAACAAGACCAGCAGGCCGATGAGGGGCACCGGCACTCCCTGGTAGGAGTTCATCACCAAAACGAATACTGCGATCAGAGTCAATGCTGCCACGCTTTTCAGAATCTCCAGATGTATCGGAAGAACCTCGAAATCATACTTGAGTCTGCCTTTCCTGGTCCTGTACTGGACGTAAAGGAAGTATGCACTGCCAACGACGGCTAGGATGATCCCTCCGTATTCCGGCAGATAGCCTTTTCCGATGTACCTGAACAGCTCGCCCATAGGCCCGATAGTCGTGCCCTTGGTGATGCCGACCAGGGCTCCCCTGAAGACCAAGAGGCCGCCCAGGGTGA
>JAAYAB010000103.1 GCA_012719595.1 Bacillota bacterium
GCAGCACCGTCTCCGGCATCGATCGAGCCGAACGTCTCAACAGCAGCGTTCGAGCCGAGCGTCTCAAGAAAAGCGTTCGCAAGCTCAGGGACTTCTACGATATGAAGCCCGGGGCGCCGATCTACCAAACGGAGTTCGGCTATTATTGCCTTGACCGCTGGAAGCGGGAAGGACACATCACCGACAGCACTGATCTCAATGAGCTGTTCGGATTCGACGAACCTGGCAGCTACTCCCTGTGGCAACTGGGGTGGTGCGAGGCTGCGTTTTCGCCCAGTTTTGAGGAAAAGGTCCTCGAGGTGCGCGGAGACCACGAGGTTGTGCAGGACTGTGCCGGGCGTCACCTCTTGTGCTTCAGAGGACGGCGGAGCGGGTTCATGCCCGAGTACATCGACCACCCTGTGAAGGACATGAAAACCTGGGAGGAAAACTGCAAGTGGCGGCTTGACCCGTGCTCTCCGGAGCGGCTGCCCGGGATACAACGTCAGATCCAGGAGGCTGTCAAGGCCGAAGCGGAAGGAAAGCTGATTGTCCAGAACGTCATCGGAGGCTACATGTATCTCCGCAGTCTGATCGGTCCGGCGGAGGTACTGTACAAGTTCTATGACGAACCCGACTTGATTCACGACTGCATGCAGACGTGGCTTGAGCTTGCCGACGCCGTGATAAGCCGCTTTCAGCAGCACGTCACACTAGACGAGCTGTTCCTCGCCGAAGACATCTGCTTCAACCACGGTCCGCTCATCTCGCCCGACATGATGCGGGAGTATCTCTTTCCGTACTACCAGCAACTGATCGCTAATGTGAAGTCCAGACAGATAGACAAGAGTCGGCAGTTACACATACAGATCGATACAGACGGGTTCGCAGTCCCTGCTATTCCGGTCTACAAGGAAATCGGCATGGACTACATGTCGCCCTTTGAGGTCGCGTCCGGTTGCGATGTGGTAGAAGTTGGGCGGCAGTATCCAGAGCTGCGGATGAGGGGAGGCTTCGACAAGCGCATCCTGGCGCAGGGCAAGAGTGCCATTGATCGCGAGGTGGACCGCATTATGCCGGTCATGCAGGCACGCGGCGGCTACATCCCATGCTGCGATCATGGAGTGCCTGAGGAAGTCGACTTCGACGACTACATGCACTTCCGCAAGAGGATGCTCGAGTTCGCGTAGCAAGGCCACCGCTAGCTAAGGCTGCGGCAGGGCCAGCACTGATGTGGACGGTAGCGTGACCGCCGACCAAGGTTGCAGCAGGATCGCCACTAAGGAGCGCTGCGGCAAGACGGCCACTGACGAGCACCGTTGCGCGGCCGCCGCTGACTAAGGCTGTCACAGAACCAGTTCTGACTAGAGCTGGAGCGAACGAAGAATTCTTGGCACAGGCAGAAGGAGTTCCACTCCAGGTGTGGAAGTACGAAGTGCTTTCGGGAACGTTCCCGACAACTCCGCGAATGTCAGCTTCGCAGCTCCACTCCGGAGTCTCCACCTACTCTCTTGCGTGCCTGACTGTTGTTACATAGTCTAGACCGTGCCTAGACCAGGTCCGGACCAGATCTAGACCTGGCACTAGACCGGACACTAGGCCAGGCACGCAGGACCACAAGGCTACCAAGGAGGCCATTCGTGGTGCGCATTAGGCGGAAGAGGGGCCTTCGGCTAACGCTACAACAGCGGCGTGACCTGGTTGGGTTGTCTTTCACCTTGCCCCTGATCGTGGGGTTTGTGTTGTTCTTCCTGTACCCGTTCGCCCAGTCACTCCTGTATAGCTTCAGCAAGCTGACCATTTCTCGAGAGGGCATTGCTCTCGATTATGTCGGGTGGGCCAACTATCGTGAGGCGTTGCTGGTCCATCCGGAGTATGTGCGTGTGTTGACGGAGACCATCGTCAAGATGGTGGTAGACGTCCCTCTGATCCTTGCCCTGAGCTTCTTCGCTGCCCTGCTTCTCAACCAGAAGTTCAGGGGCCGACTGCCTGTGCGAGTGATCTTCTTTCTTCCGGTCATCTACGGCGCCGGCGTCATTCTCAAGATGGAGTCTACCGACTACATGATGTTGCTGCAATCGACTCATGCAGGGGCTAGAGGCGAAATGATCAGTGTGGGAGCGAGCCTTCGCAGCTTCTTGATGCAGGCCAAGCTTCCGGAGGCTTTGCTTCTCTACATCATGCAAGGAATAGCTCGTGTGCCCGAACTCGTGCGCTCTTGCGGAGTCCAGACCCTGGTCTTCTTGGCTGGGCTGCAGTCGGTTCCGCCTGCGCTGTTCGAGGCTGCCGACGTTGAGGGCTCGACGGCCTGGGAGAGCTTCTGGATGATCACTCTTCCCATGATGAGTCCGCTCATCCTGACGAACGTTGTGTACACCGTCGTCGACTTCTTCACGTCTGGGAGGAGTGCTCTGCTGGGTTTGGTTCAAAAGACCGCCTTCAGCAGCGGCTCCAGCTATGGTCTGAGTGTGGCTATGTCCTGGATCTACTTCGCGGCGATAGGAGTTATCTTGGCTACCACTATTGGCGTGATCTCGCGGAAGGTATTCTACCATGAGTGAGACGGTCAACACACGTAAGAAACATCTGCACAAAGCCATGCGTGTAGGGATCGCCGCGCTTCGCACGATCGTCCTCGCCGGGATTTGCTATATCATACTACTTCCGATCCTGACCAAGCTCTCGTCTTCATTCATGTTTGAGACTGACTTGTATGACCAGACTGTGCGGTGGATACCGAGGCACTTCACCCTGGACAACTACAAGCTGGTATGGCAATACATGCGCTACCCGGAGGCGTTTGTTCACTCGCTGCTTCTTTCGTTGGTCGTGGCTGTCCTGCAGCTCGCGGCATGCACATCGATAGGCTATGGGCTTGGCAGGTTCCACTTCAGGGGTGTCAACCTGCTCTTCTCAATCGTGGTGTTCATGATGATCGTGCCGCCGCAAACCATCATGATACCGCTATACCTGAACTTCCGGTACTTCGACCTGTTCGGCGTGCTGCCGGATCCCGGACTCAACCTAATAGGCACGCATTGGCCATTTGTGCTGCTTTCGGTGACCGGCACGGGTCTCAGGAACGGGCTTTTCATCTACATCATGCGGCAATTCTTCAAAGGGATGCCGAAAGAGCTGGAGGAGGCTGCGTATGTAGACGGTGCGGGACCCTACGTCACCTTCTACAGGGTCATGCTGCCGAGTGCTGGACCGGCCCTGGTCATCGTCTTTCTCTTTGCATTTGTCTGGCAGTGGAATGACAGCTACCTGACAGGCATGTTTCTCGGTGGCAAGACGGTGCTGCCGGTCATGCTGGAGTCCCTGCTGTTCAACCTGGGGCCTGGTGGAGGAGGCTATGCCCTGCAGATCACCGGTCAATACGCGTCGCTCATAAACAACACTGGGATGCTCTTGTTCATGGCGCCCTTGCTCCTGCTCTACACCGTGATGCAGCGATACTTCGTTGAGAGTGTGGAGCGGAGCGGGATTGTCGGGTAGAGAAGCGCGGATGGGAGAGTCACGTCGCCAAGCAGAGGTTACATCGCCGAGAGGGAGTTTCGGGCGGCCACGGCCAGGAAGCGGGCCCAAGCCAGGTCGAGTCGAATCGCCACAAGGGAGCTTCAGGCGGCTAGGAAGCGGGCTCAGGTGGAGTCAGGTCGTCCAGACGGAGTCAGATCGTCGAGATGGAGTCACATCGGCTAGAGGAGGATCAACATGGCCAACATCAAGAACACAGCTAGACCAGAGCTAGTCGTCGATGAGAAGGGTGAGAAGATCCTGGGCGCTGACCCTCACGTGCTGCTGGCTGACGACGGCTATTTCTACATGTACACCACGTTTCAGTTCGGAGAGTTGCCGACGTGGAGGAGCAAAGACCTGAAGTCATGGGAGAAGCTACCGTCCGCTCTGTCGCCTAGACCGTATCTCGACACCGGAGATGCAGATGGCGCAAAGCCGAAGCTCCTGTGGCAGAACTGGGGACCTGATGTCTACAGGTTTGGCGATGGATACGTGATGTTCATCTGCAGCTATGTGTCGAGCGACGAGCCAACCAAGCATCTGCCGCTCGAAATGTCCGTGTTTGCGGCCTACAGCGAGAAGCCGACTGGCCCGTTCGAGAGGTTTGTCAAGATCATGCCAAGGGATGGGAATCCACACGGTCCTCATTCTGTCATCAACGACGATCCACCGGAGGTCATGGCCCGTCCCGACTACGACCACCACGCCGTGTTCCGCGTGGATGCGTATATGTTGACAGACCCAGTCACTGGCCGGGACTATCTAGCCTATACGTCATATGGTTCTGCAATGGTCGACGGGGAGACAGGCAACCACATTCACCTGTTCTGGTTCAAGAACCCACGATTCGAGGATGGGCCTCAAGGGCCTGGGCTCTATTACGACTACGTTCCCGAAGAGAGGTACTACCTGTCAAACCCTCATAGGTGGCCGGAGTTCGATGTGCCGACATGCCTCGACAAGTACGGTCAGCCATGGAGGCCTACCGGGAAGGCGCTTGGATGGCCTGAGGTTCCCATCACGCGTGCTGTTACGGAAGCTCCTGTGCTGGTCTACAGGGATGGTTGGTATCACTTCTTTTTCTCTGCAAACACTTGGGATTCGCCGGGCTACCAGATACTCGAGGTCAAGGCGAAGCAGCTCAGGCATTTGGACATCACAGTGCGAGGCAGCCTTCAGCCGGGTGACGTAGAGTACCGGATCTTCCAGGAGCCGGAGGCAGGGGAGCAGTGGCACAACTACGGAAGCGGTGGCGCGGTTCAGGATAAGGACGGCGCGTGGTGGTACTACATGCATTGCCTGCCCCGGGGCGAGATTCGGTATCTCGCCAGAAAAGCTGTTGAATGAGGAGATGAGTCCGTTGCCCGTGAAGGAGGTGAGGTTCGGGCTCTGAGAATGAGGTTCGACATCGGCAACAAGATAGAGCATCACTCTGAAGTTTAGGAGGGGAGATCAGTGAGAAGAGCTGGACTTAGTCTATTGGTCGCTGGTATGATACTGCTTTTAGTTGGAACAGCCGTTGCGGCTAATCCCTACGGCACGGACTACGACTTCAAGGGCCAGACAGTCTACTTCTGTTCGTGGGTTCCCGGTGTACCCGGAAGATTCCTCGAGGGCGGCGAGGCAGAGGGCCGTCTGGAGCAAGCAGAAGCTCTGTTCAACGTCAAGATAGAGTTCATTGCCCCGGGAGCGTACGACCAGATCGGTCAGGCGTATATTGCAAGACTGATGGCCGGCGAGTCAGTTCGCGACGTATGGCACCTGCAGAACCTCTGGGGCTTCTTCGACGTGGGTCCCGCTGGCGCTCTCTATCCTCTGAACGAGATCTACGCCAGCATACCTGACTTCCAGGTAAGCGGCCTTTCAGAGACAATGTCTCTCAACGGAGAGATCTATGCTATGGAGCTCGGATCTTCGTCCGCTGACAACCGCTACCTTGACCTAGGGCTTTACATGGTTGCTTACAACAAGGAGTTGCTTGAGCGCGAAGGTTTGCCCGACCCGCACGAGCTATGGGCAAATGGCGAATGGACTTGGGAAGCGATGACGGAGATCGTTTCGAAGGCGACCCGCGACACGAACGGTGACGGCCAGACTGACCAGTGGGGCGTGAACCTCATCCCGCCCGAGGCCTTCATCCTTTCTGCCGGCGGCTTCCCCTATACACAGGGTGCTGATGGCAAAATGGTGTTTGCCTATGACAGCCCTCAAGTGATCGGGGCCCTCACCCAGATGGCAGCGTGGCGGCAGGCGGGGTATCAGCATGACAGCTGGCACTTCGATGGGTTCAAGAACGGCAACGTCGCACTTGCCTTCGGCGCGATGTGGCTACTCGCTGACATCAGGCCGAGCATGGAGTTTGAGTATGGCGTCGTGCCATATCCTTTGGCTCCTGGCGAGACCGAATACCACTACATCACTCACGCCTTGGATTTCAGAGCAATACCGGTCAATGCTGAGAATCCAAGAGCCTTGCTAGCGCTCAACGCGTTCCTGTTCGACGATGGTCCCGAGGCCGTTGAGCAGTACAACCGCGTGCAGATGGGCCGCCTTGCACCGAACCGGGAAACCGGCGTAGTGATGCAGGCCGCCATCGAGGCATGGAAAGGCGAGACCGTTCTGCCTGGCTATACTCATCCGCTCTTCGCGCAGGTACTGACTCCCGCTATGTGGCAGGTGCTGAACGGCGAGAAGACAGCAGCAGCAGCGATGGCAGAGATCCGCCCTGTGGCTCAGGCTCTCATCGACGACATGTTCAACCAGTAGGCCTTCGCAGGGCATTTCGCACTGGCTCCTGTGCGGTACTCCGCACAGGAGCCTCTACTAACCAGGACCTGGACGTATTAGTCATCGGAAGAGCTTGCGATTGGATGAAACGGCGCTGATTACGGCGATTGGCTCGATCGGGGCTCTGGAGGGATTGGTCGTGGGAAGAGCTCGAGGTATGGTTGTGGTTCAGAGCGCTGTCAGGGCTCGTAGCTTGGTTGGAGTTCAGAGCTCGGCCAGCGCCCGGAGTGTTGTCGGGTTTCAGAGCATGGTTGTCGTTTCGAGCATGATTGTGATCCTGATAACAACGAGTTTGGTGGGGTGGACTGCTGTGACTTCTGCTGGCTTTGTTCCCAACAACCCGGTAGGCGGCATTACCGGCATTGGCGACCCGTGGGTGCTCAAGCACAACAACAAGTACTACCTCTACGCTACCTCCGACACAGCAGTAGGCTTTCGAGTATGGGAGTCAAGCGACCTCGTGGAGTGGGAGCTGAAAGGTCTCGCCTACATTTACTCTCCGTCGCTCACCAAGGAGGGTTCCTGGCGGCCTGGAGTGACTGATTTCTGGGGACCTGAGGTCATCTTCTACCAGGGACGATTCTACATGACCTACTGTGCGAAAGACGTCGATGGCTTCCGCAAGATTGCCATCGCGGTCAGCGATGATCCGCTCGGTCCTTTCCGGGATGTCCGCGCACCATTGTTCGAGGAAGAAGCCAGTTTCATAGACGGTTCTATCTTCATTGATGACGATGGGACGCCGTACCTGTATTTCACCAGGGAGTGGACCACCAATAGGGTGCGGGGCATACCGATGAGCGAGATCTACGTTCAACGAATGAGTCCCGACCTGCTCAGCCTGGAAGGCGAGCCGATTCTGGCTCTGCGGCCAACCGAGAAGTGGGAGATGGTAAGCTGGAGCGCGGGCTTTGTGCTGGTCGAGGGTCCGTGTGTCATCAAACACGACGGCACCTACTACCTCATGTACTCAGCCAATGGCTACAACTGGCGGGAGTACTCTATCGGCTACGCTACTGCCCCCTCACCTACCGGTCCATGGACGAAGTATGAGGGAAATCCGATCCTCGCTGCGGACCTGAGCATAGGCGTCTCCGGACCTGGGCACAACTCGGTCACTCGATCGCCTGACGACAGCGAGCTCTTGATTGTCTATCACATCCATACCAACCCCAAACGCCCGAGCGGCGACCGATCTGTCTGCATTGACCGGATGTACTTCGAAGACGGGGTACTCATCGTAGATGGACCGACTATGGGTCTACAGAGCGAGTAGCCACGCGACGATAGGGAAACAGGCAGAGCGAGCAGACACACCAAGATGCGAAACAGACGGAGGACCGACGAATGACAACAGCCCTGAATGACCCGCAATACATCGAGATGAGAGACAGGCACATGGCCCGCCTCAGCGCAATATTCGGTGCTCGGAGTGTGGACAAGGCAGTCGATCAGCCTGCAAATCGGCGCGATGACCAACCAGCAGGTGGGCCAAAAGGTCGGCCGCGAGATCAGCTGTTCATTTTGAACGGCATCTATGGTTCAGGCCAGGCCGACCCTTACACTGAACCCGAGCTCTGGGTCAATCAGGCGCTGGAGAGCCTAGTCAGCAAGGTGGATTTGCTCCGTGACCAAGTGACATTTCGACCTTTAGCTGTGGAATATGGACCTTACGGAGTGCACTTCATAGATCGCATCTTGGGTGCGGAAGTATACGTCGATGAAACGTCAAGGCAGTGGTACAACCGTTACTGCGAGCATGAGGTCGGCGAACTCGCACATCCAGACCTCGATTCGGACAGCACCTGGCGACTGGCAAAGCGTGCTGCCCTTGAGTTCGTCAGAAGTGGAGCCAAGCTGCCGTACTTCGGCTTGCCGACTCTGTCTAGCGCCCTCAACACGGCTGTCAACATCTATGGAGAACAGATTCTCGTGGCAATGTACGAGAGGCCGGAAGCCGCAAGACGAGACCTGCAAATCATCACCGACTTGATCTGTGAGCTACACGCTTGGTACAGGGCCAACATCCCTTTCAGTCAGCTGCAGCCCGTCGTCGCTGCGCACCGCACTCAGCCTCCGGGGTTCGGGCAGATCTGTGGCTGTACAACCCAGCTGGTCTCGCCTTCGGTTTACCGGGACATGATAGCGCCGCTGGACGACCAGGTTCTGTCGGTTTACCCGAATGGCGGAATGATTCATCTGTGCGGCTCGCATACTCAGCACATTCCAGTATGGAGAGATATGAAGTCGCTTCGTGCAGTCCAGCTAAATGACAGGGCTGCTCTGGACCTAGAGGCATACTTCCATGGCCTCAGAGACGACCAGATCATTTACGCAAACCTCTTTGATGGCATGCCGCTGGAGAAGGTCTTGGAGATCACCGGGGGGGAGAGGGTCGTGATCGTCGGCGACGTCAAGTGATGCCTACTGACCTCATGTGACCCCAAGTGAAGACCCGGGCGGTCTACCCAAGGCGGCTAGTGGATGCGCTGTTGATGTCGGCGGTCGGTCCCCAGTGCCAGAGCACAGGGGCTGTGCCGCCGGTTTTTTATCGAGTTCCGAGTCAACCCGACAGAGATCTCAGTGTCTGCTGCGGGAGTCCGAGCGACTCCCGTTCGATTAGCCTGCAGGGGATCCTTTGGAGTCGTTCAGTCGGCGGGAGGTCAGCGGCATCGCCAACGATGGCATCGATCAGAATCTCAGCTGCACGTTGGCCAATCTCCTCGAGCGGGACATGGACGGAGGCTATGTTTGGATTGACACTGACTGCCACGTAGCTGTCATTGAACCCAACGACGGCTATGTCTTGGGGCACTCGCTTCCCGACATCTCGTGCAGCGCTTATCACACCTGCAGCGATATGATCGTCGCCCGCAAAGAAGCCGTTCACTTCCGGCCTCGTCTCCAAGACCTCCATCGCTTTCTTGTAGCCGTCACTGGAGGTCCACCAATCGGCGTAGTGGATGATCGGAGAACAGTGACCCTCAATCGCGTCCAGATAGCCGCGCACTCTCTCCTCTGATACAAGCCAATCCTGAGGTCCCATGATGACTGCTACTTGCCTGTAACCGCGATCGATCAGACTCTTGGTTGCTATGTATCCACCTTGGCGGTCATCGATCACGACACTCGGCACATCGTCGCAGATCGCTACTGCACATACGGTCGGGATCTTCCATTTGCTGACCGGCAGCCTCACCCTGCGGGCGGTGTCTCCGGTGGCATAGATCACACCTGATATGTTGTTCAGGAAGTCCGTGACTCCATCGGGGTCACCGCTCTCTGCAAGGAGCAGGATAGGAATGAAGCCTCGCCTGCGCGCCACCTGGTTCGCCCCGTATATGACCTCCGTGCTGAGGAATCCCCTGATCTCCTCGAGGACCACGGCGATGGTGTTCTTACCTCCGGTCTTCAGCGCCCGGGCGTTGGTGTTGATGTGGAAACCCATTCTCTCGCATACAGCTAGGACTCTTGCGCGCGTGTCGCTGCTGATGCCAGGCATGTTGTTTATGGCTCTCGACACGGTGCTCTTGGAGACCTTGGCTTGCCTGGCGATGTCATGCAGGGTCAGACCCGAACTCACTGACAGAACCTCCGAGATCGTATGTGAGGGTATATGAGGAGGAACATCCTAAGTTCATATGATCTTCTATTCTGTGCGAATGCACATGTTCCTGTGTCAATTCTAGAAATCGCTCTCAGTAGAGCAGGTTAGGCCTTGAATGACATCTCTGATTCCGGGTTCCTGAAGCTCGGACAGAAGGAATCTGGCTCGGCGCGTAGAAAGACACTCTATCGTCGGGAACGTTCCCGAGCTACCGAACAGGAGTCCAAGACGTACTTACGAGAGGGCTGAGCACAGGGTGGGAGCACTGAAATCGCGCATCGCGGCCGTCATTGCCCTGGCATTGCTGCTGCTTGTCAGTGGCAACGGCGAGAGCTCCCACGTAGTTCCCTACCGCAACTACGGCTACAACTTCTGGGGCGAAGCCCGCCCAGCTCCCCAGGCCTATCTCTTGGCCCGCGAAGTCGATACCAGCAACCTAGGTGCAGGCAAGCTCAACAACCCGCAGGACATGGATGTCTGCGGCGACAGTGTTTTCGTCCTGGACACTGGCAACCACCGGATCATCCGCCTCGACAGCGACTGGAACCTGGTCGCTGTGATACGTGAGTTCGACAACAACGGCAGTACCGATCGCTTTCTCAACCCTCGAGGCCTGTTTGTCACTGATAGCAGAATCTTCGTTGCCGACACCGGCAACCGCCGCATCGTAGAGCTGGACCACAGCGGCCGCTTTATCAGAGAGATCGGCCCGCCGGTGTCCGGGGTTGACGGCATTGCATTCGACAGCGGGCAGTACAAGCCTGACAAGGTGGCAGTGGACCGGGTCGGCCGGATTTTCGTAGTCGCTGCTGGCGAATACGACGGGATACTCGAGTTCGACGTCGATGGTCGCTTTGTGGGGTACATAGGTGCACCTCGGGTCACGCCCAGTGTCGCAGACTACTTCTGGAGACGGCTGGCCACTAGGGAACAGCTCGAGCAGATGGCTCTTTACGTGCCCACCGAGTTCAGCAACCTCACCACCGACGAGAAGGGCTTCTTATACGCTACCGTCTCCAGCAGTTCGGTTCAGAGTGCGGATATGGTGAAGCGGCTGAATCCGAGTGGGACCGATGTGCTGCGCAGACAAGGATTTTTCCCGCCCATGGGTGACGTGCAATACCCGAACCTCTGGGCTCCAGTCTCCATGGCCGGCCCCTCGGTGTTGGTGGACGTTGCCGTGATGAAGTACGGGATCTACAGCGTCCTCGACCGGACTCGCGGTCGAGTGTTCACCTATGACAGCAACGGCAATCTTCTCTTTGTCTTCGGCGGACGTGGAGAGCAATACGGCACAACCAAGAACCCTGTAGCCCTCGCCCAGCTAGGAGACAAGATGTTGATTCTTGACAGCGCGACGAACTGCATCTCTGTCTTTGAGCCGACGGACTACGCACGGGCCATATATGGCGCTATCGCGTCGTACAATGCAGGACTGTACGACGAGTCAGCCCGATTGTGGAATGTAGTGCTAGCTCACAACGCCAACTTCGACCTGGCGTATACCGGCATCGGCCGGGCCCTCTTCCGCAAAGATGACTTCACAGGAGCTATGGCCAACTTCCGTCTGGGCCAAGACCGGGTCGGGTACTCGAAAGCGCTGGCCTACTACCGCAGAGAGGTCATTGAGGAATGGCTGGGGTCCGTCGGCCTATCGGCGTTCGTCGTGATAGGTCTGGTCTGGTTTGTTCTTCGAAGGCGAAGAGCGGGCTCGAGGCAGAGGAAGGGAGATCCTACTGGGGCCTTCACCGAGGCCCATACTGGCGACCCTGCTGGCAGCCGGACTGGAGGCTCGGTTGGAGTTCCTTCTGGCAGCCCCGCTGCAGATCGCACCGGCGATCTGACTAGAGGCTCCAACGCATACCGCACCGGAGGCCTCAATACAGGCTCCATCGCATACCGCACCGGAGACTTCAACACAGGCTCCACCGCAGACTTCACTGGACGCCCGACTGTTCACCCGACTGTTGAAGTGCGTCGCACAAGAACGAGCTCTACCCTGGACGCTCTTCGATACTCGCTGTACGTCGTCCTCCACCCCTTTGACGGCTTCTGGGCCCTGAAGCACGAAAAGCGCGGGAACCTGGCCTCTGCGACTATCCTCCTGATGCTGGCATCTGCGAGCTGCGTGTTCCTGCGGCAATACAGCGGATTTCTGTTCAACTACCGCGATCCTTCAGGGTTCAACGTCCTTACTGAGTTCGCGAGCATTCTAGTGCCGTTTGCACTGTGGTCCCTGGTAAACTGGGCTTTGACCACCCTGATGGAAGGAAAGGGCACATTGAGGGAGATCTACATTGCTTCCGCCTATGCCCTGACGCCTCTGGTGCTGGTCAATGTCCCGTTGACAGTCTTGAGCAACGTCATGATCCTGGAGGAAGGAGCGTTCTACACGCTGTTCCTCACCATGTCGGTTGCGTACGTGGCTGTGCTGCTCTTCCTGGCGACCATGGTGACTCACGACTACGATTTCCTGAAGACCGCATTTGCCGTGCTGCTGATCGTCGCGGGCATCGGCATTGTGATCTTCATTGGCCTGTTGTTCTTCGATCTAATAGACCACATGGTTGGCTTTGTCAACGACGTATACATGGAGCTTGTCTTTAGGCTATGATTCCAGCTGTGAGGATGATAGCAAGGTGAAGTGGCGAGTTGCCCGTGCAGCTCTCATGGCAATAATACTGACTCTGACGTTCTCGGTGCTGGCCTATGCCGCGCTAGCGGTTCCGGTGCAAGCCAGTGCCGCACCAGAGGGCTTCAATCTGGTGGCCGAGAACGAGTCTCTTCGGCTGTACATTCATCCTGGCACGGCTGAGATAGCCGTCGAGGAGATGGCAAACCAGACATTTTGGTTCTCCAATCCTATCGATAGGCAGACAGAGGAGCGCATCGCACGGGGCCAAACCAAGGACCAGCTCTCAGCCCAGTTTACAATCTCGTACTACACCCCGGCTGGAGAGCAGCGGCTCATGGACAGCTTCAACGAGAGCATCAGATACGGACAATACGAGATCATTCCGCTGGACAATGGGATCCGAGTCCGCTACGACCTTGGGAAACGCTGGAAAGATACGGATTACCTCCCCGTCATGATTCGTGCAGACCGATTCGAGTCACTGATTCTCGAGAGAATTGACAGCTCCAAGGACAGGAAGTTCGTTAGGGATAGCTACTACCTCATTGCTCTCGAACCGCTGGGCCCTGACGACGAACCTATGCCTGATCTGTATGGGCTGAACGCCAAGCAGCTCTTCGGCGACTACAAACTGGTGCCGAAGCAGGACATGAGCAGCCGGACCGTGGAGACTCTCCCTCGCCTGCTCGCCGATCAAATCGTCGGACACCGAAAGGACATGAGTCAGCGCAGCCACGTGCAGTTTCGTGATATCGAGCAGTTGACTGAGCCCACGTACATCCTGAGAAACGACCTCATGAGCTGGGACTATGACGACCTGGTGAAGATCCTCAAGGAGATCGGCTACACCCCGGAACAAGCAACAGCGGACCACGAGGAGAACCACCTCGATCCTCCGATTCCCAACGTCCAGACGTTCAGCGTGACGATCGAGTACACTCTGGATGGGAATGACCTAGTCGTTCGAGTCCCGGTAGACGAGATCGTGTATCCTGACTCAGTCGTCAATGAACTCGGACGACGTGTCACCTACCCAATACACACGATCAGGCTGCTTGAGTACTTCGGTGCGGCGGGCATGTCAGAAGAGGGGTATATCTTCGTTCCTGATGGATCCGGCGCCCTGATCAATCTGAATAGCAACAGGCTTTACGCTGCGCCTTTTAGCATACCAGTTTACGGCCGGGACAAAGCCGTTGCGCCGACCACCGAGCGAGTGCGGTACACGTCCCAGGCATACCTCCCGGTGTTCGGCATCAAGGCGGCAGATAGGGCGTTCTTGGCTATCATAGAGGACGGTGAGTCACTGGCAAGCATCAGGGCGGACATAGCTGGGAGAACCAACTCCTACAACACCGTCCACTCTGAGTTCGTGCTGTTGCCGAGAGCTGTCACGACCCTCCAGGGCCGCGTGGATGTTGTCGTCGCCTGGCAGGCCTGGCAGGACTCGATTAATATCTTCCAGTCACGCCTCCCTAGCTGCGATATTGTAGTTCGGTATGCCTTCCTCCACGACGACCAGGCGAACTACGTGGGAATGGCTCACTATTACCAGGACTACCTTGTGAACAAGCATGGGCTACGGCAAGACACAGCCCGGGAGCATATTCCATTTTACCTTGGACTCGTCGGCGCAATCGAGAGGCGAAAGCCGGTCCTCGGGATTCCTCGCACCGTGATCGAGCCCCTCACCACCTTTGATGAGGCAATAACGCTGCTCAAGAACGCAGTGGAGCGCGGTCTTGAGTCTATTGAGCTTGTCTTCTCCGGGTGGCTCAGCGGGGGCATCAACCATCGCTTCCCAGTAGGAGTCAATGTCGAAAGAGCTCTAGGCGGCCTGAATGGCTTCCTGGCACTCGCAGACTACGCCAAGAGCGCAGGCATCGGATTCTCGCCAGAAGTCGGTTTCATAAACGTATACCCGACCGGATGGTTTGACGGGTTCTCTCCGACCGCGCATGCCTCGCGATTTCTCAATCGACGAACCGCTAAAGTATCTGGCCACAATCCTGCTACGATGCAGACAGGCTACGATACTTCCGCCTATGTCCTGTCACCGGCGGTCTTGCCGTCTGTGGTCGAGCGCTTTATGAGCGCATATAAGAAGTATGGCGAGCGTGGCGCCAGCGGGATTGCTCTGAAGGACATGGGCACAGAGGTCAACTCCGACTTCAGAGAAGACAAAGACAAGCTCGTAGACAGGCAACAGGCCCGCAACGCCATTGCCGGGCAGCTCGAAGTGATCCGGTCTGCTGTGGAGAATGTTATCATAGACGGCGGCAACGCGTTTACTCTGCCTTACGTGGACAGCATCGTCAACGCGCCGCTGTGGGACAGCGGGTTCAAGATCACAGATGAGAGCGTTCCTTTCTATCAGATCGTGGTCCACGGGTTCGTCGGCTACGCCGGTGAGCCGATCAATTTGGCCCAGGACACCCGCACAGCCAGGTTGCGCTCTATAGAGACGGGAGCGTATCCTTATTACAAGCTGTACTTCGCCGACGCTTCGAAGGTGAAAGGAACAGACTACGACTGGCTGTATGCAGCGAACTTCGCTGAATGGATCGAGGATGCGGTCGGTTTCTACCGCGAGGCAGATGCGGTGCTTGGCCGCTTCCACGGTCAGCGGATAGTCAACCATGAGAAGCTGGCGGCTGGCGTATACCGGACTACGTACGAGGATGGCGGCTCTGTGGTCGTCAACTACAACCAGGAGCCGTATGTGCTCGGCAGTGTGACGGCAGGCGGCGGTATGACGGTTGGCGCGGGGAGCTTCGCATTGGTTGAGGCGAGTAGGACGGATGCAGAAACAGGTCATAGGAGGCAGTGAGATGAATCAGTGGTCGCCTAAGCGGGCAACAGAGTGGTATGTATCCCAGCCGTGGCTGGTAGGGTGCAACTTCCTTCCGAGCACGGCGATCAATCAGTTGGAGATGTGGCAGGCTGAGACATACGACCCTGCTACGATTGACAGAGAGTTGGGTTGGGCCGAGAGCCTCGGCTTCAACACAATCCGTGTCTACCTGCACGATCTCGTTTGGCACCATGATCCGATCGGGTTTGCAGAGCGGATTGATGACTTCCTCGGGATCGCCAGTCGCCACGGGATGAGGACGCTATTGACCCTGTTCGACGACTGC
>JAAYAB010000104.1 GCA_012719595.1 Bacillota bacterium
CCGGCATACGTAGATCCCTCCGCCAGACTTCAGTTTCGCAACAGCGAACCTCGCCACAGGTATGGTCACGGTTCCGATGTCCCGTACGTCGCGCCCTGAAGACAGCACTCCTGCAGACAGCGCTCGCTTGATGACTTGAGCGCCCTTTGATCCGTCCGCCGCAAGCACTACAGCTGCGCCTTCTCTCAGTCCTGAGCCATAGGCAGCTCCAAGCTTCGCAGCGAACTCGGCAGTCATCTCTATATTGAACCCGCCTGTGATCCCCAGCGTCCCGAACAGCCTGCTGAAAGACGTCGATCCCCATATGACGCTGGAACTCAGAATGGTGCCCGGGCTGACAATCTTGTCAGGCCAGACTTTGACGCCGGGCTTTACTATCGACTTCTGTCCGACTGTAGAGTCGGTCCCGACGACCGCTCCTTCGAATACCGCGCACCTGTCTTTCACGCTCACTCGGTCACACAGGATGGCCCCTCTCAGCTCGACCTCGCTGCCCAGATAGACATTGTTCCACAGCACCGAACGCTTGAGCGATGTGTTCGCGCCGACTAGCACCTGCTCCCCGAGCACCGAGTACTCGCCAATTTCGGCGTACGGACCGATCTTGCACCGCGCTCCGATGTAGGCCGGCCCCTGGATGGTCGCGGTCCTGTGCACCTCTGTGCCGTCCTCGATCCACACACCTGGTCCGACTTCTCTGCTGGGAATGCAGAGACGCGCCTTTCCGGAGAGGATGTCAATGTGAGTCTGTCTATATGCCTCGAGGTTGCCGACATCGCACCAGTATCCGTCCGTCTCATAGCCGTACATCGGCTCGCCGGCCTGCAGCAGCATTGGGAAGAGGTCTTTGCTGAAGTCGAATTGCTTGCCGCCCTCGAAGCATCCGAGGACCGCAGGTTCCAGAACGTAAACTCCGGTATTCACCATGTCGCTGAAAACCTCTCCCCAGCTCGGCTTCTCTAAGAACCTCTGGATGCGGCCGCCTTCGTCTGCTATCACGACTCCGTATTCGAGCGGAGTTGGCACTCGAGTCAGCACGATCGTCGCCAGGGACCCCTTGCAGTGGTGGTACTCGATAGCAGCAGTCAAGTCCATGTCAGTCATGGCGTCGCCGCTGATCACCAGGAAGGTGTCGTTGAGGAACCCCTCTGCGCTCTTGACGCTGCCGGCCGTACCCAACGGCTCGTCTTCGACGAAATACCGGATGTGGACGCCGAACTGGCTACCGCTGCCGAAGTAGTCCTTGATCATCTCGGGCTTGTACTGCAGTGTTACGAGAACGTCACGAATGCCATGGCTCACGAGGAGATTCAGCAGGTGCTCCATGATAGGCTTGCCCATAACCGGCACCATCGGCTTGGGACGATCGCATGTAAGGGGCCTCAACCGGGTGCCTTTCCCACCTGCCATGATGACTGCTTTCATGCTCGATCAACTCCGAATTGCTCAGCGCCCAGTCGCTGTTTTCGAACTCCTTCCGCACCCTTCGATACACCGTGTCAGTCAATCTCGCCACCCTGTCCCATGTGTACTTGGAGGTCACTTCAGCATAGGCGCGCTTGCTCACTCGCATAGCATCCTCCGGACAGAAGAACACATGGAGTATGGTGTCTGCAAGCGAGTTGGCGTTTCCGGTATAGAACTTGTAGCCGTTAACGCCTATCTCGACAATCGAGTTGAGCCCGCCGATATCGCTGACGGCTACGGGGCACTGAGCCGCCATCGCCTCCAGGGCCGTTATGCCGAACGGTTCGTACAGGCTCGGAACCACTGCGATGTCCGCGGCTCTGTAGAGCTTGTTGCGCGTGTCGTCGTCGATGTACCCGGTGAAGTACACTCTGTCCCAGATCCCGAGCTGCGCTGCAAGTGACTTGAGGTAGTCGGCCGCCGGGCCTCTGCCTGCGATCACGAGTTTCGCTTTACTGTAGTGCGCCAAGACCTTGGGCATCGCATTGATCAAGACGTGGACGCCCTTCTCATGAACCAGCCGGCCGACGAAGAAGACCATCTTCTCGTCGTCTGCGGCATACATGCGCCTGAACTCCCGTATGTCGCGGGCGTCACCGACTGAGCGGAACTCCTCGGCATTCACGCCGTTCGGAATCACGTCCACCTTGTCCAGAGGCAGTTGAAACACCCGCAGCACCTCGTCCAGCATGTAGGTGCTGCAGCAAATGACCCTCCACGCCTCGAATGCCAGCCACCACTCGACATCGCCGATATATCTCTGGAGATCGTTGTGCAGACCGGAATGGCGGCCGGCCTCCGTGGCGTGTATGGTAGATATCATCGGGACCACAAGAGAGTGTTTGAGGGCCTTTGCCGCGTACGCTACGAGCCAGTCGTGGGCATGGATGATGTCAGGGATCCAGGACCTGCGCACCAGCTCCATTACTGCTTCTATCAGGTTCATGTTCATCTGCATGACCCAGTGGAGGAAGTCAGGCGGCGCGGGATTGGCCATGGGCACGCGGTGAACGCTTACACCATTGTCGTCCTCCCACCGCAGTGCATTGCCTTCGAGATGAGTGATCACATGAACATCGTGCCCCATGCGGGCGAGGGCGCGCGACAACTGCTGTGCGTGTGGGGCTATCCCCCCTACTGATCTGGGTGGATACTCCCATGTGAGCATAGCTATTCTCATGTCTCTACTCCAGTCGGATCCTTTTCAGGCGGTCGTTAAGGGGAATCGAGTTTGGTACAAAAGGATCTGCGCAGGTATTTTGCCCAAAGACCCGCGCTGATACACATAGGCTGTCCAGATGATGGCTAGATGCCCCCAGGAGGCGGTCCGCTTCTGTTGCGCCTTACCCACACCAGTGCGATACCTACGCCTATTAGGAGAAGGACGACGGCAACTGAGAGCGCGACCGCCACCCAGCTGATCGCGTGCCCTCCGACAGGATAGAGCATGGCGTATACTCCTCCGGCCGAATCATACGAGAGGAGCTGAGCACGTTGTCCCCGCGGCCCTCTATCTGGAGCGAGCAGATCGATGACATACGGAGCCAGCCTCTCGTCCTCGGCTCCGCCGAAGTGCCAGAGGCCTGCCTCTCTCATTACCGGCCTGTATTCGTCCTCGCCGAACACGTCCTGCGCGCCCACGAGGCAGTAGTACTTCCAGCTGGGGTCTGGATCTACCTCAAAGAGATTCCTGCTAACGGACACCTTGATGGTGTTGTTCTCCGGCAGCACGCTGCACGAAATGCCCTCCTTCGTGCCGCGGGCAAGCGCCGGATCGTCGGCTCGGAACAGGCGGCATCCGTCCCATGCAACCACTCTGAGGAGGTAGTCCCAACCCCATTCACTTGCGAAGCGGACTCGCGGTCCAGACCTCAGCGTCCGATCCCTCCCTGCCCTGTCAATGCAGTCGATGAACAGGTCGATCAGAGGATGGCTAAACCCCTCGGGTGCATGCCACGGGTTCGTGATCTTCGCAAACGTGAAGTAGAAATCGACTGTCTTCCCGGTGTCGACGACCTCGAATCGAGTGAGGTCCAGGATCTCCTTGTGAGGGCTGAACGCTTCGTGGGTCGGGTACATGTAGGTGCCGGGGCCGAAGTCGTCGCCCTTGGGATCGTCCATGCTGAATATTAGCCGGTCCTGCCCGTGTGCAGTTCCCGCGACCACGAACTGCACACTTAGGGCGGCGAGACCCGCGACTATGACCAAGAGCATCTTGTACTGCCTGAGCTGCATCAGCATCCTCCTTTCGAGAGGCTGAGGAGTGTATAGACCGGCGGGCAGGAAAAAAGAAGGGAGAACACTCTCAACAAGATAGTATTCTCCCCCTCGTACTCGTATGCTCTTGATTGACCGCTCGCTTACTGGCAAGCGTCTGCAGGCATGCCCGAGCTGTCAAGCTCGCCCTGATGAACTCGCCTTTGCTTGCCAGCGCCGGCAGGCTTACGCAGGCAAGCCCTAGCTGGGATGCCCGGATTCTCCCTTACTCTACGACGAGACAGATCGCTCCCAGTATCCCAATGTCGCCTCCAAGCTTTGCCCTGAGAATCTGAACATGGGCGGCAGACTCGCGGATCGCTCTCGTCAGAATCATCCGCTTCAGGGGCTCGAAGAGCCTGTCGCCGATGTTGGACACTCCGCCGCCTATGACGATCCTATCAGGGTTGAAGACCGACACCAGGTTGCCGAGGCCGATGCTCAAGTACCTGATAGCCTCATCCACTATCTCTCGGGCCCAGGGATCTCCAGCGGCGTCTGCCTTTGCCACTACGACTGAGTCAATCCGGTCGATATCTCCGTCTACCAGATCTCTCATTGACGTCGGCACGCCGAGACGAGCAATCTCTCTTCCTTTCCGCCCTATGGCAGTCCCTGAAGCGAGCGCTTCCAGGCACCCTCGCCTCCCGCAGCCACACAGCGGGCCGTTCTCGACCACCGTCATGTGACCGACCTCGCCTGCAAAGCCGAGCGATCCGGCAAACAACTGCCCATCGACAATTATGCCGCCGCCAATCCCTGTGCTCACCGTGATGTATATCATGTTGCGGCATTGCTCTCCGGCTCCGAACCTCCACTCAGCAAGTCCCGCAACGTTCGCATCGTTTTCAAGCTTCACTCCGATGCCGAACTCATCCTCAAGGATCCGCCGTATCGGCACATGATTCCAGCCCAGGTTCGGCGAGCTGTATACGATCCCCTCTTCAGCGCTCAGCGGTCCTGGGCTGCCTATCCCGATCCCGCGAACCTGAGAGTCTCCGCCCAGCTCCTTCAGCACCTGCCTGATGCTGGCCTTGATATTTGCTATGCTCGCGTCTGTGCCCTTCTCGGCTTCAGTTGGTCTGAGGTCTCTCACCAGTATCCGGCCAGTCGCGTCTGCCGCACCAGTGGCGATCTTGGTTCCTCCGAGATCAACGCCGATGTAGTAGCTCCCCAACGCAGCTGCCCCCTATCCTTCGACCTCAGCAAGTCTGCTCTTTAGATAGCTGATTGACTCTACGGGCATCGGATCCTCGCCGTTGAGAAATGCCAGGTACAGGCTCATGAAGTCGCCGATATACACCAAGGAGAACAGCTTGGCCAGATCGGACTTGCCGATCGCCCACACGTCCTCGACACCGGCTGCGTACTTCGCAATCACCTCAGAGGTCACTTCGATCCTGCGCTGCATTTTGGGCGACTCTGACTTGTCCCTGAGATTGATTACAAACATCGACCTCAGAAGCTCGGGATTGCTCTTCCAACCCACGATCTCGTTGTGATCGAGCTCCGGATACACGTTCCAGTACGCCGCAGCCTTGCTGTTCTCGTTGACCTGCCCCTTCCAACGCTGAGCCACCACGGCCCTGTACCCTTCCGAACCGTAGATGACCGGGAGCTTCCCGTAGACCTTTCGGGCGAGCTGCTTGGCATGGTTGACGCTCTCAGGTGCACCGGGCCCCAGCACTTCCCTAAGACCCCTCATGACAGACAGCATCTCAGCGATGTCTTCACCCTGGGGGCAGCCCTCCACAAGCTCGAGTCTGCGCATTATGATCAGGAGCGGGACGAAGGAGTATCCCAGAGCAGCTCGGGGAGCAGGGCCTCCAGGTATCTTGACAACCGGAATTCCCGACTCGGCTGCGCGCCTGGTAAGCTCTCCGCCAGATGAAATGCACAGAATGCGGGCGCCCGCCCTGACTGCGTACTCAAATGCGCTCAGAGTCTCTTCGGTGTTGCCCGAATAGCTAGATGCAATGAATAGGGTATCAGGCCCCACATATGCCGGTATTGCATAGTCACGGTTCACTGATATGGGCACCTTGGACTCGGACAGCGTCAATGACCTCAGGAGGTCTCCGCCGATGGCCGAACCTCCCAGCCCGGAGATCACGACACTCTTGACATCGGCGTACTCGCTTGGGATCTCGGCGTTTCTGCCGATGTCGTACGCCTCTTCTATCTGTTCAGGCAGTCCCACGATGAGATCTGTCATTCCCTTCGGGTCCAGACGGGAGAGAGTCTTTGGATCATCAAAGTCTAGCTGCATATCACGTTCTCCTCTCTTGACTAATCGAAAGAGGATGGCACCCGTATACCGAGCGCCACCCCCTCAGTAGAGCTTGAGGCTCAACACACGCACCTGTGAAACGGACAGCCAGCCTCACTAACCTGCGCCTGTCGCTGGGACCTACCTGATGACGAGTTCGGTCTCCTTGTCAAACAGGTGCATCTTGTGCATTGCGAAGACCACCTTGATATCCTCGCCATCCTTTGCCCTGGTGTGTGGGTCAACCTTGGCGACAGCCATGGACTCGCCGAAGGACAGATACAGGATGACCTCGGATCCGAGAGGCTCGCTCACGTCCACCATCGCCACGATCGAGTTGTCATCGGCGATCTCGCCCGGATAGAAGTCGGCGTCGATGATATCCTCAGGTCTGATACCGAAGACGACTTCCTTGTCAATGTATGGGGTGAGATCCTTGAACCTGCCCTGCGGGACCTTCAGTTTGAAGCCAGTACCCTTCACGAACAGGTCATCGCCCTCTTTCACCAGCACTGCGTCGATAAAGTTCATCGGAGGCGTGCCGATGAAGCCTGCAACGAACATATTGTCCGGATGATCATAGATGTCGAGCGGAGCACCAACTTGCTGGATTACTCCGTCTTTCATCACGACGATGCGGTCGCCCATCGTCATAGCCTCAGTCTGGTCGTGAGTAACGTAGATGACGGTAGTCTGCAGTCTCATATGGAGTTTGGAGAGCTCGGCTCTCATCACAACTCTGAGCTTTGCGTCCAGGTTGGACAGCGGCTCGTCCATGAGGAAGACTTTCGGCTCGCGAACGATTGCCCGGCCAAGAGCGACTCTCTGTCTCTGACCGCCTGACAACGCCTTCGGCTTTCTGTCCAGCAGGTTCTCGATACCCAGAATCTGAGCTGCTTGCTTAACCAGTCTGTCAATCTCGGCCTTCGGGAACTTCCTGAGTTTGAGACCGAACGCCATGTTGTTGTAGACATCCATGTGAGGATAGAGAGCATAGTTCTGGAACACCATCGCTATGTCTCGATCCTTCGGCGGGATGTCGTTGACAAGGGTGTCTCCAATATAGATATTGCCCGAGGTGATCTCTTCCAATCCGGCAACCATCCGGAGGGTCGTCGACTTACCACAACCTGACGGCCCGACCAATACGAGAAACTCCTTGTCCTTGATCTCAAGGCATGCGTCATTGACCGCGAGGACATTGCCGAACCGCTTGTAGACATGGTCGAGTACGACTTTCGCCATTACAGATGTACCTCCTCAATCCAGCTAGTGGCTACTGTATAGCGATATTCAACACATTTTTGTAATATCCTTCTTTCAGCCGAAAAAAAGGACGAGCATTGGCCAAACAGACGCGCAAATGGACCCCAGACTGAATCGCCGGGATCCATTTGCGGTGGGATCGCTCCATTCATGTGCCTGGAGCATGTGTCGTGGTGGCTACATCAATCTGCCAGCTCTGCTGCCACAGATAGCAGAGCGAACTAGGTCTTGCTTAGAACTCAACCTTCATGCCGGCGCTCGCAGAGAACCCGGCTGCACGGTCGTACTCAGCGCCGAACGTGATGCCGTTGGGTGCGTTGTAACCGGCCTTGACGTTGTAGTTGAGGGTGTTGATTCCGCCGTC
>JAAYAB010000105.1 GCA_012719595.1 Bacillota bacterium
CAGGTCCAGGTTGAGCCCCGGGAACTCCGGGTGAGAAAAGGCATCGCCGGGTCCGCCGACGTAAACCAGAGTGTAGTTCTGGTCTCTCAACACGTAGGCTTCCAACAGGTTTTCCTCAGGATCTACGAGCCAGTAGTGACGCACTCCAGCCCGCCTGTAGATCTCCATCTTGCGCAGTCTATCCTTGCGGCGGTTCGAAGGAGACATGATCTCAACCACTAGATCGCAGGGACCGTCAATACGCTCTTCGCGGAGGATCTCTCTTCGGGTGCTGGATACATAGAGTATGTCCGGCTGCACGACAGTCTTGCTTCCAAGCGTGACGTCCAGAGGTGCACACAAAACGTCACAACCCGGGTCATATTGGTAGAAGAAGGCTGCCAACTGCAGAAACAGCGCTCCGGATACCCGTTGGTGACTCAGCGAAGGAGATGGTTCCTTCAGCAAGACCCCATCAAGAATCTCGTATCTGTAGCCCGGAGTCTCCGGGATCTTCAGATAGTCCTCATACGTGTACTCGCCCTGCCTTAAGTAGTAGGAGGATTCCTCCCTGACCAGCCCACTGCCCACTAGAGCTGCCAAGACATCGTCTTTCCTGTACCTGTATTGCCTCGGTCCCAGCTCTATCACAGGAATTCTGCCCTGGCGCGTGTACCGCCAGATCGTCTCCACCGATAGGTTCAGCAGCTCCGCCAATTCGTGTGCGGTCAACAGCTTCTCCATAACCGATCACCCAGGTTCATCATACAACTAAACACAACTCATATCAAGTAAAAGCAAGTATGATCTCTTGCGGCAGATGATGACAACACCGGTTGACACCACCCATTGTTGGTCGTATAATGAAACTGGCACTGGTGAAACGCTTCAGCAACGTGGAGATGACAGGGTGGAGATGACCAGGCGGATCTGACACGGCGGTGATGGCTCTGTGAGAAAGCGAGTTAGCATAAAGGACGTCGCACGGGAGGCGGGAGTATCGGTCACGACGACTTCCTATGTCCTCAGCGGCAAGAAAGATGCCCGCATCAGTGCGGAGACGGCTCGGATCGTAAAGGAGACTGCCGAGAGGCTCCATTATGTCCCCCGTATGTCGGCGAGGACGATGATAAACCAGAAGTCGAAGCTCATTGGAGTCATCATCCCTCAGACGGGCTCCAGCAGCCACTTGATGTTCAGCAACCCGTTCTACGGAGAGTTCCTCAGCGCCGTGGAATACACCATCCGCCAGAACGGCTACCACCTGCTCATCTCGGGAACCGGACCGAATCAGGACTACTCGAGCATCGCACAGATGCGGGAACTCGACGGCATCATCATCCTGGGGACGTATCCATGCAGCTTCCTTGATGAGATGAAGACTACGGGCATTCCTGTCGTGCTCGTCGACGCGTATGTAGATGATCACTACTTCCACACGGTCAGCATCAACGATCGCCATGGAGGCTACTTGGCAACGAAGTACCTGATCGACAATGGGCACACGCGCATCGCATTCGTGTCAGAGGCTCTCCGCGACTATGGCGTTCACATGCAGCGGTTTCGAGGTTATCAAGACGCACTGAAAGAGGCTGGGATCGGGCTGGACGAAAAGTGCCTCTACACCTGTGACGTCTCGTATGACAGCAGCTATGAACTCGCGCCGGAGATAATCGCTCGCGGGAACGGAGAGACGGCCGCCTTCGTAACTGCGGACATAATGGCGCTTGGACTGATAAACGGTTTGAAGTCGATAGGCGTGTCCGTCCCCGATGACATATCGATCATTGGCTTTGACGACGTCCCGCTGGCTACGATGTGTCTGCCGCAGATCACCACTGTGCATCAGGACATCACCAAGAAGGGCTCGACTGCAGCGGAGATCGTCATCGAGGCTGTAGAGGGTGGGCCGAAGCGCGATGTGATCTTGCCTCTCTACATCGTAGAGCGCGACAGCGTGAGGAGACTAGAGCCGCAAGAACTCGCGAAAGGATTGTCCATATGCAGTTGACTCACATGCCATGCGGCGTGGCCCCGTTTGCGGACTTCGGATATCACCGGTACCCGGCCAATCCCGTTCTTGGAGATAAGGTATCTCTGGGACTGATGGTTGAGAGAGCTGAGGGGGAACTCACGGCACAACTCACCTGGGAGAAGGACGGCGTCAGTATGCCTGCACTCGTTGGCCAACGAACGTCCTCTTCGAATGACGGACGACTCCTGTACGTATTCGAACTCGGAACAATGGATGGGCTGCACACTGTCAACTACCGCTTCACTGCCACCGATGAGACGGGAAGCGTCACCACGAAGCCATTCGGCTTCAAAGTGCTAAAGCAAGATGTGCTGTGCGGGCCCGTGCGTCTCCTGAGGGGCGACAGTTGTGCATACGCGTGTTTCGGGCAGCTGCTTCTGTGTCTCAATTGGTCCAGCGGCCTGCGCATCACCACTCTGTCAGTAGAAGCGGAGGTCGAAGGCACGGAAGTCGACGCCATACATGAGCATCTCGGCACTGGTTTAGTCTTGAATATTCAGAAAGAACCCTTCACTTGGGAGCTGAAACGTTACACTAAGTCTCTCGTTCTGGTCGAAGGCTCTTCGTACAGGCTGTTCGTCGACGGCGAGGGCTCCGTCCACCGCATCACTTACCGCCCTGTAGTCGCAGGCACGCATATTGTTGGCATGGGCGAGCGCTTTGACAACATTGATCAAAGGGGAAACCAGCTTCTCTGCAGGGTGGTCGAGAAGTTCACGCGGCAGGGAAGCAACAGCTACATGCCAATTCCGTTCTTCTTCACAGACCAGGGTATCGGGTGGCACTCGAGCACCCGCCGCAGACTGTGGTTTGATGCCAGTGACGGCCTGTGCCTGTCGTTCGAGACGCCGCTCACGGGCGTTCTCACAGAGGAATGGTGGATGACAGGAGACCCTGAGACCCAGCTGGCACAGCTCCACAAGCTTACAGGTAGGGCCGTACTGCCTCCCAAGTGGGCATTTGGTGTGTGGATCTCCTCGAACGGGTGGAACACCCAAGCGGAGGCGATCGAGCAGCTCGAAGCGCTAGCGCGTGAAGGCTTGCCTGCGACCGCAATGGTGCTGGAGGCATGGAGTGACGAACGGACCTTCTATGTTTTCAACGGCGCACAACACCCGCCGCTGGATCAAGAAAAACCATGCACCTATGACGACTTCGACTTCCCTGAGGGTTGTCAGTGGCCCGACCCCAAGGGAATGGCGGAAAGACTGCGGGCGGCAGGCATCAACCTGATCCTGTGGCAGATCCCAGTGATCAAGTACGTCGATCCTGCAGTCGAGGACCCGGGGAGCCAACTCCTAAGAGACGAGGCATACGCGATTGAAAAGGGATATTGTGTCACGAACGACGACGGCACGCCCTACCGCATCACAGACGGATGGTTCAGGGGCAGCCTGCTGTTGGACTTCTCGAATCCCGAGGCAGTCAGCTGGTGGTTCAGGAAGCGCCGCTACCTGCTGGACACCCTTGGCGTCAGAGGTTTCAAGACCGATGGAGGCGAGTTCCTGTTCGATGACGGCGCCCGTCTACACGACGGTCAGACCGGCGAGACGGCTCACAACACCTACCCGGGGCAATACATAGCTGCATACAACGACTTCCTGCGCGAGCACGGTACACAGGGGATAACGTACTCCCGCGCCGGCCATACGGGTGCACAGACACAGCCAATCCACTGGACAGGCGACCAGCTGAGTGAACCCAGCGAGGTTCGAGCGCAGCTCACAGCTGTTCTCTCCGCCGGTCTGTCGGGCATTCCGTTCATGACGTTTGACCTCGCCGGATTCGCCGGGCCGCTCCCGAGCTCTGAGCTATACCTGCGCTCTGTTGCGATGGCCGCCTTCTCCCCCATCATGCAGTGGCATTCGGAGCCTCGCGGCGGTCAGTTCTTCCCTACAAAGAGAGACTGGTGGAACAACGACCGCAGTCCATGGAACCTGGCGTCCTTCTATGGCGATGAGAGGATCATCTCGATCTATAGGCTGTTCGCCAATCTTCACATGAACCTGTTGCCCTATATCTATCAGGAAGCCGTTCACTGCACGAGGGCTGCCAGGCCGATGATGGCACACCTGCTCATTGACTATCACCACGATCGAAATGCCTGGAAGGTCCACGATCAGTACATGCTCGGGCGCGACCTGCTCGTTGCACCGATCCTGGAAGAGAAGGCCGGCGGACGCCTGATCTATCTGCCCGAAGGGATCTGGCATGACCTGTTTCTCGGCGGAATTCTGACCGGCGGGCGGTTCATTGACTACCCATGTCCGCTCGACCGGCTGCCCGTTTTCGTTCGTGACGGCGCGGCGATAGCCATCAACCTAAACGAGGCCGGCATCATGGGAGCCCAGGATGTGTCCGGCGGCGTCGGCAACGACGTCTCCGACTACACCCGGCTGGCATTTCTCTGTTTTGGAAACGCCAGCTGCGAGTTTGAGGACGACCTGGGGAACCGTCTGTCAGTCAGAGGCCGCCGCGTCGTCGGTACCGGACTCACCCAGGTAGACTTGATAGACGCCAACAAGGCGGGCAATGACTGCTTGGTGTTCGGCCGCGGCATGGAGCTCGTCTCCGTGACCGTTGAGAAACATTGAGCCCTCATGGCGAAAGCCGTACAATAAACTAAAGGGCGAGGAGGAAACGACATGAAAAAGCACTTCCCTCTGTTGCTGGCGGTTGTAGTGCTGCTGTGTGCGGCATTACCCGCCATGGCCGCCGATCGGCATTCTGTCAGTGGTAAGGTAGTACTAGCCGTTCCTTCAGGCGAGTTCGCCGAGATCCGACCCGTCATGGATGCGTTTGAGAAGGCATACCCGAACATCGAGTTGACCGTGACTCCGTTTGACGGCGAATCAGGTCCCTACCTGACTGCAGCGGCTACCAGCGGCACGCTGCCCGATGTGCTCTGGGGAGACTGGACTGACTTCACCTACGCAGTGGCTAGCGGTTACGTGCGGCCCCTGGACGACCTGCTGGCGAACGACCCCGACTTCGCCTATGTTCCGAAGGCGCTGGTCGAGCCCTATGTCTATGGCGGCAAGACCTTTGCAGTGCCCGACCAGATCCACGCCCGCATGATCGCAATGAATACGGATCTGCTCGACGAACTGAACCTGGACGTCCCGCCGTACGACTGGACGATCGACGAGTTCATCGAGCTCCTCAAGGCCGCGACAACCGACAAGACGGCCGGTGC
>JAAYAB010000008.1 GCA_012719595.1 Bacillota bacterium
GGCAATATCTCTGGATGCATCGGTGAAACCTCGGTCCTGGCACTGTTGATCGGTGCAGCCTACCTGTTGTACAGAGGGCACATCACCTGGCACATACCGGTGTCGTTCATGGCGACCGTTGCAGTGCTGATGGCCGTGATGAGGCAGGATCCAGTGTTCCACCTGATGGCCGGAGGACTCGTAATCGGTGCGTTCTTCATGGCCACCGATTACGTCACGAGTCCGATGACAGCCAAAGGACAAGTGATATTCGGAATCGGCTGCGGCGTCCTTACTGCGCTCATAAGAACCTACGGGGGCTATCCCGAGGGCGTGTGCTATGCCATTCTGATCATGAACGCGGTCACCCCGCTGATAGACAAGTACGTCAAGCCCAAGCGGTTCGGGGAGGTGCCTCGCCTTGCGTGACACCATACGATTGAGCGTCATACTCGGCATCATTTGCGTCATCTCGGCACTGGTCCTGTCCGGCATGTACAGCCTGACTCGTGACCGCATCGAGCAGGCAAACGCTCGCAAGCTCGAGGAAGCGCTTGCCCAGGTTTTGCCGGGACAGAACTCGTTCAAGGCGTTCGAGGATCTAGGCAATGCCCTAAACGGCAGCCTAGGGTCTGTGACAGAAGTATACCTGGCCTCCGGGGACGACTTCGGAGGAATCGCGGCGAAGGCTGCGCCTGCAGGCTACGGCGGGCCGATAGAGATGGTAGTGGGCATCGCTCGTGACGGAGCCGTAAGGGGCGTCAGAATCATCAGCCAGAGCGAAACGCCCGGTCTGGGTACTGAGGTCACCAGAGATGCCTTCACGGGTCAGTTTGAGGGACGGTCGACTCCTGAGTCTCTCAAGGTCAAGCAGGACGGAGGGTCAATCGACGCGGTTACCGGTGCCACGATCTCGTCGAGGGCGGTCACGCGAGGCGTCAGCGATGTGCTCGACGTGTTTCACCGGCTGAGCGCACTCGGAGTGCTGGCCGGCGGATCGTCTAGTGCGGGGGAGGAGGAGCAGAATTGAGCCTGCGGAAGGATTTTGCCAATGGACTGCTGGCTGAGAATCCCACTTTCCGATTGCTCCTAGGCATGTGCCCTACGTTGGCCGTGAGCACGTCGGTGTTCAACGGAATCGGGATGGGGCTTGCCGCGACGTTCGTTCTCGTCGGGTCCAACGCCATCGTCTCTCTGGTTCGATCGATCATTCCAGAGAAGATCAGAATCCCGTGCTACGTAGTAATCATAGCCACGTTCGTGACAGTGGTCGACCTTGCGATGGCCGGGTTCACTCCGGCGCTGCATCAGACGCTGGGCATCTTCATTCCGCTCATAGTTGTGAACTGCATCATTCTCGCAAGAGCGGAGGCCTTTGCGTCGAAGCGTGCGCTGCTGAACTCGATCGCTGACGGATTCGGTATGGGAATCGGATTTACGCTGGCACTGGTCGTATTGAGTCTCATCAGGGAGATGCTCGGAACCGGTGTCGTCTTTGCAGCTCCTGACTTCAACTTTGCCGGAGTCAAGCTGCTCGCGGACGAGTACAGGTCTGTGATCATGATCCTCGCGCCCGGCGGGTTCATCACCCTGGGTTGCACGCTTGGATTGATCAACTGGCTCTCTCGTCCAAGGAGCTCAGGCGGGTCCAAATCATGAGCAAGGAGCCGGCGCATCGACAGAGGACCGGTCGGATCAGTGAGGGATGGGTGGTATCATGGTAGCTAAGCTGATGGTCATATTCTTCAGCGCAATACTGATCAACAATTTCGTGCTCACGCGCTTCTTGGGGATCTGTCCGTTCCTGGGAGTGTCGCAGCAGATCGAGACTGCGATAGGAATGGGCCTCGCAGTCATCTTCGTCTTGACCCTTGCATCGGCGATGACATGGGTGGTTCAGCACCTGATCCTAGTGCCTCTCGGCCTGGGTTTTCTTCAGACTGTCGCGTTCATTCTGGTGATCGCTGCTCTCGTGCAGCTGGTGGAAATGGTCATTCAGAAGGTGAGTCCGACGCTCTATAGGGCGCTCGGAGTCTATCTTCCTCTGATCACGACCAACTGTGCAGTTCTCGGGGCCGCTGTGTTGAACATCCGCGAGGGGTACACTCTTGTTGAGTCCACCGTGCACGGCGCCGCTGCAGGCGTGGGCTTCACCATGGCGATCGTGCTGTTTGCCGGCATCCGGGAGCGGCTGGCCTATTCGCCGGTTCCCGTGTCTTTCAAGGGATTCCCGATTGCGCTGGTGACCGCGGGGCTGCTGTCCATCGCATTCTTAGGATTTGCCGGGTTCAACCTTGGTAAGTTGTTTGGTATGTAGACCCTGAGGAGGGTTTTTCTGATGAACATCGCTGCCGTTGTCAGCCTTGGTGCAATGGGACTCGCGTTCGGTGCAGCGCTTGCTATAGCTGCCAAGAAGCTCGCGGTTGAGACGGATCCGAGAGAAGGCAAGGTGCTTGAGGCTCTGCCCGGAGCCAACTGCGGAGGATGCGGGTACCCGGGCTGCGCAGCATACGCAGCCGCAGTCGTCTCGGGCGCGGCCGGGGTAGACAGGTGTCCCGCAGGCGGAGATGCCGCCCGCATCCGGATAGCTGAGATAATGGGGGTTTCCACAGACAGTGCGGGTCGCACGCGGCGCATAGCCTTCGTCAAGTGCCTCGGCGACCGCGAGGCATGCCCCGAGAGGTTCAGCTACGACGGGATTCAGGACTGCCGCGCCGCCAACCTGGTCGGTGGCGGCCACAAGTCGTGCCGCTATGGATGCCTTGGACTCGGGACGTGCGTCGCTGCCTGTCTGTTCGATGCCATGCACATGTCGGACAGTGGACTCCCCGTCGTCGACAGGGAGAAGTGCGTCGCGTGCGGAAAGTGCGTCGAGGCTTGCCCGAGAGGGTTGATAGAGCTTCTCGATGAGGACATAGCTGTTTACGTGGCGTGCAGCTCCAAGGACAAGGGCGCCGACGTGCGCAAGATATGCAAGGTCGGATGCATAGGCTGCGGCATCTGTGCGAAGAACTGCCCGGCTTCGGCGATAGCGGTGACCGACTTCCTCGCTAGAATCGATCAAGAGAAATGCACTCGGTGCGGCATATGTGCGGAGAAGTGCCCGATGAAGTGCATTGTCCTCGACGCCGATCAGGTGCGGGTCGGTCAGGCCGATTCGAACGGGGTCGCCGTATCTGCAGATGTGCAGTAACAACTGCTGGATTTGGACTTCTCGCAACAGGCGCGGGCCGGCTCACCGGGTATGATCTTTGCGGTCGAGGCGGCCCGCGTTCTTGTAATGGCGGACAAGCAGTGGTACACTAAAGGGGCATTAAACCGAGCGAGAGGGTTTGCCCTATTATGACCAACAGCTTAGTATTGGGATCAGCTTCGCCTCGAAGGGCCGACCTGTTGCGACAGATAGGCCTTTCGTTCGATGTGATAACGAGCGACGTCGACGAGACTCTCTTACCTGGTGAGGACCCATCCACGTACTGCAAGCGGATTGCACATGACAAGGCTCGCGACGTGGCGAGCCGATGCGAGGGCCGCGTCATCATCGGAGCTGATACAGTTGTCGTGATTGATGGCGGCATCCTGGGGAAGCCCGCTGACGAGTCAGAGGCCAGGTCCATGCTGGAGAAGCTCAGCGGCCGCACTCACACGGTGATAACAGGAGTCAGCGTCTTGGAACGCGTGACAGGCGAGTGCGAAACCTTCTCCGTCACTTCTCACGTCACGTTTCGGACCATGAATCCCGAGGAGATAGATAGATATATCGCCACAGGCGAACCCATCGGCAAGGCTGGCGCGTACGCCATCCAGGGGAAGGCCGCCGTGTTCGTTAGGTGGATTTCTGGCAGCTACAGCAACATCATGGGGCTTCCCATCTATGAGACAGCGCTCGCTTTGTCGCGGTTCGGTATTCGGGCAGTCTAGTCTGTCTCCTGCGATGGAGAGGTGGGTTGATGGACACTGTCAGGATGTGCGATATGCCGCAGGTGGAGCGTCCAAGAGAGAGACTGGCCAAAGTGGGACCGTCCGTTCTCTCCTCGCAGGAACTGCTCGCGATCATCCTGAGAGTGGGTTCCGAGGGGGACAGCGCGATCACCCTGGCAAACCGCTTGCTCGCCCGGTTTGGCAGTCTGGATAAGCTGGCTCAGGCGACTGTGCCCGAGTTGTGCGAGACCAGGGGAATCGGAATGGCCAAAGCAGTCCAGATACTGGCTGCCATAGAACTCGGACGCAGAGCCGTCTCCAGCCCTGACTTGGCAGGGGACACCGTGCAATCGCCTGCCGATGTGAGCAGGTACATGGGGCCGAGGCTGGCTTATCAGGATAGAGAGCACTTCTGCGCGCTGATGCTGAACACCAGAGGAGTTGTCGTGTCTCAGACAACTGTTTCTATCGGCAGTTTGAATGCCTCCTTGGTACACCCGCGAGAGTTGTTCAGAGATGCAGTGCGCCACAGCGCCGCTTCTATGATTCTGGTCCACAACCACCCCAGCGGAGATGTGACTCCGAGCCAGGAAGACATCCAGCTGACGCGGCGGCTCATGAAGTGTGGAAGCCTGATGGGAATAGAGATACTAGATCATGTGATCGTAGGCAGGGGGCACAAGTTCCTCAGTATGAAGGAGCAAGGACTCATCTAGGGCTTACGGGCTGCGGGTCACCGGTTCCGGTGGCGCCGACTCACGGCCAGATGGAGGTACTTCATGGCTTTCGAATTCTTGTTCGGCAGGTTTGCCAGGGACATGGGGATCGACCTAGGAACCGCGAATACCCTGGTCTATGTGAAAGGAAAAGGGATCGTCATTCAAGAGCCGTCGGTGGTAGCCATCCACAGCGAGACCCGCGAAATTCTTGCGGTGGGCGAGGAAGCCAAGCTGATGGTGGGGAGGACTCCGGGCAGCATCATTGCAATGCGGCCACTGAGGGACGGCGTGATCGCCGACTTCGATGTCACCGAGAGCATGCTGAAGTACTTCATGGCCAAGGCTCATAGAAGATCCGGTCTGCTTCGCCCGAGGGTCGTCGTCGGGATCCCGTCCGGCGTTACCGAAGTCGAACGGCGGGCGGTCATGGATGCCGCTCTGCAGGCAGGTGCCAGAGAGGCATACCTGATCGAGGAGCCGATGGCAGCCGCAATCGGCGCAGGGCTCGATGTCCACGAACCCACAGGCAACATGGTCGTCGACGTCGGCGGCGGAACGTGCGAAGTCGCAGTCATCTCTCTCGGCGGGATCGTAGCCAGCCGCTCGACCCGGATTGCAGGCGACGATATGGATGAGGCGATCATGCAGTACGTCAAGAGGCAGTTCAACGTGGCCATAGGCGAGCGGACGGCGGAGGAAGTGAAGAAAACGATTGGTTACGCCTTTGGCGCTGATCCAGACAAGTCGATGGAGGTCAGAGGACGTGACCTCGTGAGCGGGCTGCCCAAGACTATAGAGGTGTCGGCTGAGGAGGTGCAGGAGGCTCTGTCCGAGCCGGTCCGGGTCATTGTCGAGGCGGTCAAGATCACCCTTGAGCAAACGCCGCCCGAGCTTGCATCCGACATCATAGAGCGCGGGATAGTCATGACTGGGGGAGGCGCGCTCTTGCGCAATCTCAATGTGCTGATCTCACGCGAGACTGAGATGCCCGTCTACATCGCAGAAGACCCGCTGCTCTGTGTAGCTTTGGGCACCGGCATGGCTCTGGAGCATCTCTCTGTCCTTACCGGCCGACGCAGATCCTAGAAGGAGGATCGTCTCTATGGGAGCTGGCCGCTCGAAGTTCGGGTTGATACAGGTGGCAGTCCTCCTGCTCGTGCTTTCCGTGCTGATGCTTGTGGGATTTCTGAGAGGATTCGTCGCTGCGGAGCCCGCGGGGCAGGTGGTTCGGACCGTTCTGTCTCCGGTGCAGAAGCTGTTCGGTGGCATCTACTCCGCTGTCGATTCCCGGCTCGAGGTCTACAGGGATCATGAGCGTGTGTTGGCTGAAAACGAGGCCCTGCGGCAAGAGGTCCAGAGTCTGAGGGCTTCCCTCGTGAAAAACGAGGAGCTGGCTGCGGAGAACGCCAGATTGAGAGAATTGCTGGGCTATTCCGAGGAAGCGCCCTATGAGCTGGCTGCCGCAAGGGTCATTGCTCGCGACAGGCAGCGGTGGCGCGATTGCATCGTCATCGACAAAGGCACAGCTGACGGCGTTGAGAAGAACGCCGCAGTGCTTGGCCCGCATGGCATAGTAGGCAGGGTGACTTCGGCCTCGCTGCGCAGCTCTGCCGTGATGCTCATCAGCGATCCTCAGAGCGCTCTGTCCGGCAGAGTCCAGGAAAGCCGCGCGCTCGTTTCGGTGGAAGGCAGCTCCCGTCCGGATGGACTCCTGAAGTTCGAATGCCTGGAGAGCGGCGACAAGGTCAAAGTGGGTGACCTGGTGATCACTTCAGGCCTTGGCGGGGTCTTCCCTCCAGGGCTGGTAGTGGGACGCGTCCACAGTGTGGAGAAGGATTTCTACGGCATATCTGACACCGGCCTGCTGACACCCGCATCCAACCTCATGAGCGTAGAGTCGGTGCTGGTTGTCATCAACGGCGGTAACACCCAGTAGGCGGTCCCGGCACGAGCCTCCGACCGCAGATGAGGGGGAAGGCGAATGCAGAGAGAGCACCTCGTATGGCTTCCACAGATCGCCAAGGCCATATTACTGCTGTTGTGCGCGTCGATCGTGGCGGCGCTGGACACAGCGGTGGTGTTCCGTCTGCCCTCAGTGTTTGCGTCGGTCAACGTGCCTCTGATTGCGGCTCTCGCGGCCACGCTGTTCATGGGCAGCACGAACGGAGTGGTGCTCGCGTTCGTCCTTGGGGTCCTGTGCGATGTCATGCTTGCGAACGCCCTCGGAGCGCGGTCCATACCGCTGGTCGTGTTTGCCGCGGTGGTGGGTTTGATGGAGGCCAGGTTTTCCAGAGAGCATCCCTTGACCTGGGCGGTCTTGGGAGCTCTCGGATCTGTGATACACGATATTCTGTACTTCTGCGTCCTCGCGTTTTCAGGATATCTGCCGTTGATCTGGGCCGATCTCATACGGATCGCGGGCTTCGGCGCGTTGATCAACGGCGTCCTGTCGGTCGTCTGTCTGATGCCCCTGTATCTGTGGTGGCGGTCAGGCGATCACAGACCTGCAACAGGATTGGGATGATCTCGGAGCTATGATGCGAACGCCGCCCATCGACCGCTTGAGGTTCATGCGGTTTACCATCCTTCTGGTGCTGGCGGTGCTCCTCGTCAGACTGTGGCAGCTGCAGGTGGTGAGGGGCGACCAGTACTACCGCGCGTCCGAGGAACAACGCCTGGTCCGCATACCGATTGCCGGCGCGA
>JAAYAB010000106.1 GCA_012719595.1 Bacillota bacterium
GATGAGCTGCTTTCGGTCGAGTTCCCCACCCAACCCATGAACGCGAGCTACATAGAGCGCCTGTCTGAGCGCAGCACCAGTTACTCCATGTCGCCCCAGGCGATGGTGAAGGACCTCGGGTGTGGGAGCGAACCAAGCGGGTGCGCGCTGTTGGTTCCTGTGCTCAACCTCGATGAGTCGAGTCTCGCAGGGATGCAGGAGGCGAACGGGAAAACGCTCCGCCTGGAGGGTTCTGCGGTCGTCAGCAGCTCCGGACTCCTGGGGCGGTTCACCGGTACGGAAACCAGAGGAGCGCTGTGGATTCTCGGCCGGGCAGGCGAGACATCGGTGGCGCTCAGCAGTCCGGGGGACATCACGGGTTTCGTGGGCGTCCGGGTGCTGAGAAGCTGGTCTGAAGTGACGATCCACGTGAACAAGGAGCGGATTGAGGACAGCTTCGTTTCAGTCGTTGTCAGAGGAGAGGCTGACCTAACCGAGATTCAGGGATACCAGTCCTACCAGGATGTCGAGGATCTGAAGAGGATCGATGCAGCGCTGAACGACGCGATAGAGGGCGAGGTGCGCGCTGCTCTGAGCAAGGCCAGGAGTCTAGGCGCAGACGTATTTGGCCTGTCCGAGCGCTTCAGGCAATCGATGACTGCACAGATGTGGCAAGACGTTCGGGCAAGGTGGCCAGTAGTGTTTCCGCAGCTTCGCATCGATGTACAGACTGACTTCCGTGTACGCAGACGCGGAATGACTACCTGAGGAACAACTGGTATACAGCCATGCCCGCGGCAATCGCGCACAGAATCGAAATGGCGATAGCCCCAAACAGATTCCCCTCTGAAAGCACTCGTCTCGCGTGTGACAGAGTGGTATAGACGACGTATAGGACCGGAATCATGCCGAGGTACTCGATGGAGATCCCCCCAGGGGTATCTTGTCCGAACCTCTGAGCCTCAAACCGCCGGTCGATGTGACGTCACTGGAGCGGTGGGTTGGCGGCCCCTGGATCTGGATGGTATAATACTTCGTGACTGGAGAGGAAGTCGATGCTCGTCCAAACGATGCTCTCTACGGTCCGCAAGTATGACATGTTGAGGCCTGGAGACAGGGCGCTGGTGGCCGTATCCGGCGGACCTGACTCCATGGCGTTGCTCCACGCGCTGTTCAGATCAAGGGACGAGCTGTCCATCGAGATCTGTGCCTTTCACCTCGACCACATGTTCAGAGGCGCCGAATCGGCCGAGGACGCCGAAGCAGTCCGAAGCTACTGCTCAGAGCTGGGAATACCTGTGGTCGTCGAGCGCTACGATGTGCCCGCGTTTGCAGAAGAGTCCGGGCTGTCGCCACAGGATGCGGCGCGGGTGATCCGATACGAACTCGCATGTCTTGCTGCTGCTTCCCGGCAATGCACGTGCATGGCGTTCGCTCATCACCGGGATGACAACTTCGAGACGATTGTGATGCGGTTTCTCCGTGGTGCCGGATTGAGAGGGCTGGCAGGCATCCGTCCGGTTCGAACATACTCCAGAGGCTCGTGGAAAGGCAGGCTCGTTCGCCCGCTGATAGAATGCACCCGGCAGGACATCGAGCTTTACTGCACAGAAGAGCACATCCCGACCCGGACCGATCGTTCGAACTTGTCTGACAAGTACGCCAGGAACAAAGTCAGACTGGATCTGATCCCGCATCTCTTGACCTACAACCCGAATCTGGCTCAGACCGCCACTTCAGCGTCGAGATTCATGGCAGACGAGGACGACTTCTTGGAGGAGCAGGCCGGTGAGTTCCTCGTGCGGCATTCCGGCCAGAGGGGGGACATCCTCGAGGTAGATATCGAGGCGCTCGCCAACGCACATCCCGCGCTCTTCAGAAGAACGGTCTTGCTCGCAATAGAGAGAGTCCGCGGCACACGAAAGGACATGTACTCCATGCACGTCGAAGATGTCATGGAGCTGGTCCGCACTCGCGGCAGGTCTGGGATGCTGAGTCTTCCTGACGGCCTTCAGGTCAGGAAGCGCTATGGAGTTTTGGAGTTCGGATGGTCGGGCGCGCTCCAGCCTGCGCGCATTGCACCCTATATGAAGCCACTCAGGGTGCCGGGACTGACTGTGATCCCGCACTCATCAAAGATGATCATCGCTGACGTAGTCCCTGTTGAGCAGCTAGACCGTGAGTTCAAATCCACAGATCCGAGCGTAGCTCACATGGACTACGATGTCGTCTCAGGTGGTCTGGCGGTGAGAAACAGGCGTGATGGGGACCGGTTCAAGCCCCTCGGGATGGCCGGCACGAAGAAACTGAAGGAGTTCTTCATCGACAGCAAGATAAGGGCCGAGCTGCGCGATCAAATCCCCTTGGTGGTCTATGGTGACGATGGAACGCGCATCGCCTGGATCGGGGAACTCAGGCTGTCAGATGACGTCAAGATAACCGAGAAGACCCGCCGTGTACTTCGCCTGCACGTGGAGCCGATTGAGGAGTGAGCGCGCGGAGAGTGCGTAGAGGAGTGGGCATGGTAAAGCAAGTATGGTATAATGGTGGTATTCGAGCAAAGGTCGCAGTATGCCCTTCTTTTTTTTTGAGCCGGAAGGAGGAGCTCGTATTTGAACAGGACACTCAGAAGCCTAGGTTTATGGCTTCTTTTGGGGCTGATAGTGTTCTCCACAGCGACATACCTGTGGCAGCCTCAGCAGCAATATAAGACGATTCGCTATGACGAGTTCTGGGATCATTTCCAGCGCGGTCACATGCGTGAGATAACCCTGATCGGTGCCGAGGAGATCCGCGGAGTCTACAAGCCTCCGGAGAGCAGGGAAGAAGTTGTCTTCAAGACGAGAACCTCGGACACCAGCGTGATTCTCAACGAGTACCATCGGATGCTCGCGGATCCCGACGAGCGCGCCAAGGTCGTAAACCTCAAGGTAGTGTCAGAGCCCGAGCCCAGCGCTCCTTGGTGGATGGTCATACTTCCGAATCTGTTGCCTATCCTCCTGATGCTGGGAGTCTTCATCTTCTTCCTCAACCAGCTTCAGGGCGGCGGCAACCGGGCGATGTCCTTCGGCAAGAGCAGAGCGCGATTGCACGGGCAGAACAAAGAGCGGATCACGTTTGACGATGTAGCAGGCATCGACGAGGCGAAGGAGGAGCTGGCCGAGGTAGTCGAGTTCCTCAAGAGCCCGAAGCGATTTGCGGATATGGGAGCCAGGATCCCCAAGGGAATACTGCTGGTCGGACCTCCGGGCACAGGTAAGACGTACCTGGCGCGGGCTGTGGCGGGCGAAGCCGACGTTCCGTTCTTCATCATCAGCGGATCTGATTTCGTAGAGATGTTCGTGGGAGTCGGTGCATCGAGAGTCAGAGACCTCTTTGAGCAGGCGAAGAAGAGCGCTCCGTGCATCGTCTTCATTGACGAGATCGACGCCGTGGGACGGCAGAGAGGCGCAGGTCTCGGGGGCGGCCACGACGAGCGGGAGCAGACGCTCAACCAGTTGCTCGTAGAGATGGACGGCTTTGAGATCAACTCCGGCATCATCATACTCGCTGCTACCAACAGGCCCGACGTGCTCGATCCTGCCCTCCTGAGAGCCGGAAGGTTTGACAGGCAGGTTCTCGTTGATATACCTGACGTAGCAGGCAGGGAAGCCATACTCAAGATACACGCGCGCAACAAGCCGCTCGCCCGCGATGTCGATCTCAACATCCTGGCAAGGAGGACTCCGGGGTTCACCGGAGCAGACCTCCAGAACCTCTTGAATGAGGCGGCGCTTCTCGCTGCAAGGTTCAATCACAGGGAGATCACGATGGCGCACGCAGAGGAGGCAATCGAGCGGGTGATCGCCGGTCCTCAGAGGAAGAGCCACGTGATCAGCGAGAAGGAAAGGGACATCGTTGCGTATCACGAGAGCGGGCATGCGCTAGTCGGCAAACTGCTTCCGGGTGCGGACCCTGTTCACAAGGTGAGCATCATACCCAGGGGCAGGGCTGGAGGCTATACACTCCAGCTCCCTGAGGAGGATCGCAGGTACCGCACGAAGTCGCAGATGATGAACGATGTGGCCATGCTGCTCGGAGGCAGGGTCGCGGAAGAGCTGATGCTCGGCGAACCGAGCACTGGTGCGCACAACGATCTCGAGCGCGCGACAAAGATCGTGCGCCAGATGATCACCGAGTTCGGAATGAGCGAGGAGCTTGGCCCGCTGACCTTCGGAAAGAGCCATCCGGATCAGGTGTTCCTGGGCAGAGATCTGGCAAGAGATCGGGACTACAGCGAGGAAGTGGCTGCAGCGATCGATCGCGAAGTGCGCAGGATCATAGATGAGTGCCACGAGAGGGCAAAAGCGATACTGGTGGAGAACAAGGACAAGCTGATCCTGCTTGCCAACACTCTCAAGGAAAGAGAGACGCTCGAGCGGCACGAGATCGACGAGCTTCTGGAGACCGGAAGGCTCAGCGGCGCCGGAGATTCCGCTCCTCGGCAACAGGCGGCTCCGCCGGCGGGCGATACACGCAGAATCGATGCTGCAAGCAAGGAACGCCCAGAAGAGCAGCCCAGGCAGGACAGAGCGTTCTCGACTGAAGACGAGGGATCCGGCCAGCGGGTTGAGGGGGACAAGGGTCTGTCGGCGGCACCTGCGGGTAGCGACGCCGTAAGCCAAGACGTCTCGAGCCGTGACGCAGGCGACGGGCAGCGGCGGCGTGAGAAGAGCTCCGCTGCAGCGAGCCCGGCGGCAGAAGAGAAGAAAGACCTGCGATCGGCGATGGAGTAGAGCAAGGCAGCCTGAGTGCCAAGTGCTCCGGGATGATCGGGGCTGGAGCAGCGAAACCGGTGGAACAACAGTGTTGCCCGGCCCACAGACATGGTGTAGAATGTAGCTGAGCCTAAGGTATAGAGCGCAGCTGAGTCTGCGGATGGCATTCCCGATGAAGAAGCCATACCCGTTGGTCGTACTCGGCTGAGTTCGATGGAAGACAAGTCCGCTTGGATCTGACAGGACCGAGACGGAGCGTTCCGCAGTCGCCGTGGCTGGCGGCAGAGAATGTATCCAGAGCGCATTGACGAGCGCCCTCGATCTGTCTGGATCGGCGGCGCTCTTCTCATATTCAGGCAGGAGCGCCGGCGGCAGGACTGTCTCAGGAAGCTGTTTCAGGAAGCTGTTTCAGGAGGCCGGCACAGTGAAGTGTCAATCCAGTGCTGAGACCAGGATAGGGATCATCGGGGCCGGAAGAGTCGGCACGGCGCTCTCGCTCGCTCTTACTGGTGCAGGAATGGAGATCACAGGAGTGATGAGCAGGAGCAGAGCATCTGCCGACCGGCTTATTGAGCTCGCCGGTCTCGATTCGTCTGCCAGATGTGACAGCCCGAGCGAGGTTTTCGAGCGATGCGAAATCCTGTTCATCTCAGTGGGCGACGACGCTATCGAACAAGTAGCCAGGCAGATCGTTGATGGGTTCAGCTCCGGCAGCGAAGCTCCAGTATCTTCCGGCGCTGCTCCTGCGATCGATCCGTCTGCAGCGGGGCAGACGCCTCGAGTCGCAGCGCATCTGAGCGGAGCACTGGGATCGTCGGTTCTTTCGCCTCTCAGGAGGCTCGGAGCGTCAGTGGCCTCGCTGCACCCGGTCAAGTCCTTCTCTGAGGATCCGAGGGCTTCTGCAGATCTGACAGGCACTGTGGCCACGATCGAGGGAGATGCTCCCGCTGTAGAAACGTTGGAGCGCCTGGCTGGAACGCTGGGTATGAAGGCCGTTCGCCTGAAGAGCGATCAGAAACCTCTGTACCATGCGGCCGCGTGCATAGCATCGAACTACATGGTGACACTGTTCGCGTTGTCACTGGCAGTCATGGAGTCGTGCGGCATGGAAGAGGCCATAGCCAGGGCGGCCCTCTCGCAATTGGTCAGAGGGACTGCGCAGAACCTGACAGATCGTCCTCCGGGCCGTGCGCTTACCGGACCGATCGCGCGGGGCGACGTGCGGACCATCCGTGGGCATTTGGAGGCGTTGAAGAGTCATGAAAACCGCAGTGCAGAGTCCGTATACCGGATGCTCGGACTCGAGACTGTTGACCTCGCTGAACAGAGCGGCCGTGTGCCGCCGGAGACGGCTGGAGAACTGAGAGCAGTACTGTCTGGAGGCCGATTTGCAGCTCTGCGAGTGCAAGAATAGGAGGCGAATCACCGGTGTCAACTGAGACAACCGCCAACGTCAAGAGAGTCACGGCTACCACCTTCATCGAGATGAAGCGTGAAGGGAAGCCGATCGCGATGTTGACCGCATACGACTACCCGACGGCCCTGTACCTGGACAAGGCGGGCATAGACGGCATCCTCGTCGGGGATTCGGTTGCAATGGTCGAACTGGGTTGTGAAACTACGCTTGAGGCGACGATGGACATAATGGTGCATCACACTAAGGCCGTGCGCAGAGGAGTAAAGCGCGCACTCCTTGTGGCGGATCTGCCGTTCATGTCGTATCAGATATCGACTGAGAGAGCGTTGGAAAACGCCGGCAGGTTTGTGCAGGAGGCCGGAGCGGATGCCGTGAAGCTCGAGGGCGGAGAGGTGGTCGCAGACCAGATAGAGGCGATCGTCGATGCAGGCATACCTGTGATGGGACACCTCGGAATGACTCCGCAGTCGTTTCACAAGTTCGGCGGATACGGCCTCCAGGCGACGACAACTGAAGCTGCAAGACGTCTCATAGACGAGGCTCTGCTGTTGCAGGATCTGGGCTGCTTCTCGGTCGTTCTGGAGAAGATACCGTCCGAGCTTGCGGCGTTGGTCAGCAAGAAGCTCGCGATTCCTACGATCGGCATAGGCGCGGGCGTCTCGTGTGACGGGCAAGTGCTCGTAACCCATGACATGCTCGGGATGTTTGAGCGATTCAAGCCCAAGTTCGTCAAGCAGTATCTCCAGCTGGGGGCCCTGATCCAGCAGGCTTTCGGGGAGTACATCGACGACGTGAGAACCAAGCGGTTCCCCGCGGAGAGTCATTCGTATCCCATGGATCCCGAGGTCTTCGCCGAGATCGAGAGGATGGTGCAAGAGGAGCGATGAGACTTGTAAAGACCATCCGCGAGCTCAAGCAGGAACTCGAACCCATCAGACGCAGCGGCGTGACAGTGGGATTTGTGCCTACCATGGGTTATCTGCACGAAGGGCACCTGTCGCTGATGCGCAAGTCGGTTGAGGAGTGCGGCTTCACGGTCGTCAGCATCTTCGTCAATCCGACCCAGTTCGGGCCCGGCGAGGACTACGATCGGTACCCCAGAGATCTCGAGAGAGACCTCTCGATGTGCGAGTCCGTTGGAGTCGACCTGGTGTTTGCGCCCGGCGTGTCTGAGATGTACGAACCTGACGCCTGCACCCGGGTTACCGTGAGCGGATTGACTCAAAACCTGTGCGGCAGGAGCAGGCCTGGACACTTCGACGGAGTGACCACAGTTGTATGCAAGCTGTTCAACATGGTGAGGCCGGACAGAGCCTACTTCGGACAGAAAGATGCACAGCAGGTGGCGGTGGTCCGGCGTATGGTCAGGGACCTCAACATACCTGTTGAAGTAAGAGAGATGCCGACCGTCAGAGAGCCTGACGGATTGGCGATGAGCTCGAGAAACGTTTACCTGTCTCCAGACCAGCGAAGGGCTGCGCTCTCGCTCCATAGATCGCTGCGGACCGCAGCTGACATGATCGAGAAGGGCGAGAGATCTGCAGCGAAGATACGGGAGCGCATGATCGATATCATCCTCTCCTCAGGGCTCGCTGAGCTAGACTATGTGGAGATAGTGGATGCGGACTCTCTTCGGAATATTGACACCCTCAAGGGCGAAGTGCTCATAGCTGTTGCGGTGAAGTTCGGCCAGACGCGATTGATCGACAACATCAAGGTGGTGGTCCACTAGATGCTGAGAACGATGTGCAAATCCAAGATACACAGAGCGACGGTGACCGCTGCGGATATCAACTACGTTGGGAGCATCACTCTCGACACTGACCTGATGAAAGCGGCCGACATCCTGCCCTACGAGCGAGTGCAGGTTGTCGACATCAACAACGGAAACCGCCTCGAAACCTATGTGATACCCGGTGGAAGAGGGACCGGAGAGGTGTGCCTCAACGGGGCGGCAGCCAGACTGATCCAGGTTGGAGACCTGGTGATCGTCATCTCCTACGCGCAATACTCCGAGGAGGAGTTGCGGGAGTTCAAACCGAAGGTCGTTTTTGTGGACAGAGACAACCGCGTCGTCAGTGTAGAGGAGAAAGAGATAGCCGGGGAGATAGTGATTTGACGCTCCGAAAGGTCTTGTCTGGGTTACTGAAGGCGAACGGATATGTGTCGGGAGGCGCGCTTGCCAAAGGGGCAGGCGTGTCCCGCAACACCATCTGGAAAGCCGTTGAGCAGCTGCGTGCGGACGGTTACCAGATTGAAGCTGCCCCCAGGCGAGGCTACAAGCTGATCTCGAGTCCGGATTGCTTGAGAGACTACGAGGTCTCGTTGCACCTGAAGACCGTGGACCTGGGCAAGCCCATTCACTGCCTGGACCGCGTGGACTCGACCAATCAGTTTGCCAGGCAAGAGGCTCGACAGGGCGCCCCTCACGGGACACTCGTTGTGGCGGAGGAGCAGACGGCGGGCAGAGGCAGGCTCGGAAGGACCTGGACGTCATGGCCTGGAGCGAGCTTGTGCTTTTCCCTAGTCCTCAGACCGAACGGTGTGGCTCCGACAGACGCCCCTCAGCTGACTCATGTAGCTGCCCTGGCAGTGGCAAGAGCGCTGAGGAACGACCTCGGTATCGACGCCCGCCTCAAGTGGCCGAACGACGTTGTCGTCGATGGCAGGAAGCTGTGCGGAATCCTGGTAGAAATGAGCTGTGAGCTCGACCTCATCCACTACGTGATCCTTGGGATCGGTATCAACGTCCATCGACCTTCGGGAGATCTGCTGGAGGGCGGCCTGGCAGGTAAGGCTGCAGTGCTTGACGAGTTCGTGGGAGCCCCTGTGAAGCGAGCGCTGCTGCTAGGAGCCATCCTCGCGAGCCTCGAGCAGTGCTACATAGATTGGCTGAACAAAGGTTTCGAGGAGATCCGGAGAGAGGTCAAGTTGCTGTCAAGCACCCTCGGCCGCCATGTGGAAGTTGCGGCTCCCGATGGCCCGGTCGCCGGCGTAGCGGTTGATATCGACTCGCGGGGCGCGCTCGTGGTGGAGGGGCCTACAGGCGAGTTCAGGAAGATATACGCAGGCGATGTCACAGCATAAAAGCGCCTGGGCGGTGTCAACATAAGAAGTGCATTGGGGAGAAACCCGCCTTTACTGTCATCTGTTATGGCGAGCAGACCCCGTGCAGAGGCTCGCCCGGTCTGGAATCGTGTCCTCCGGGCGAGTCGTGTTGTGTGTAGGGGAGGACTTGGCTGGCAGCTTGGCGAATGACCTGACGTTTAGGAGAAAAATACAACGGCGCAGTGGGGGACAGAACGGAGGACGGAGTTGATGGAGTTTCTGCACGAATCGGATCATGAGAAGTTCCACTTCCGCACGATAGATGAAATCGTCCGAAAAGCCGGAGAGTTGGGACTCATCATACCGGTCAGCGAAAACCTGGAGGTGCTCAGCGAACCTGTGAAGCTGAGCTGGGCGGAAATCCCTAACTCGCTGAGCATTCACGCGATGGAGGGCTGCGACGGAACTCGGGGCGGTGATCCCGCAGAGTTGACTTATAGGAGATACCGCAGGTTCGCCTCTGGCGGAGCAGGCCTGCTCTGGGGCGAGGCGACTGCCGTCGTAGAGGAAGGCAGAGCGAACCCGCGCCAGCTCTGGATTAGAAGGGAGAACCTGGAGGCGTTCCGTGCCCTCAGGCAGGAGATGAGAGATGCGGCTCGCACCGTGTCGCCGGATCACTCTCCGATCACTGTCGTCCAGCTGACACATTCCGGACGATACTCGAAGCCCCGCGGAAAAGCGCAGCCGGTGATCGCGCATCATTCGCCCTATCTTGATCCCACCCATGGTTTGCCTGCCGACTACCCGCTGATAACCGACAGCGAGCTAGACGCGCTTCAGGACAAGTATGTGGAAGCAGCCCGCCTGGCGCGAGACGCCGGGTTTGAGGCGGTAGACGTGAAGGCGTGCCACGGGTATCTCGTGTACGAGCTGCTCGGTGCCTTCACCAGGGAGAACAGCAAGTACGGCGGCAGCTTCGAAAACAGAACCCGCTTCCTCCGCGAGGTGTGCGCGCGAATCCGAGAGGAAGTGCCAGACATAGCCGTGGTGACGCGGCTCACTGTGTATGATGCGACTCCGTATCCATATGGCTTCGGCATGGCCACTGATGGCAGCCTCAAGCCCGACCTGTCCGAGCCTATTCAGCTCATCCGGATGCTCAAGGACATCGGAGTGGAATTGGTCAATGTGGCGACAGGCAATCCCTACTACAACCCACACATCGAGCGCCCGTTTGACACGCCTGTGGCCGGAGCATACGTGCCGAGAGAGCATCCTCTGGCGAACATCGGCGAGAACATGAGGATCACTAGAGAGATATCGAGGGCAGTGCCGGAAGTGAAGACGATATTCTCCGGGATCTCCTGGCTGCGCCACTTCATCCCTCAGGTCGCTGCCGGCCTCAAATCGGAGGGGTACTGCGACATAGTGGGCGTCGGCAGGACTGCATTCGCGTGCCCGCACTTCGCCAAGGACATCCTCGAGAAGGGAAAGCTGAATCCGACCGAACAGTGCATCGCATGCTCATCTTGCACTCAGATCATGAGGGACGGTGGGCGGACAGGGTGTCCTGTGAGGGACTCGGAGATCTACGGACCGATCTACATCGCCGGCCGGCTCAAGGATCCGGAATACGTAAGGCAGCTGGCGGCGAAATGCAGAGATTGCAGCGCACCGACCTGCCAGGAAGGATGCCCTGCCGGAGTTGATGTGCCCGCCTTTGTGCAGGCGATCGCACGCGGAGAGGATCGGAAGGCGTATGAGGTCTTGCGACAGGCCAACGCCTTGCCTGAGACCTGCGCGTACGTCTGTCCTGCTGATGAACAGTGCGAGGGCAGGTGCGTCCAGCGGACGCTGGAGTGCAGTTCAGTGCCTATCAAGGTATTGCAGAGATACGTCAGTGAAAAGGCTCGCCTGGAAGGGTGGACTGGAGTTGAGCTTCCCGTGCAGGCTTCTGGATACAGCGTTGGGATTATCGGTGCAGGACCGGCAGGCGTCGCCTGTGCTGTGAGGTTGCTTGAGCTAGGACATTCGGTCACGATATACGACAGTTCGAAGTCGGTGGGCGGCACGGCTGCAGCAGTCATCCCTGAAGACAGGCTCTGCAGCAATGTTATGGTAGACGAGATCAACGCAATTCTCGGACGGATCGGCGAAGATCGGCTCAAGTGGGAGAGAAGCGTCGTCGACTCGGATCAGAATCTGGATACGCTCCTTGAGCGGCACGACGCGGTCTTTGTCGGCGCCGGACTGCAGGCAGCAGCGACTCTCCTGGACGAAGCCCGTCAGGCCGGCCAGGGTGCGCTTGCAGCCTCGAGATCTGATGCCGCTGCCAACACCGGCGTGGTTGATGCTTTGGCTTTCCTGCGCCAGGCCAAGCAGGGACTGATTACGTCGCTGAAGGGCAGCGCGGCGGTGATCGGCGGCGGCAACACGGCGATGGATGCGGCCGTCACTGCAGCGAAGCTGGGGGCTGACGACGTGTATGTCATCTACAGGCGCTCGTACGTTCAGATGCCGGCCTGGCCGAGCGAGCGGCAGAAAGCGCTCGACCTCGGAGTGCATTTCCTCATGCTGCAGCAGCCAGTAGGATACGCATTCGATTCGTCTGGCACTCTGGTAGGCGTGCGGATCGTGCGGACCAGATTGGGAGAGCCTGATGCGAGCGGCCGCCGCAGCCCGCAGCCGATGGACGGGACTGAGTATCTGCTTCCTGTCGACATGGTGATAGAGGCGATAGGGCAGAGAGCGTCTGACAGCCTGCAAGAGGCTCTTACGGGTGTCGAGTTTTCCAGAGGCCTGATCAAGACCAAAGAAGGGACCCATCAGACGTCTCGCAAAGGCGTGTATGCAGGCGGCGACGTGGTCAACGGCGGCGACACAGTAGCCAGAGCCGTCGCCCACGGGTACGCGGCAGCCGGTGAGATAGACGAGTTCCTGAAGACGCTCTCTCAGCAGCCACAGGCCAAGAGTGTATAGTGCGGTCGGCGCAGAACGTGAAGTTCAGCCCGCCCAGAGCGTGTAGTGATTCGCGGTCCTTCTCGGTGCGACGGGCATCAGATGCTCGCCGCACCTCGACAACATGACAGAACCTGCTATTGACACGGACTGACCTGTTTGGTATCATGGTTCTTGCATCTGGACCGGTGCGCTTGCGAATGAGTAGCTCGGTTAGGATGCAAACAAGAGAATAGACATTGGTCATCGTGCCGAAGTGGTGGAATTGGCAGACGCGCAGCGTTCAGGGCGCTGTGGGCTTCAGGCCCGTGCGGGTTCAACTCCCGCCTTCGGCACCATTTCTTTGTACGGAGCCACTGAAACCTCACTGAGCTGGGGTGGAGGTGGCTCTTCTGTTTGTATGGGGTGAGAAAAAGAGGATTCTGCCAACAGCTTGCCAACCAAGAGCATTCGGGAAGCATTGCTCGAGTCTCGGTCTGTATCTGGCCTCGCCTCCGGCTTGGGTGTGGAGGGACACCGAGGTATAAAGAAACAGCATGGTCGTTGTGTCACTGGGGCGAACCCAGCACCTCTGCCCACGTCGACGCAGGCTGGCCATGCTGTCAGTACCTAATATGTGAGCTTTCACCTTCATAATACCCGTTGTAGACGACGTGTCAACCATCATTTTACATCGCACACGTCACCTCAGCTAGAGATGCCCACGCCGGTTTGTTACCTGCCCTCTGCGGCCGGGACGAAATCGATCTAGATGTTATTGACTCTGGTAATACCGAGTATTATCATGTGAGTGTACCAAGTTAGGCGGAGGGTGCCACATGAGGAGACGATTAGCCGGCGCGATCAGCGTTGTTGCCCTGTTCCTGTTCGTGATATCGATCCTGTATTCCATTTCGACGTATCGCACGTACGGTGCTGCCGGGACAGTCGACGTTTCGGTCGGGATCCCTCCTTTGGCGTACCTAGTCGAGCGGATAGGCGGCGAGCGCGTGTCCGTCAGCACGCTGGTGGTTTCCGGGCAGGACCCTCACACGTTTGAGCCTACTCCGAGGCAGGTAATGAGCCTAACGAGTGCAGACGTGTACTTCAGCGTCGGTCTCCCGTTCGAAGAACGACTGCTCCACAAGATCGCGGGCTCAGGCTCGAGGCTTGTTGTTGTCGATACAGCTCAGGGGATCGAGTGTGAGCCGCGTGACGCTTCGTCCGAAGGAGATATTTCGGCAGACGAACACGGCTCGCCGGATGCAGATCATGTAGACGACGAAGCCGATGACATCCATGACGCCCATGGCGCCCATGATGACCCGCACATCTGGCTCTCTCCCGCACACCTGATGGCGCAAGCCCGAACGATAGCTGATGCGTTGACGACGCTGGATCCAGTGCATGCTGCGGAGTATGAACGGAATCTCCTGAACCTGCTTGACGACATCGCTGAGGTAGACAGGAGCATACGTGCAGAGCTCCAGCAGTGGCGCGGTCGTGAGTTCCTCATCTATCACTCGGCGCTCTCTCATTTCGCTGAGACCTATGGACTCGTTGAGATATCGATAGAGACAGACGGCAAGAGCCCAGGAGCGAGAGCTCTGGAGAACATCATCGAGAGAGCCAGGGCTGGCCGTATCCGCACGGTGTTCGTTCAGCCGCAGTTCGACAGCTCGGTGGCACAGCTGATCGCCGAAGCCCTCGGTGCCGATGTCGTGAGTCTGGATCCTTTGGAAAAGGACATCCTGAGCAATCTCAGGTCGATCGCAGCAAGTCTCGCTGACTCGTTGCGGGACTGAAGCGAGGTGAACAGCTCCGGTGAGTAGTACCGATATAGAATTCGAGGACGTGAGCTTTTCGTATGGCGGGGTTCCCGTAATCACTGGCGTGAACCTGGCGATCAACGAAGGCGACTTCGTATACGTGATCGGTCCGAATGGCAGCGGGAAGACCACTCTCCTGAAGTTGGTGGTCGGTCTGGTGCGGCCGCAACAGGGGACGGTTCGTGTCTTCGGTTTGCCGCCGGAGAAGGCCAGAAGCCGAATCGGCTATGTCGCGCAGTCTTCGAGGCACGACGCAGGGATTCCTATGAGTGTCAGAGACGTCGTGCTCATGGGGCGCCTGTCGTCGAACCGTGTTGGCCGATACGAAGACGAAGACCTGGCAGCGACCCAGAGGATTCTGGAGAGACTGCAAGTCGCGGACCTAGCCGACAGACCATTTTCGGATCTATCGGGCGGGCAGAAGCAGCGGGTCTTGATCGCTCGTGCGCTGGTGAGCGATCCGGACCTGGTATTGCTTGACGAGCCGACTGCGAATATCGATGTAGAAGCCAGAGAGGGTATTCTGGACCTCTTGGAGGAGCTTCGCGGCGAGATCACCATAGTGATGGTGTCGCACGATGTCGGGTTCGTCCCGCACAGCGTCAACAAGGTCGTCTGCGTGAACCGCAGTGTAGTGATGCATCCTACCGGCGAAATAACGGCTGAGAGTGTGGACCAGGTGTTCGGAAGGCAGATGCGGCTGGTCCGGCACGACCGCTTGTACTGCGAGGTGCCAGGCCATGATGTCTGACTTTATTCAAGCACTGCTCAATCCGCACGTTCCGTTCCTCAGGTACGCGCTGATCGGCGGAATCCTGGCGAGCATGTCGTTCGGCGTAATGGGAACGTACGTTGTCGTCCAGCGCATCAGCTACGTGGCCGGTGCCATATCCCATGCTGTGCTGGGTGGAATAGGTGTGGCACTGTACCTCAACAGAGCGAAGGGTCTTGAGTTCATACTGCCCATACATGGGGCGCTGGCTGCAGCACTGCTCGCCGCACTGGCCGTCGGCATCGTCAGCGTCTACGCGAAGCAGCGCGAGGACACGGCGCTCGGAGCGCTCTGGGCTACCGGAATGGCTGTGGGCATGATCTTCCTGGCAAGAACTCCCGGCTATGTCGATCCCATGAGCTACCTGTTCGGCAACATACTGATAATGTCAAAGCAGGACCTCTGGATGATCGCAGGGCTCGACGTGCTAGTCCTGGCGGTCGTGGCGGTGTTCTACAACCAGTTTGCTGCGCTTGTCTTTGATCAGGAGTTCGCGATGGCGCGTGGCCTCCGGGTGGGCGTCTACTCGATGCTAATGCTCTGCCTTGCGGCTCTCACTGTGGTGCTCATGGTTGGGACAGTGGGCATTGTGATGGTTGTAGCTCTGCTGACGCTGCCCGCGGCAATTGCGAGTTTGTTCTGCAGGTCTCTCAAGAGCATGATGGTTGTGTCTGCGGTGTTGTGCATGGTGTTCACCACTGCGGGGCTAGGGTTCAGCTACACGAGTGACCTTCCAACCGGCCCGTCGATCATAGTGATCGCGGGGCTTGTCTACCTATCTACCCTTGTCGGCGTCCGGATTCGCAGAAGAGTAGTCGGCCCTGTCCGTGCAGGCAGGAGCTCAGTGCGGGATGAAGCAGGGTGTCAGGGGAGTGTGTGCGATGAGCAAAGCATCAAGACAAGAAATCATCACGTTCAAGGTTGACGAGGAACTGGCCAAGGCGATGAACGGCGTGCCGAATCGCTCGGAGTTCATTCGAAGGGCGATCTTGGCGGCCCTCGATAACATATGCCCGCTCTGCAGGGGCACTGGGACCCTCACAATGGACCAACAGCGTCACTGGGAGTCTTTCGCAAAGAATCACTCTGTGGCGCTGTGCACGGACTGCAGCGCTGTCCACCTAGTGTGTGCAGCCTGCGACCCGAACCGCTGCCACGAAGGCTCAGAAGGGGCTTGAGCAGCACTCACCGCC
>JAAYAB010000107.1 GCA_012719595.1 Bacillota bacterium
GGAACGAACGGCTGCCTCCACAGAGTCGCCAAGCATGACAAGAGCCGCCTCTTGAGATCTCGGTCTGGGCCCTGCATACCTGAAGTCTCTCGCGTCCACTTCAGCGCTCTCGTCTGACTTCTCGGCGTTCTCCTGGGCCCTTCGGTGAAAATACGACACTACCGATGTGCCGTGGTGCTGCTCGATGATGTCTATTATCTCCCTGGTCAGATTTGCCTCGCGGGCCATTTCGACTCAATCTTTCACGTGAGATGTGATTATGAGAGTGCTCAGGCTGGGAGACAGCTTGTCGTGGGGATTGTCTTGAGTCAGCTGGTTTTCGATGAAGAAGTACGGCCTCTTGAGCTTGCCGATGTCATGGTACATAGACCCGACTCGGACGAGCAGGGCGTCAGCGCCGATTTCGTTGGCGGCAGCCTCTGCGAGATTCCCTACAATTATGCTGTGATGGTATGTGCCCGGAGCCTCTACCAGCATCCGCTTGAGAAGCGGCTGATTCGGATTAGCCAGTTCCAGGAATCTGATGGACGAAGTGACTCCGAACAGGTTCTCGAAGAACGGGAGCGTCCCTATGGTGAGGACCGCGCTCATCATGCCGGTGATCGCCGTCTGGATCAGGGCGTAGTCGAGCCTGAAGTCCGCGACGATCATGTGCACTGAAGACACCGCGAGCATCTGAGCCGCGGCCACGATAAAGCCCGACCGCATGAGTCCGGACCTGTCGCTGTGTCGCGTGATGCTCAGCGCGCCGGCTAAGCCTCCTACCAGTCCGACCAAGAAGAACCTGTAGCTCCCTCCGAATACCAGCCCGGCTATGGAGCTCAGGACCACCGCAGTAAGAACCGCGATCCTGGTATCAATGAGGACGCTGATCAACATCGTCGCAAACGCTATCGGAACCATGAACCCGGAGCCGCCAGTGTCGGCGGAAGGGAATACTGCTGCGATCAGCTGTATTATCGCAACCTCAAATACCATGATGAGGGCGTACAGTGTCACTTCTGACATGTTGTGAGTCAGATGGAAGTGGTACTTCGCTGCGCAGATGATCAGGAAAGATGCGGCGAGACCCGTGAACATGACGATTCCGAGCAGAGACAGCCAGCTCGTCTTTCTTCCCAGCAACCCGAGCTCCTGGAGTATTCGGAGGTCTTCAAGGTCGACGCGTTCGCCGTCTCTGACAATGATCTCGTCCTTTTTCACCCAGGCGGGCTCTGCGCGCCTTCGCGCCTCTTCTCTGATGCTCTCGAGCTTCTTGTTGTCCGGAGCCAGGTTCTCGTTCACGAGAACGCGTGCTATCTCGACCACTGCCCCTGTCAAGTCCTGGCTCAACCCAAGGCTCCGAACGCGCTTCTCAGCCTCATTCCGGCCGGTCATTACCTCGGAAGCTGGGATCTTCGTGTTGCCGACTATGTCTTTGAGAATCCCGGCCACGTGTTCCTGCACGACGCGCAGAGTCGACGTCTCTGTCTGAAGGAGCGTCCTCAGCGAGCCGATTCCGAGTTCGATGCCTCGCTCATCCCACAGCCGTTCGGCAAGGCTGCC
>JAAYAB010000108.1 GCA_012719595.1 Bacillota bacterium
AGATCTACACATTCACGATTATGGAAAACAAGATCGGGATAGGATCCGCTCTCTCCGTTGTATACCTGGTCTTTGTGTTGTTGATTGTCGGTTTGGTGTCGCTCATTTTCTCCCGGGTGGTGTATAAGAATGCTTGACTTTGATTCGAGTCCGTACAAGTACAACATAAGACCCAAGACGGAGAGCCTGTCCTACAGAAACGTGCGCCTGTACATACTCCAGCGGAGAATCGCCAGCCTCATAGGCAGGATTGCTCTGTTCGTCATGATCTTCGGTCTGTCCTTCGTGATCCTCTATCCGTTCTTGAAGCTGCTGCCGTTGGTGTTCAACAACCTGGAAGATGTGGGGACTCCGGATATCATCTGGATACCGCGGCGCTTCTCGGTGAAGTCTTTCCAGGTGGCTCTATATCTCTTGTTCAACAGCGACAAGATCGTCATGGTGAAGTCGCTGCTCTATGCACTCTCGATCGCGCTCATTCAGACTGCAATGAGTGCGATGGCCGGATACTCGCTTGCCCGCGTGGACTTCAAGGGCCGGCAGCTCGTCTTCGGGCTGGTCATCCTGACATTCGTCATTCCGCCTCAGGCGACGCTGATTTCTCAGTACCTGAGGTTCAAAGACTTCGACATATTCGGCATTCTGAAGATGCTCAACGGAAGATCGGTCGACCTGATCAACAAGCCGATTTCCTTGTACTTGCTCGCCATCTTCGGATTCGGCCTGAAGCAAAGCCTGTTCGTGTTCATTTTCAGGCAGTTCTTTTACGGCATACCTGGTGAATTGGAGGAAGCGGCTCTGATAGACGGGTGTGGATTCTACGGCACCTTCTTCAGGGTCATGCTTCCCAACGCGATCCCTGCGATCATGACCGTTCTGGTCTTCTCGTTTGTCTGGAACTACGGAGACAACTACTACGTGAACTACTTCCACCCGGATGGCCCATACTTGAGCGTCATGCTGGATCGCACATTCCAAGAGACTCAGTTCGATTTCGTCAAGAACCTCTCTTGGAACAGGTTTGACATTCTGACTTTCAACACTTTCACATTTGACGCGATCAAACAAGCTGCGCTGATCACCTACTTGGTTCCCCTGTTGATTCTGTACTTCATCGTTCAGCGGCGCTTTGTTGAGACCTTCGAACGTTCCGGCATTGTCGGGTAGGCAGAGGGGCGGAGAGCTCGCTCTGCTTCCCGGACCGGCATCGAGCACACTACTAGAGAGGGGGATGATCGGATTAGACTTGCGGCGATTTGGGGCAAGATAGAGAGATTGATGCTCACTAAGGAGGGTCATGAGCCAATGTTCAAGAGACTGTGTGTTGTAACTTTACTCGTTTTTTCCCTGTTTCTGAGTCTCGGAAACGCGGCACTGGCGCAATCTGAAGGACTGACCAAGATTCGTGTTTCGTTCTGGTGGACAGCAGGAGACGATCCATCCTATAGAGATCCGGCGACGGGCGAACACCCCGACACGATGCCCACCGCCTTGAGACAGGCGAGGCTGAAGGCCTTGGAAATCGTCAAAGAGAAGCTCGGTGTGCAGCTGGAGTTCGTCCAGTACTCTCTGGACCTGCGACAACAGATCCTGCAGACAGTGCTGGCAGGAGATCCTGTTGGCGAAATCGTGGGAATGTGGGGAGGCTCCCAAGGCACTGTTCTGAACCAGAACGTCCTGCAGGACCTGACACCTTACCTCGACGCCTTTGGCGAGGAGGCATTTTGGCTGGTTGGACCCATGGACCTGTATGGCAAGGTCCTTGGGTTTGCGCAGTATCCGATGTCCGGTTTCCCTGTTTGGCCGCTTGTGTATAACATCGATTACCTGAAAGAGTGCACTACCCTGGAGAACGGGTATGCCGACGAGAACGGAAACATCATCCTGCCGGCACAGTTGTGGCAAGAGGGACGCTGGGATTGGCCTACCTTCAAGGACTACCTGTCCAAGGTCAAAGCGTACTACTACGATCAGGGAAGAATCGGTGGAACCCGCGGCAGAGTCATTCACGCCTACGAAGAGGACTATCGTCAGGCGTACAATTTCCTCATGGCCGCCAACGGTGAGTTCATCGTGCGTCCAGATGGAACTCTCGGCGTGAACAGCGAAGCGAGCATTGAGACGATTGAGTTCCTCCAGGACCTGATGCGTGAAGAGATCATGTGGGCGGAAACCTACGACGACGGTTATACGCCCGGCTGGACGTGGAACGGCAACAACTTCTCGTCGGGTGAGACAGTATTCACGTCCATGCCTCACTGGCTGATGGATTCGGCGGTTTCCAGCCTGACTGCCCGAGGCGAAGAAATGGGAATGGTCCCATGGCCGGTTGGGCCCAAGGTAAAGGCGGACCCCGACCGATACCAGTATCATGTGCCGTTCTTTGGCGGCAACACCATGGGTATTGCCAAGGGTATTGATGCGGAAACAGCGAAGCTGGCTATCCAGGCATGGGCAATGTACAATGCTGAAACCTTCAAGAACCTGGGCTATGCCAACACCCAGGAGTATCTCGACGCCGAAAACAGGCTCACTGCCATCAAGTACTTCCCTGTCGCAGACGAGCTCTACGGCGAGTCCCTGGTTGCTGCTTACTCCGACTGGATGAACAACTTAATGTTCGACTCCGGCGAAATGCTTGGAGTCATTGCCCCGCTGCACGAAACAGTCGCGCAGCTGATCGCAAATCCTTCGAGCAACGCACGCACGAGAATAGAAGAGGAAATGCCCAAATACGAACAAGCGATCTCCGGACTCAGGCGCACACTGGAAGGCGACGCTATTGTGGATAACCAGGCACCTGTTGTCAGCCTGATCCAGGGCAAGGAACTCGTCTTTGCAGTGGGCACCGACTTGTCGAAGATCGACTGGTCTGCATACTTCGAGGCCTATGACATCGGTCAAGACAAGGCGTTCTCCATTGCCGACGTCGTGTTTGGATTTGACAAGGTCAACAACACGGACGCGAACAACACCTCGAAGCTGGCGCTGACCGCCACAGACAGGTTCGGAAACAAGACCAGCGCTGAGCATACAGTCATCTTCTTCAATCCGGATGAAAAAGTGGAGCCTGTGATTGAACTGGTGGCACAAGGCGGGATCACGTTCAATCTGGATCAAAACATCAGTTCAGTAAGCTGGACCAATTACGTGAAGGCCTACGACAAGATCGTCCTGGTCGACGGAACGGTGCTCAAGGATTCAAGTGGAGCAGAGCAGATCTTTGATCTGAACAGCAGACTGCAGATAGATCTGTCTCAGCTCGACGTATCTACTCCGGGGATCTACCCTGTCGTGTTCAGTGTCACCGACTACGCCGGAAACGAGACAACGCTGGAGATCGAAGCTGAAGTCGTCGTGCCTGAAGACTTCTAGGAAGCGGTCGCACCGGGAGACGTCTTGAAGGTGCGGGCTCCTGTGCGTGCCCGCACCAGCACTCGAGCAGGGAAGAGGGGGCTGCTGCAGCGTGAACCGGCCGCGATCAGTTCTGCAGCAGCCCCATGGACTAGATCTTTGCCGGAAAAACACTGGCAGCGCAAATGCTGGCCGTTCACTTGTGTTGACTTCCGCAGGGTGATCGTCTATAATGGGGAAGGTTTCTCGATTAGAGTCATATGGGGCCGTAGCTCAGTTGGGAGAGCGCCTGAATGGCATTCAGGAGGTCGTGGGTTCGACTCCCATCGGCTCCACCAGGAAGACCGCAGCAACCACGGGGTTTTGCCCCGTGGTTTTTCAATGTACAGCACAACCGAACCGTGCACGTTCAGTCCTGGTGCAATCGCTATGGGCAACAGGGGTTGCCGCGGGCAGAGGGTTGTTCAAGGACTCGATATTGAGACGGCTTACTGAAGAGAACAGACCTTCGGCTGACGCGTACAGAGAGATCTGCTTTCTTCACTCTTGTTGAGTGGGTGATTTTTAGAGGTCAGGACGGCATTCCTATTGAACCAAGACGTGCATCCCGTTCGGCCGCTGCAGGGGGTGATGGAAGCAGTGTTGAGACGTTGGCGTGAAGTGCTGCCATATCTCTTGGTCTTTTGCACCCTTCTACTCGCGATCGCCGCCGCACGCGGAAAACCCTCGATCAACCTGTATGTGGTCGACAGAGAAGGCCGCTTCAGCCAAGGCAGTGCAGGAGATGGTGCGTCAGGCGGACGCGGTGTTCCCATCCGCTTCGCGGATGGGAACACCACGGCCACTAGTGAGGCTGGGGCTGCAGTCGAAGAGGTGGTTGCGAAAGCAGTCGCAGGGGAGGTTGCAGGAGTCGACGCAATGCCGGTTGGCGAGCAGGCGGCAGCCGCCCTAACGAATGGGGGACGCTTGCAGGACCCGGAAGTCCGGGCGACTGTCGGCGCCGCCGCTCTTGATCATGGGCTGACTCATAGCCTGACCGAACCAAAGCAGAAACTTAGTCTCGATCCCGTAGCTGTGCTCAACGGATACGACGCCACTGAGCTGCAGGCCATCAGCGGGATCGGTCCAGCCCTTGCCAATCGAATCGTCGAGTACCGCGAGTCCATTGGGGGCTTTGAGTCACTCGACGAACTGCTCGAAGTGTCGGGAATCGGCGCCGTCAAGCTATCACAGATAGAGCGCCATTTGAACCAGCTCTTCGGGCGGTGACCCGAAGTGGTGACCCTAGCACTGGCAGGCTTTGCCGCGGGAGCCTCTATACCTGTACTCGCATGGCTGTCACTCGATTCCACAGTGCCGGCGCTGTCAGCGGGGGTTCTGATTCCTGCGGCGCTGCTGCTTGCGCTGCTTCGCAGTCAGAGACTGAGGGTCTTTCTGTTCCTCCTTTTGTGTCTTCTCGGATACGCGCGCTCGCGAGGTGCCGTCCTTGCGGTGATGTCCGATTACTCGGAGTGCTCATCGCTGTCGTCAGCTTCCGGCGCGACGGTCAGGTTTGCCGCGCGAGTCGACGACATTTCGAGTCTGTTTGGAGAAAACTGTGCCATAGTCGTTTCCGCATTCTTGGGTCCCGGCGAGGGCGAGGAAACGCATGACCGCGGCAAGGCCGGCCTCGCCGCTGCCTGCGCGGATCGATCCGGCATGCGGCTGCTGGTTTACTTGGAGGACGATTCAGCGGTCTATGGCAGCTCAGGAGACATAGCCCTCCTAGAGGGTGACCTGGTGGAAATCGAGGGAGTTCTAGCGCCTGTCGAAGGGCCGAAGTGGTTCGGGGGCCCCAACCAGCGCTCTATCTATCTCCCTCAGAGAATCGTAGGCATCGTCTCAAGTGCCAGCATACTCGCGTCTGCGAGCGCACGTCCCACCGGACTCACGCTGTGGACCAGACTGAAGCGAGCGATCTGCTCCTTCAGGATCCGGATAGCGAGAATGGTCCTGAGCCACTTGCCTCTGGCCGAGGCCGGCTTGGTCAACTCGGCGTTTCTCGGAATGAAGGGGACTCTCCCCGATTCGGTCGATGAGGGCGTTCGCCGCTGCGGCATATCGCACCTTCTCAGCGTATCTGGAATGCACGTGGGCATGATCTCAGTCGGCCTGGTCTTCTTCCTTCGTGCACTGACAAGGGAGGACACCAAGGCACTCGCGTACACGATACCGCTCCTCTGCCTGTACGCGGTCCTGGCAGGCATGCGCGTGGCTATTGTACGGGCGGTCCTGATGTTCGCATTGGCGGCGATATCAAAGACGGGATCACTCGGGTGGTCTTCGCGCCGAATTGCGGAGGCTGTGGCTTTCGTTATTCTGCTGGCAGATCCGCTGCAGCTGGCCCAGGTCTCCTTTCAGCTGTCGTTCGCAGCGACCTATGGAATAATCGTCTTGTCGTCCTTTGCGTCCGACGCGCCGCGTCCGGATCTCGGTCAGGGTTTCGCTGCCAGGATCCGACGCAGTGTGAAGGACACGGCGACAGTGTACCTGGGAGCTCAGATCGGTGTCGCCCCTTTTTCGATTCTCCACTTCAGGTCCATTTCTTTGGTCGGAGGTCCGGCAACGGCTGTGTCGGCTCCGATCCTCACTGCTGGAGCGATGTTCAGTCTGGCTGGAGCGGGGCTGCATGCTGTCGGCCTGGTTGCTCCTGCTGCCGTGTGCGTGAACATCGGCCGGTGGCTGTTGACGGCGTTGGTGTTTGGAGCAGTCAGGCTCGGCAGGCTTCCGTTTGCGAGCCTCGACTTCTCGTGTGCCTGGTCCCGGGCGCTTGGGTGCATCGCGCTATCTATATGCGGAGCCGTGCTGTCGGCGTACAGGAGCAGCCTCACCAGAAAGGGAAGGCTGCGCCCTGCCGCCATGCTGATTGTCGGTATTGTAACGTGTGTCGCGATCGTCTCAGTTGCAGTCACAGAGTGGGCGTCATCATCGATTCTCGAGCTCTACTTCTTATCTGTCGGCCAGGGCGACTGCGCAGTCTGCATTGCGCCGGGAGGTCGGACGGTCGTGGTAGACGCAGGCCCGAGGTTCGAGGGGAGCGACTACGTCTACGACGCAGGAGAGTCAGTTCTGGTGCCGTTCGTTAGGTGGCGGGGTGTGCATCATATCGATGTCTTCATACTGACTCACTTCCACAGCGACCACTTCGGCGGCCTGCCCGCTCTCGTGCAGAGAGGCATGGTGTCGGTGGTGTGCTCAACCAGTTCGGACAAGCTGAGAGACGTCCTCGGAGAAGCAGGCCATAGAATGCCGCTTCTGATCGAGTTGGCAGAAGGAGATGCAATGCGGGTGGGAGATGATCTTGCAATCAGAGTTATCTGGCCTCCCGAGACGTCGGCAAGAGATCCTGCGGTAGACGAGAACGAAAAGAGCGTAGTAGTGGAGCTGACGTACAAGGGCTTCGACGCCTTGATCACCGGAGACATCGGAGCAGCCGAGGAGCTTCGAATAGTCACCAGCCGCCGCGTTGCGGGCGGATCGGCAGCAGAGTCCACCCATCGCGATACGCTGGGCTCGGATCCAGAGGCTGCTGTCTCGAATCAGCTCGAGGTGCTAAAGGTGCCCCATCATGGCGCGCAGAGTTCGTCCTCGTCGGTGTTCCTCCGCTCGGCATCCCCCTGGTTGTCTGTGATATCCGTCGGACCCAACAGGTACGGGCACCCGTCACAGGCCGCTCTCACAAGGCTGGCCCGTCACTCGCAGGTAGTCGCACGGACTGACCAGCACAGGTCGGTCAGAATCCGGACCGACGGGAGGAGCTTCAGCGCGGTCACCTCGACCGGCCGGGTGCTCGCGGA
>JAAYAB010000109.1 GCA_012719595.1 Bacillota bacterium
GCCGCGGGGTCCGGGCGATCCTGCCTCAGACTATCCGGCGAGACGAATTGCATGTTGACCTTCTGCGGTTTGAGAATGGCGCTCTCGATGTCTCCGGGGAGCATGGGTCTGGTCAGCTTGATCGTGCTGCCGGTCCGTCCATCGACGACTGCGACGCTGCTGTCGTCCAGGCGACCGTAGACGTAGCCCATGGCGTGAAGGTAGCCGAGCACATGACACAGTTCAACGGCTGCGTCCGCGATGTCTCGATGGGTCCAGTCCGCACCGGCCTGGAGCACGCTCTTTGAAGGCGGCACATACTCGTGGGTTAGATAATACTGCCTGGATAGGACTCGGTGGCCGTCTATGTTCTGGACCAGCCCGAAGTCGTAGATGTGGACAATCCCCGGGTGGGTCAGGTTCTTGAGAGCTGGCAGCTCTCTTCTTAGGTAGTTCACAACGCCGGGTTGGATGGTCTCAGGACTTAGGATCCGCAGTACGGCGCGCTTACCTTCCTGGAGGAGATCTTCGACCAGATAGCAGAGGCCAGGGGAGCCGTCGTGTGCGTGATCGATTACTTGGTACCTGCGGTTGATGCAGTCCACTCAACCACCCCGCACCATGCGGTGAGTTGGAACAGATTGGATTGTCCATATACGAGAGGTATTTCTCCGTCGACGCGGTTGAATCCTCTTGGGGCGCGGAGTCGGGACTGCAGGCGAGCGGACGGGCCGGGCTGCGTGCTGCGGGGGCTGTAGGCGAGCGGACGGGCCGGGCTGCGCGCTGCGGGGGCTGCAGGCGAGCGGACGGAGCTGCGGGGCTCGGTCGGAGGCTGAGTCGGAGGGCTGGCTGGCGGGCCCGACCGTGACCGGGGCGTCGGCCTGGGTCTGGGCTGAGTCGGTAGCCGGACGGGGTGTAGAGTCGGGAGCTGCGTCCGGGCCAGATGGGGCGGTAGGCAGGAGACCACGCCCATTGCTGGGCTGGCTTCGAGGAGCAGAAGATCATCGGCTGGGTTGTCGTGTCGTAAGAATAGAGAGCGAGGTGTTGAGCGTGATCCTTTTGGTTCGCCGAGGAGTGCTGAGGTCAGTCGTACTCGCCGCGGTTGCATCACTTCTGACTGGGTTGGCCTTAGCCGCTCACACCAGTAGTGTCGAGGGCCCGGTTGTGGTCGGTGTCTCTGAACCGGTATGGCACTACCTTCAGCCATATTACGAGGGCTTCAGAGAGCGATACCCGCGAGTGGCGATCGAGCTGGTCGTGATAGCTGAACCAGTGGGTGCGCACACCGACGCATCTCGTTCAGTTCGCTGGCGGATAGCCTTCGATGATGTCGGCCGATCTGTGCAATCAGATCGGGCGACGGCTGGTGCCTCAGCTGTCGTCGGGGCGATGAGTGTCACAGGCGTGGCGGTTCGGTCGTTTGACGCCCGCTTTGTCCCGGTGGTCAGTGCGTTCAACCCGACGGCGGAGGTCAGCCTCGAGATACTGCGCATGACGCTGGCCGGTGAGCTCAGCGATTGGTCAAGCGTTCAACCTGATTGGAGCGGTCGGATCGAGTTTCTTACGTGGCCAGACAACCCGGCTGATGATATGATCATACACCTGCTTGACGATGCTGATCACTATGAGGCGACCAAGACAGACCTCGATAACTACGGCTCTTTCCTGGACCGACTCAGACTCAATCCCCACGGGCTCGCACTGGTGCCGCTGGCCAGGATCGCTCCGGGCGTAAACCCAGTTACCATCGTGGCAGGGGACGCCGCAATGGGCACGCAGCTAGTTTGCCGAGCCAACGTTCTTGAACTCGAGCAGCGCTCTCCGCTGAGCGTGGTCCGGAGATGGCTAGCGAGACAGACTCGAGAGCGAACTGCCCTTGATCTGTTCATCGACTACATCAGGTCAGTCGATTCCACCCTTTCAGGCGATGGGGCTGTCACGCTCGTCGCAGTGGGGGACGTGATGATGGACAGAGGCGTGCGGTTGGCCATGAACAAGCTCGGCATGACGCACCCGTTCGAGGGAACACACCAGGTTCTTTCCTCGGCTGATATCGCAGTTGCGAATCTGGAGACACCCATAAGCAATAGGGGAACTCCGCTAAACATGTTCCGCGCCTATCCAGACGTGATGAAGACCCTCCGATACTCCGGCATCGATGTTGTGTCGGTCGCCAACAACCACATCCTCGACTACGACGAAATAGCGCTGTCTGACACTCTTGCGTATCTTCGCGACAACGGAATCCAGGGTGTGGGAGCGGGCCTCAACGCTGCCGAAGCCAGGCGCGCCGCGGTCGTTGACGTGCGAGGAATGACGATGTCTTTCTTGGCCTACACGGAGCTATGGTTTTGTCAGACCAAGGACAACCGAGAGTACGACGCGACCGAGACTAGGGCAGGGGTTGCGCCACTGAAGGAGGAAGTCGTGACGGCTGGTGTCGCATCGGCTGCAGCCAGTTCCGACTTCGTGGTCGTCTCGTGCCACTGGGGACAGGAGTACAATCATTACTCCAACGACACTCAGAGGCGCTTCGCACGCATCGCAACGAGTGCGGGAGCCCGAGTTGTCCTGGGGCACCATCCGCATGTACTTCAGGGAATCGAGTTTGGCGATAGCTGGGTAGTCGCGTACAGCCTGGGCAACTTCGTCTTCGACCAAAGGCAGCCCGGGACTCAGGACAGCCTAATCCTCCGCATTACCATCTCGGCTGGTCACATAATCCGAGTCGAGTTGCTGCCGTGCTATATCGTGGATTGCCGGCCAGTGCTCTTAGCTGGCGACCTAAAGAGAAAAGCGCTGCTAGAACTTTGTCGTCTTAGCTCTGACAGGGCTGAGTGACAATCGTTGAGCGGCGCTCGCTGAGTGGCCGTAGCCGAGTGACCATGACTGGATGGCCACGACTGGGTGGCTGATCGCTGCCCCTCCCGCGCTTCCTACCGGCCGCTCTTTCTTGTGGGCGAGTTGAGCAACAGGAACCCTCCGAAGGCGATCATCAGGATCGGTATGAGAGTGCTCAGCACCTCTGTCGAAGTGAAGTTGACCACAAGGAACACGAAGCCGACTGCCGAGAGGATAAAGGTTGGTATCAACAGTGCCCGGTTGCGTCCGCCAAACAGGTACAACTGAATGAAACCGGCGGCTGGCGCGAGTACGAAGAAGGGCCAAAGCTTCTCCATGTGATCCCATCCGAATACAGCGCAGATAAGGAACACTGCCCCGACTGTTGTGAGTATTCCGCCGGGAATCAAGAGACCCACGTTGGCCGCGCGATTCATGAAGAATCCCAGCTCAAATGCTATGCCAACACCTAGTATCGCTAAGGGCCATAGATCATACCAATCGAGGTCCACGGCGCCAACGTTCGCGAGCAGGCTGAGGACACCAAACACAAGCAACGCTAGGCCAAGAAGCGATGTCGAATCCCATTTCATGTGAACATCCCCCTTAGGCTGACCCCGATTAGCTACGGCCAGCCCCGCTCGACTCGCAGTCAGGCAAGTCGCGCTTCTCTCACAATTATACTTGATTATCATACTTTTATCTTCAATTGGGTTCCATTAAAACGCGGTTAGAACACTCGCACTGTCGATCACATCGTCCGCGAGTGACTGCACTGTAAGCGAAGTGGCTTCCAAGACGGAGCACCACCGGGGTTCGGCCGATCACCAGTCCTGCCAACCTGACGGGGTATGCGCATAGGATCTTCGCCAAAGCCGTTCGTTTCGCTTGATTGCGATCGCGATCTGTCGCGCGAGCGTGCAGAGCTTCGGGCGGTCGATGAGAACGCAGTCGCGTCTTCTTGGGCAGGACCAGCAGTCGGAGTAGAAATAGGGGCATACAAACCGGCTGTGGCAGTTGTAGCGGCCGCAACGGCTGCCGCGACCGTAGTGGGCGTAGCGACTTCCGCGGCTGTAATCAGCTTGGTGGCTGTATGGGGCGCGACGACTCCAATCAGCGCAGTGATGGCAGCGGCGAGTTCCACGAACACACCGCCATTGAACTGTGATGGCAACGGTGAGTTCATGACCTTCTCGCTTGATCGCTACGTTGATGACTCTGACAAGCTTCGGCACGGTGCCACGATTCTTGAGGAAGCACTCAAGCTGCGCTGATCTGAGTGCCAATCGAAACGCAATCGATCTCGCCAGAGGCAGTTTGGCAGAAACCGGCTGCCACGGCCTGAGGCAGACGGATGCGATGCCGGTAGTAGTGAAAACCTGTCGCTTGCGCTTTACAAATCTGACTACCCTCATGCTGACACCTGCTTCGCTCGTGCATTCTGTGGTCTGCTCGACGTCCGCAAGCTCTGTGACCTGCTAGACGTCTGAACCGTGATGGCGTGCTCGGTACCTGAAAGCCCTGCGCCCTGCTCGATATCTGAATGCCGCATGCCTGATCGATGCCTGTAGGTGGCGGTATGGCCTGCTGGTGTCTGAGGGCCGTGTGGCCGAGCCGCCAACGAGCCTCTCTACAGGGTACGCGCTCTCGGAGAGCTCAGAGCCATTACAGATGCACAAGTCGGCTCAGCAACCGCTTGGCGCCAGATTGGTGAATGGTGTACATGGTATAATGAACTAGTTCCACTGTGTTGCCTCTTACCACGTGTGCCTGCGCAGACAACGGGAGGATGCGCGTGTGATCAGGGAGATACGGGCGAAGACGATTCTATCCCGAGTGAACAACGGGTGGTTTGGCTGCAGGTACAACATGAACCTCTACAGAGGCTGCCAGCACCAGTGCATCTACTGCGACTCGCGGAGCGAGTGTTATGGAATAGAGAACTTCAATGACGTTCTTGTCAAGATTAACGCACTCGACCTTCTGAGGGACGAACTGCCCCGCAAACGCGTCAAAGGGACGATCGGAACGGGATCCATGAGCGATCCGTATACGCCGATTGAGAGAGAGTACAACCTGACTGGGCGGGCGCTGGAGCTAATCGCTGAGCACAGGTTCGGAGTATTCATGATCACGAAGAGCGATATGGTGGTGAGAGACCTTCCGACTCTCCATGCTATCAATGAAACAACGTACGCGGCCGTGGGGTTTACGATCACGACGACCAATGACGAGCTCGCTAAGAAGCTCGAGCCTGGCGCTCCGCTCCCGTCTGCGAGGCTGCGTGCGATGAAAGAACTGGCCTCGGCAGGCATATACACCGGGATTATGCTCATGCCGGTGCTGCCGTTCATAGAGGATAACTGGCCGAACATCCGTGACATCATAGCCAAAGCGTCGGATTGCGGCGCCCAGTTCATCATTCCGTGGTTTGGGATGACGATGAGGGACCGCCAGAGAGAGTACTTCTACGACTGCCTGGATCGCTTGTTCCCTGGAGTGACGCAGAAGTACCAGAGGGCCTATGGAAACCGCTACTCTTGCAGCGTGCCTGGCGCAGCCGACCTTTACGCCAAGACAAGCGCTGAGTGTGATCGACTCGGCATTGTGACTGATCTCTCAAAGGTCAAGGTATACGTCCCGCAGGTCGGGGCCACAGATAGGCATGGCGAGAGCCGGAGGGCAGAACCTCAGCTCAGCCTGTTTGGCGTCGATGGGGACGGGGTGCTGTAGCCATCAGCCATCGTCTTGGGTCCGGCCTCGGTGGAGCGGATGGGCGGGACAGAGGCGATCGTTGCCTGGTGTTCTCTGGGTCTTGCCAGAGTGGCGCCTAAGTGGTAGTCTAGTATTGCTCACATGATATCTGAGCTTTGCTCAGCATCGTCAATATGCGCCCGTAGCTCAGC
>JAAYAB010000110.1 GCA_012719595.1 Bacillota bacterium
AAATGGCCGCTGCTCTAGCAGCAAAAGAAAAAGCTCAGTCTTTCGACTGAGCTGGATAGGGTGAGGATCTATATCAACACGCCTGCCGGCGTGGAGAGGCCGTCACTCGTGTTGTCGTGTCGTTGTGTGTCGTTCTTTGTATGTTGCCCTGGATGTGTTGTTCCAGACACCATTGCGGGTCAGTTTTCGTCCCGCTGTGACCATCTATGTCCCGTCTCACCTTGATTATACCTGCCCGACCTTGTAAGGCAACTGCGTTTACAGGCTCCGCGACCGATTTGAGCAAGAAAACAGGGACTTATCTGCCGACAAGTCCCTGTTTCTCAATTTTATTGGTCATTTCGCGGTAAATCTGCCGCCTGTATGGTAGCGACTTTGCTGCGCTCTTAGCCGCAACTCTGGTGCGTGTCTTGCAGCAACTCTACTGCCACTTGCCGCAGCGGTCGCCCCATCTCGCTAGTACGGTCGACTCCTGCCTGATCTCCACGACCTCGCACCTGTTGGCGCATCCTTTGCACTCGAAACTTCCTGCGTTGTAGGGGATGTCGCTGATCTCGAACCCTTTGAACCGGCTCGGCTCGGCTCTTCCGGCCATGTGCTCCTGGGCCAGGAGCGCTGCGCCCACCGCGCCCATGACTCCGTAATTCGGAGGAACCACTACTTCCATGCTGAGGGCAGCCTCGAACGCCGCCTTGATTCCCTTGTTTGCAGCCACACCGCCCTGAAACATCACAGGCGGCTCAATCTCCTTGCCCTTTCCTACGTTGTTCAGGTAGTTACGCACCAGCGCCTGGCACAGCCCTGCGATGATGTCCGGTATGGAGTGGCCCATCTGTTGCTTGTGTATCATGTCTGATTCGGCAAACACCGAACATCGGCCGGCTATCCTAACCGGAGTGGTTGCCTGGCCGGCCAGATCTCCAAACTCCTCTATGGCTATGCCCAGCCTGGCAGCCTGATGATCGAGGAAGCTCCCTGTGCCCGCTGCGCAGACTGAGTTCATGGCAAAATCGACTACGACCCCATCGCGTATCACGATGATCTTCGAGTCCTGTCCTCCGATCTCGAGGACCGTTCGCACGTCGGGCACGACTCTCATTGCAGCAACTGCATGCGCAGTTATCTCGTTCTTCACTACGTCTGCGCCCACTATCACGCCCGCAAGCCTTCTGGCAGACCCGGTGGTCGCGACTCCCTTGACCTGTATGCCTCTTGGGAGCCTGTCTCTGATTTGCCGTATGCCGTCTTGGATCGCCTTGATCGGCTGACCCTGGGTCCGGATGTACAGGGTTTCTACAACTTCGCCGCTCTCATCGATCACCGCCACATTCGTGCTGACGGATCCTACGTCTATCCCAAGGTATCCTATCATGCTGAAGCTTCCCCCGCTCGCAATCTCCGCCTCATCAGCAGGTCGACAAATGCCTCCAGTCTCGTCATGACGCCCTCGAGCCCAGTCTGTTCATCCAGAGTCAGAGTCAGGACAGGAATGCCCAGGTCGCGGCTCACCTTTGGGAGTATGCTCTTTGCCACTATCTCCGGTATGCATGTAAATGGTGCAAGCTGGATCACGCCGTCGTACCCAGACTTGGCGTACCGCACCGTCTCACCCACGCTGTTCTCGCCATGTCCTCCGACAGGCTGATTGAGATAAGGCCTTGCCTGTGCCCGGATCTGCTTCTCGGGCTGGATTCTGAGCGCATCCAGGAAGGCATTCTCTCTTGTCCAATCGGTCAGGAATATCGACCTGTGGGCGTATACCCCCATCTTGTTCAGGTTCTCTATGACCTCGAAGTTGACGGCCGGCTCGAGAACCACATATATCTCACCTATGATTCCGACTTTGAGAGGGTTCTTGGTCTCGTCTATCTCGACCTTCCCCAACATGTCGACGTAGGCGCGGCCGACCTCACGTATCTCCTTGCAGTTCTGTGCTTTGTCTATGGCCGCAACTCCCTCTTCCAACAGCCGGGTCGAACTCCCTCTGTTGATCTCCACTGGCCGCCTGTGATGGCAGACTCGCTCGAACTGGTCTATGTAGGCGAGTTTGAGCCATGTCGTCGTCAAGGCGTCATAGAGCTTCGTTACCGGTACATTCACAAATGAGCGAATCGTCCTTACTATGTCCATCAAGTGGCCCTTGATAGGCTCAATGGTGAACATCCTGAAGTCGTAGCCGAGGCTCCTAAGTATCTTCTCCTGTAGCCGGGTGTAGTATCCAGCCCTGCACGGACCCACGCCGCCCGTGGAGACGATCGTATCCGCACCCATCTCGAGCGCCTCAATGTAGGTGCCCAGGAGTATCTTGAGCGGAAGGCAGGCAAACTCAGGCGCATGCTTGGTTCCCAAATCGAGCGTGCGCTTGCTCGGCCTCGGAGGGGCAACGACCTCGTTGCCCAGTTTCCGGAACAAGTTGGTGAACACGGGCGCGTAATAGCCCATGTAAGGGAACGTGATCTTCACGAAACCTGCCTCCCCTGCACGACGGGCACCTTGAGGTCATCCTGCAGACCATTGGCGGCGCCATTCTGCAGGCGGCTGTCGGCGCCAGCATGCAGACCGCTGTCCGTGCGCCCGGGCCCTCCCAGACGCTGAAAAGCAGAGAGCCCCTTCTTTCTCAATATCATGTCGAGAAAGGCCTCAAGCCTAGTGGCTATGCCTGCCTGGCCCGAATGCTCGTCGACAGTCAGCGAAAGAAACGGCACTCCGTATTCGTCCTTGCAGTCGATCTCAAGGAACTTGTCAACGATGGCATCGGGTCCACAGCCAAATGCAGTGGCGTGCACGAGGCCGTCGATCTCTGTGTGCTTCATGAGATGGTATGCGGCCTTCAACGCTCTGTTCGAATAATGCCAGAACACCTGCTTGCTCAAGGCGCCTCGCTGGGCCTCGATGTCACGAGTCGATACGTCCTCCATCGTGACGACACGGACTCGTGCTTTCTCAAGGATATCAAGCATGCCGCAGCTCAGGAATGGATCGTGAACAATGTACGGGTAGCCTATCACGGCAATCGTCACCGGCAGCTTTTCACCATCCTGCTCAGTGCCGTGCACGCCTCTGCGGATGATGCCATGCTCAACACTGCTCCAGGTAGCGCCGACACCGTGCTCGTCACTGCGTCGGATGGCCACACCTTGCGCGACGCTTCGGCTGGAGACACCAACGCCACACTCGGAGCTGCGGCTAGCGGCGACACCATGCTCGACGATACTGCCGACGGCACCAACGCCATGCTCCCTGCGAAGATGGGCTGTCCATCCTGACTGCCTGAAGTGCCTGATCGCGCGCACCGCTGCGGCAAACGCCTTCGCTTTGCCGGAGCCGAGTTCAGTCCCAAGCCGCACTAGGGCTCTCACAAGCGCTGCGAATCCCCTTCTCAGATCAAACCTGGTGTCGATCACCGGAGGAAGGTTATCCACAGTGGCCTTGACCATGTCCGGCAATCCCAAGAACTTCGGGCAGAACACATAGCCTCCCTCGAAGCTGACCACCCGGGGAATGAACACGACATCCGCCTTCCGTGCGAGCGCCTCTGCATGACCTTGGAATATTTTGATAGGCGCGCAGGCATCGGTGACAGTTGTCTTGACACCGAGATCGACGATATGCTTGTTTGTCGGGCCCGACTCGACAACCTTCATTCCGAGTTCATAAAAAAAACGCTCCCAAAGCGGGATGAAGGTGTAGTAATGAAGGGCCCTCGGTATCCCTATTACGAGTGACATCGAAAGGATCTCCTGCTCGAATGGTGACTATCCCGCAACTCACTTAACGGCAACATGGTGTCGCGCATTCTGCTGGGTTGACAGAACCGTCTGACGACTCTAGCCGACGGGAAAACCCACTGAACACTGATATTTTAGCCTTACGCACTACAAGTGTCAAGGATAGGGCCGTGTGCCGCCTCAACGACGTAAGAGTTGTAGTTGATAATCCATTGATGGCAGAGGTTTGGTCTATAGGACTCTGGTACTGCAGTATGGTCCGAGCGCGGGGCCTCTGATAACCACCTTCTGATCAGATCCGTTGCCTCAACCGGAGCCTTCCTATTCTATGCAAACACGCCTTGACCAGGACATCACTTGGCAACTCAAGCTGCCGGACTGAACCGGAGTCCTCCAGGCACTCGAGTGCGCAACAAAGGTGCCTCAGCTCGTCGTCGTGTCTGCCCATCTGTTCGCAGGCGTCTGCCATGCGCCAGTGCGCCACTGGATCGCCGGGATCGAGGTATATCAGGCGGGAAAAGCAGTATGAGGCTGCTCTGGGGTCCGACAACTGAAGATGGATCTCACCCATCAGTCTGTGAACTCGAGCATCAAACGGGGTTTCCTGCCTCAGCGATTCGAGCAGCGAGAGCGCATGCTCGAAGTCCTCTCGGTCTGCAGCCGCTTTGGCTTCCTCGAGGCGGTCCTCAGGGCTTAGCCTCACAGGGCCTGTGGGCTGGCGAAACTGGTGTGGCTGGTGCGGCCATTGCGGCTGGTGCGGCCACTGCGGCTGTCCTCCATCCTCGTGCTCCCTCGTCGCGTCCGGCGAAGCAGAGACCTGAGCCGTCGCCGCAACCTCCTGACCGTACAGCCTGATATGCGCCGATGGCTGGGCTGAAGCGTAGGCCTGCGGCCGGGACTGGGTGCGGTCTGGAGTCGGGATCTGGGACTGAGACGCACTCTGAGCACTGGTCCTAGCCTGAGTCGGCAGCCTGCGCCGGCCCGTCTTCTCGATGACGATTCCGTACTCGCACTGCACGACCCCACAATCGTCCAGGTGAAGGTCCAACGGCGAGACCCACGAATCCAGCACCAGATAGCCGCCTTCGCACAGGCACTTGCTCAGCTCCCGTGTGATCCGTGCTGCAGTGTCCATCGAGAAGTACATGAGGACGTTTCTGCACAGTATCAGATCGAACTCCCTCAGGCGCTCCGGATAGGGCAGTACAGCCAAGTTGTGTTCGAGGAACTCTACGCATGCAGCCAACTGCTGCCCCACTCTGTATCTAGCATTCCAACAGCACGGTCCAGCATGGCTGCCCGGCTCGCCATCTGTGGGCAACTCGACAAAGTATCTCTCGAGCAGGCTTTCGTCGACATTGCGGAGAGCATTGGCGAAGTACAGGCCGCTCGCTGCATGAGCGAGCGCTGACACGGATACGTCTGTTCCCAAGACTCGCACGGGCGCAAGATACCGTCCGAGGGCGGCCTCCATAAGGATCAGTGCGAGCGAATAGGCCTCTTCTCCAGTGGCACACCCGGCGCTCCATGCGCGAATGCTGCGGCCGCCCTGGCTCGCCGGCTTCATCCGACTGATAATGTCCGGCACAATCTCGTCCGCAAGCGCGCGAAACAGCCCTCTGCCGCGGAAGAACCGGGTTTCCTTCACCGTCGCCGCATCTACTAGCAGTCTCAGTTCATCGGCGCCTACAGGGCTGGACAACACGAATGAACAGTACGATGCCAGGGACTTGATGCCGGTCTCCTGCATCCGGTCAGCGATCGCCTGGGACAGGAGGCCGGAATCGGGTCCATCGTAGACAAGGCCGTAAGTCCGCTCGATCATACTCCGCAGGCCCTGAAGCTGCTCCGGATCTCCCCGTTCCTCGGTGCCGCGGCAGTTGTCGCTCACACAGTGCCTCGCTTTTCGTTCTTTTCCATTTCCGCGATGTCGCTGTGAGTGCACACCCGGTTCCTCCCGGTCTTCTTAGCCAGGTAGAGTGCTCTATCGGCCCGACCCAGGACTTCGGCAGCTGACTCGACACCTTCGTCAGGATACGAGGATACTCCTATGCTCACAGTGATCGGGGACGCTGATTCGCTCCCGTCCACCCGCAATTGCCGTTCGGCGGCCTCGCGGATCCTCTCCGCTATTGCCATCGCTCCATTCAGCCCGGTTTCAGGGAGCAGCAAAATGAACTCGTCTCCGCCGTACCTTCCCAACATGTCGACGCTTCGTATCAGCGACCTCACAAGCTCTGCAAAGGCAACCAGCGTCTTGTCGCCGAACTGGTGGCCGTATCTGTCGTTTATGTCCTTGAACTTGTCCACATCGACTATGAGGGCGCTGAACTCACCGCCGTACCTCTTGACTCTCTGCAGCTCCTTCTCAAGCTGCTCCTCGACATAACGCCTGTTGTAGACCTTGGCCAGACTGTCAGTGATTGAGAGCCTCTTGACCTTGCCATAGAGCCTGGCGTTGTCGAGCACCGTATACGAGTGCATCGCAACTATGTCGAGAATATGCTCGTCCTCTTCTGTGAACTCGGGAGCGTGCCTGGCGACTGCCACCAATCCACCTGCACGGCCTTGGGCTCGGAAGGGCTTGATTCGTATATCAAGCGGCCTAGAAGTGCCCTCTGCGCTTCGATTCTCCCTCTCTACGTCACCAAAGACTTTCTCGTCCATATCCTCGAGACGCAGCTTGCTGGTTTTGGTACGAACGATCCTCTCGTTGATGAGGCTCTTCACCTGCGCAATCATCGCATCGGTTGCATCTGCCTTGATTCTCAAAGCGAGCAGACCTTTATCCTCTTCGTCGTCATCATCACCCGCCAGAACAATCGCACCGATACTGAAGTCCAGCAGAGTTTCCATGATGTGAAGAACGCGGCGCATCGTTCCGCCCAGATCGTCAAGCGTTGACGATAGCCGCCCTATCTCGTTGATAATCGTGGACTCGAAGAGGCGCTTGTCCAGCATGTCGTTAGCTGCGGCGATGACGTCTATGCTCATGTTCGGCCGCTGCTTCTTCCTGGCGCGCCTGCGGAACGGCGATACGTGCATGAGCTGCTTGATGGCTGTAGCAAGAACCGAGATGTCCGCATCTTTGGTGACGTACGCATCTGCGCCCGCCTGCATTCCCCAGTATTGCCTCGAGGCCCTTTCCTGAGAGGTAAGGATGATCACGGGTATGTCTGCAGTCGAGGGCTCGTTCTTCAACAGCCGGCACGACTGATAGCCATTCATCCTGGGCATGACAAGGTCGAGCACTATGATGTCAGGCAGCTCCTGCATTGCCTTTTCTACGACTTCGACGCCGTCCTTCGCACACACGACCTCGTAGCCCTCTTGTGTGAGGAAGCACGACACCATGTCCCGCACGGTCGCGCTGTCATCGGCCAGCAGAATCGTCCCGCCACTTCTGTTCAGCTGTTCCCCTTCCCTGCCCTCCATCGTTTAGCTCCAGTCCCCTCTTGAGATGAGTCTGTCTATGGCGCCCAGCAGGTCTTCCTGGTTGAACGCCTTCTTGACCACATACGCACTCGCGCCGACTTCGAGACCCCGCCTGCGGTCTTCCTCTCTGTCCCGAGTCGTGACTACAACGATCGGCGTATCGCGGTAGGGAGTATCGCCTTCGCGTATGCGCTCGCACAGGGCGAAACCGTCCATCCCGGGCATCTCAATATCGGTCAAAACAAGATCGACCGGTGTTGTCTGGAGTCTGTTCAGAGCATCGTGGCCGTCGTGCGCTCCAATAGTCTCGAATCCCTCTGCCTCGAGCACGGATCGCAACAGTTCTCTGGACGTCAACGAGTCGTCAACGACCAAGATCCGTTGCTTAGCGCGGTGCAGAGGTGCCTGACCCACAGCCTCAGCACTGCCCCCGTCGACGGCTGTATACACCCCCTGTGCAATGTCATGCGCCCGGCCTGACAGCGCAGACACGCTCATGACGAGGCCGATCCTGCCCTCGCTCAGCTGCGTGGCACCTGAAAACGCCGTCGTCCTGCGGAACAGCTTGCCTAGGGGCTTGACCAATATCTCGGCTTCGTCCACGACTTCGTCGACAGCCAACACCAGCGCTCGGTCAAGGACTCTGACCATGACCAGATCACACCGGTCGGCCGAATCCCGCACCTGAGGCGCAGAAACGCCTGCCATCTCGTATACGGTTATCAACGGGTAAGTGGCGCCAGCCAGCCTGACCATCCGCTTTCCTGCTATCGAAAGCAACTCCGCCTCAGTTCCGCGTGCAACGGACCTGACGTGAGCGACAGGGATGCACACCGCATGTTCGCCTACAGTGCAGACCAGGCTCCTGACAAGGAACGCGGCACTCGGGATCAGCATTGTAAACCGACAGCCGGATCCGGGCACTGACTCTAGATGCACTGTTCCGCCAATCGACTCGATCTTCCGCCTGACGATCCCGAGGCCGATCCCCCTTCCCGAAACCTCATCAGGCACCTGTTTAGTGGAAAAGCCCTCTGCGAAGACTAGCGAAGCGATTCTGCTCTTCACCGTCGCATCAGGTTCGTCTCCGATCAGTCCCAGTTCCCTCGCGCGGCGCTCAATCGTTTCAAGGTCCAGCCCGCGGCCGTCGTCCTCGAGAGTCAGGCGAACGTGCTCACCTTCACTGGCAGCCGAAAGCAAGATCGTGGCAACCTCGGGTTTGCCCGCCTCGCGGCGCTGGCTCGGAGTCTCGACGCCGTGATCCGCTGCGTTCCTGACGAGATGCAAAAGGCTCTCGCTCAGCTCGTCGATCACCATCCGGTTGACCTTTACGTCGGCCCCTTCGAGCCGGAAGTCGATCTTCTTGCCCTGCCGATCAGCGATGTCGCGAACAGAGCGCCGCAGGAGGTTGCCCAGTGAAGATATGCTGACCATCTCCAACGACAGCAGCTCTGTGCAGATATCAGAGGCTGCGCCCTTGATTCTGTCGGTCAGGTCGTCATACCTGTCCTGGACTCGCTCAAGAACGTGTCTGAGCCGCGAGAATCCCCCGACTGTGCCGGCGAGCTCGTCCAGAGCCCCTCCGAGGCGGCCGGCCTGCACTCGATCTATGTATTCGACCTGCTCCTGCAGGTTTCTCCACTTCTCCGCCTGACTCGAAACCAGCTCGCAGCACTCTCTCAGGCTTTCGGAGAGCTCATCCATGATGCCTCTCAAGCCCAGTATCTGCGAAGCCCTGTCGGCGATGTCATGGAGGCGGGCTGCACTGACTCGCATGGATGACCTCTCCGGCTTCTGCTCCTGTTGTTCACCATGTTGAGAGCCATGGTCTCCATGCTCCAACAATCCTCGCAGCTCATCTATGCTGTGCAGCAAAGAACTGATCTCCGAGTCCGCCAGTGCGGTCCCCTGGGACCGCGCGGTCGACACGACATCTTCGAGCTTGTGAGCCAACTGGGACACACTGTGCAGGCCCATCATCGACGCCGAGCCTTTGATGGTATGGAACTCCCTGACCAGCTCTGTCAGGCAGCTCGGTTCTGTCTTCACCTCTGCAGACATCAGGATGTCCGACGCGCGGTCAAGACGTTCACGAGTCTCAGCCTTGTATTGATCTATGAATCGCGAAGCGTCAAACGGAATGGGCATCTACTCCACCAACACCTCAATCGCTCGCCTGGTCTGCCGGCCCTTGCGCAAGTCGCCAGCTGGGTTCTCCGGCCCCTGTGCCAATCGCCCGCCCGGTCACCCGATGCCTGGGTCAGTCACCCGCCGGGTCTCCTGACTCCAGTGTCTCTGTAGCGTCGACGAGCTTGTCCGAAGGAGATACCGGCACTTCGACGCTGAACAGCCTGACGACCACGGACAGCTTCTGAGCAAGATCCGTCAAGCTTCTGGCCAATCCACGCGATTGCTTGTTCGCAGCTGCAGCCTCTCTGGAAGCGGCTGTGATCTCCCGCATGCTGGTTACTACCTGCAGGTTGGCCTGTTTCTGCTGCTCAGTCGCGTCCGAGATCTCTCGCGTGCGCCTTGCAGTGTCGCCGACCAGGGCTATGACCTTGTCGATTGCATCACGGGCGCCTCTCGCCAGACTAGTCCCGGCCTCGACCTCCTTGATGCCCTGCTCAGTGGCTAGAACCGAAGCGTTGGCTGCCATCTGGATCTCCGTCAGAATCTTCTTTATATCCTGAGTCTCTGTCACTGAACGCTGTGCAAGGCGCTTCACCTCAGAAGCCACCACTGCAAAGCGCCTTCCGTGCTCTCCGGCGCCGGCAGATTCTATGGCGGCGTTGAGAGCCAACAGGTGGGTCTCATCCGCGATTCCGCTGATCGTCTCGATTATGTCTCCGATCTGCTTGCTCTTCTCGCCAAGCGACAGGATGTGTTTGCTCATCGCCGTAACCGTATCTCTGATCCGTTCCATTCCCTCAGCAGTGTCGCCCACGAGCTTCTGCCCTTCCATCGCCTGCTCGAGTGCGTGCTCAGCGGACTGGACCATTGACTCGCAGTGCTCCGCAACCTGCTGAGCTGTCTTGCTCACGTGTTCTATACTTGCCGAAATCTGCGTCACTGCCACAGCACGCTCTTCACCGCGGTGAGTCTGCTGCTCGGCGATCTCCATTATGCTGGCAGAGACTGAAGACACTTCCTCCATGACGCTCTTGAGTTCCAGAGTCATCTTTCGGAGGCTGTCCACCATGTTGTTGAAGCTCCTGCCCACTGCCTCGATCTCATCGCCCGTGACCGACGTAAACCTTGCGGTAAGGTCGCCATGGCCAACCTTTCTGGTGAGCTCGATCAAGTGATTGAGCGGGCTCGCAATCGAGATCCCGAGGTAGTAGAGGGCCAGTCCGGTCACCACCTGCGTCAGGACAAGCGCTGCGACGACTCGGCCGATGCCGACGTCGATACCCTCCTGTACCTCTAGGGAGCCATGCAGGACAATTGCCACCAGAATCGCGGAGACCGAACATATGATGATACTTCCTGCCACAAACCTCCCGAAGACTCGTGGACCGTCTACCCACTCAGACCCTTCAGCCTGCGATTTTATCGCCACGTCCTGTGCGACCGGCATGAGCAAAACTCTCAGCAGGTGATAATCGAGGAGGATTATCAATGACCAGCTGGCGACCAAGCAGAGTCCCAGCTTCAGAGATATCAGGGGCACGCCCACGAAGTATGCGTGGGCCGCCCCCATGATCAGTGCGCCCAGAATTGCCACGGATGCGTGGAGCCACCCATGGGCATCGGGCAGTCGGGTGACCAGTCGCCTCAGCTTGGCAGGGTCCCCGCCTCGCAGCATGGATTCGTCCTCCGTCGCCAAAAACCGGCTGATCGGATACAGCCGGCTGTAGAGGAAACAGGCTGAGATGACTAGACATAGGACTGCGACGACGATGTTGGCAGTCCGGTAGTACGACAGATCCACCGGTGAGGAGGGGTACGAAAAGCCTAGATACCCCAGCACCTCTGTGACCGCAGCTCCTGCAAGAGCTGCTGTCGACTGGATCGCCAAGATCCGAGACATACTTGAGCGAGTGTTCATCGATTACACCATCCTCCGGCGGGCCCCGCCATGTGCAGTCTCATACACGATGCCACTATGAGAGAACAGTGACCCTGTCCAGGTCCACCAGTAATCCAATCAGATCCCCATGGGCGAACGCCGCCCTGACCCCTCGGTTCTCGCTACGCTTTGAGATCAGCGATGGAAGCAGCTGAAAGACATCCAGGCTCAACTCAGTGAGCTCCACAGGTCCGGGAACCAGGTATCTCTTGCCTGTGTGACTCCTGATCACCAACTCCTTACCGTTTCGATGTACTGCAGCGAAAGCTTCCTCGGGATGTGCTCCAGCAGCAGCGCCGCCTTGACCGCCTTCAGCAGCAGCTCCCGCTCGGCGTCCTGTATCGGCAGCTCCCTCGAGGAACTGGATGAGATCGACGATGCCGTCCGCGCTCGGTTCATCCGAAGCTCTGTACAGGCCCGCTACTTGACTGCTCATCACGCCATACAACGTCTGCGCTGAGGAGAATGTAACCACCTGTATCGAGTTCACGCTCATGTCTCCTGACCCAACAGACTCGACAAGGCCGCGCCCACGTCCACGAAGGGCATGTACTGACCGGCGCACTCGACCTCGGAAGTGACTATAGGACTCACCTGATCGCCCTCGAGCTTGCGAAACGCCGTCTCGGGAACGCTGATGATCTCCTCCACTGCGGAAACGGAAAGACCGATGCGCTCCTCCGCGTGGCCGTAGATGAGCACGGGCCCGCTTTGGAGGGGAGCGCCATCACGTGCATGCAGCAACTCAGATGTATCAACGACCCCAACGATCTCTCCTCCTACGGAGGCGAGACCGGCAATCACACTGGCACATCCCGGCACCTTCGCGATCGACTTCACTTTGGCCACCTGTAAGAGGCTCTGTGCAGAAAACGCATAGGGCCGCCCATTGACTCGGACTACCGCGACGCTGACGTGCGGGACTTCCGCGCCGTCAGCATCCTCTGACGGCTTGTCCTTCAGATAAGCGCTGAGTTCGTCCGGCGTGTTTATCGCACCAACTCCACTCATGTCATACACTCACCTTCAGAGTATCCAGAACAGACCCACACGTAATTCCAATGCCTGCAATTCCACAATAAACATGTATCTTCCTTCAACTGATTCCAGCCATGCGATTTGGGTACACTACGAAGTGACCGTCAAGAGTGACTGCCTGCCACTGGAATCGGGCCGACGGGTCGTCCGACTCGCGAGTCCGCAAGCGGTCCAGACGGTCTCGAGAAAGGAGTAGACACAACCGATGACTGCAGATCCACGCGATCTCGAAAAGACCCCCGGTTCCTCTGATGGCCTCGAGGTATCAAGAAGCAGCACTCAGGAATCTATCAGATGTCGGAGCTGCGGCACCATGTTTGAAGCTGCTGAGCACTTGGAGTCCGGACCCGTCATCTGCCCGGTATGTAGACGCCGTGAAGCCGACCATCCGCGACGACTTCAATCCTCTGACCAGGGATTCTAGTTCGACCTCAACCCCGAATCACCCCGGGGAGCCTCCCCATTCAGCTCCCCGGGAAGCCGGGCTAGACTACTCTTCCTGCAGATGTCACCGTGAGGGTTCCTTGGGAGTCGATCTTTGCCTCAACCATTCTCATGCTGTCTATGAACTTGTAGCTCATGTTGCCGATGGTAAGGCTGACATTCGGATGCACGACAGACGCCTTCAGGGAGCCTTGATGGCCGAGGATGCGAATTGACGTCGCGGTCCCCGTGATCGTTCCGATCTCCTTGGCGGTAACGCGGCCGAGGCACAGAACCTCCCCACCTCGCAACACGCCGGCAACAGTGACGTTGCCGCCTGACCGCAGTGACGAGTTCACGCTGCCCTGCCGCAAGATGTGAATATCGCCGTCCGCCTCGACGACACTCGATTGGCAATACCCGATCTTCGCTATGCAACCGCCTGTCAGCATATCCTGTAGCCTCTCGACGGTCTGGCGCGCCGTCTCAAGCACAGAACACAGGTCAGGCCATGTGACAATGTCGATCCTGTTCACGGTGGTTGACACCAGTTTGACAACGCTCTGAATATCCTCCGAGATTCCAAGCTCCACGTACTTCAGAGTGTACTTCCGAGCGCCGTCGGAGTTTTTTCTCGAATGCTCCACATGCTGGAGAAGCTCGTTAGCTATTGTCGAAAGCGGTCTGTGATTGGTCTCGAGAAGCTCGCGCATCGCGGCTTCCCTGCGGGACAGATCCCCTCTTGCAGGCTCGTCGAGGTGGCGCACTGAATCCACAATGTCCTGAAGCTGCGACACCATGTTGCCCAGTCCGAGGCGTATCCTGCCGAGACCCGCTCCCGCGCCTCCTGCGACGACGTGAGAACCCACAAGGCTCCTTCCAACCTGGACATGCTGCTTCGAGATAAGGGCGCATTCGTAGCCGCCGCCGGTGATGTCGATGCTGCCTGTGGCCTCGACCAGCATGTTCTCGCTGACATCGCCCTTGACGAACACATCGCCGTCAAAGTGGATGTTACTCGTATGGAGACCGACTCCCTTGTTCAGCTCATATATGCGCTGTACCCCTACTTTGTTGTTGACGAGCACAGGCCTGCCGGGGCGAGTGGCGACGATCTTCGTTCCGTCCGCACTGACCTGCGCACCGTCTGCCGCTTGGAGCTCTACCGGGCGATAGGGCTGCACAGGAATCTCCTCGCCTGTGACCTTCATCCCGGGCTCACCCGGATGGCCGGCGATCTTCTCTGCGAGGACATCGCCTTCCGCCACGCAAGGCGTAACCCAGAACTCATGGAAGTCGATTACGTCTTCTGTATCGTGTTGCCGCGCACCGTTTTGAAACGTATAGTTCACGACGTCCTGAACGGTCGGCACAGCCGGCTTGCCTTTGGCGACAACCACTTCTCCGCTAACCTGGTCGGCGATCGCCGTGCGAATGGCCTCCTCGTTGATATGATTGACGACGCCCTTGTCCCTGAGCGCCTTCACCACTTCGTCAACGCTGATGGGGGCAGGTTCATTGACGCCGGCTTCCACAGCAACAACCCGGTAGCCCCTCTGAGCCGGCTCGACAGCGAGTTCGAATCGTGGAGCCGAACTGGGTTCAATCGAGATGGATGCACTCAGTCCGTCCTTGGATATGCTGACCGAGACCTGTGAGAAGGGAACCTGGTTGATACCGATGTCAGCTGAAATGACATCGTTGGGGGTGACCTCTGCGGCCTGGCCATCTCGGAGTTCCGCACCGTTGACGCGCAACCTTACCGGAAACGTTGACCAGATCGATACGGGCTCAGGGTCCTCACCCTCTGGCGCCGCCTTGACGCGGATACTCATGCCGTCGATAGCAAAGTCCGCCTTCGGCTCGTCTGCACGACCGCCCTCAGAAGGGCTGCGGGTCTTGGCCCATGCGTCTATCACCACACTGGACTTCGACAGCAAACCCCCACGCTTCTGCTCGACGATCCTGTATTCCAAGTCCTCCACGGAGGAGGCCTCTAGCTCATGAACGGCGCGGGACAACGCCTCTTCCAGTGTTCGTCCGGAGAAACGAGCCGCCGAGCTCTCCCCTGTCACAGCAATCACATCCATTCCATCAGAAGAGGGAAAGCAAAGGTTACTCGGCCCATGAATCAGGACCAAGCAAGCGAGTCGACGCTGACAATTGATGCAAGGAACATGCCAGATGCAGCCAAGACACTGCGCAGAGACAAGAAAGCACGCCGCTCCCGCTGGGCTCTCCTCGGCCGAGCGATGCCGAGCCGCCAGACTGCGGTCATGCCTGAACGGTTGGAGGACGGAAGTTGATCAGCAGACCTCTCTTGTCGGAGTATCTCTTCAGGAGAGCCCACCCGCCGAGTTCCACAATTCTGTTGTCAAGTCGGAACTGTTCCCGCTTCTGACCCCTTCTAGAAGCAGGGTCTTCGGACCTGGCGTTTGCCGAGATCACGAAACTCATCCTGTCTGACTCGTCGCGAGCGTACACCATGCATCCGTATTGAACGAAAAGCCTTTTGGTTTCACTGGGAGCTGAATTCAGAATGACCGGGCAATACCTGCCTGCGCCGAATGTCCGGTCTACCATGGAGCAGATCAACAGCAGATGGCTGAAGTACTCTGAAGAAGGGATATCATCAGACAACCATATTCCGACGTTCGGGCCCTCGTAACGTCCCGCCAGCGTCCTTGACATGTCCGGAAGGTAATAGAGCAGGGCGACCGGCTTGTACGCCTTGAACAGCCGCACGAGTGCGTGTTCGCGTTCGTCCAGGTAAGTGGCTTCATCATCCATGCAAGACATCTACCCGCTTCCACTTACAAACTCGGAGTCAAGATGACTTGCCCTCCTCTATCATATATAAAGTCGTTTTGGTTTTCAAATATGGGTTCTACGCCTCACTTCTCTTTCTGGTCGAGCGACACCTCAATGCGACCACCGTCGCTCCGCCTAACGAGCAGCGCTGCCTCGGCGTACGCGGTCCTGGTGTCAGTGAGCAACATGGTGACTTCCAGCACATATCTCCCAGGTTCGATGTCAGATGGCAGTGATACAGTCCCTTCGAGCCAGCGAGTCGCACTGGGCAGTATGTTGGCTGGCGACACGCTGCCGTCGCAAACCGGACGCCCGCCTGTTGTCTTGATGCGGATGGTCCCCCTCGGGGAGATGTGCACGTCGCCTTCGTTGCGCAGCAGCACGCGGACGCTCGCAACCCCCTGCCCGAGATCCTCGACATCAAGCCTGTCTACCTTCCCCTTCACCTGCGTCGGCCCGGCAAAGACTATGTAGACGAGAGCGCCGACTCTGCTGGCTGTTGCCATTGACGCCATCCCGTCGGGCTCCGGCTGGGTCTCGAAGAACACGACGCAGTACCCACCTCCTGTTCTCTTCGAGCCTGTATCGACCGTGCCCTTGACGAGCTGAGCCTTGCCAGGTTCGAGCAAGAACTCCGTCGGTTCCAGAGACACCAGCTCGGCAGCACCGAACTGGTACGACCCATCGGTAACAAAGACGGCGCTCCCATCTTCAGTCTGAAACAAGTCCTCTACGCAGACTCTCACCCTCAAGGGGCTCGTCCCACTGTTGACCACCTTGAACGGACCGAGACTCCGATCCTCGAAGAACAGGAACCGACGCACATGTTTCTCGATCCGCGAGGGGGATATCCTGATCGATGGAGCAGCCTCGCAACCGCTCTCGACGACCACTGCCATTACGCCCACGACGATGGCAGCCGCTGCACCGACGGCCACCGCCCGCACAGCGGCCCGTCTGGCTATGGCCCGCATGCTCACCCTGACACAACCTCCTGCTACACATTCTGCACGACCGTATATGTCAGCAGTATTCTGTACACCCTGCCTTCGGGTGCCGGCCTGTCGCCGAACCCCACGCGCTGCACGAACCTGAACGTGACCTCCGGCGGGGGCGAAGGCCCGGGGCGGTCGGCTATCAGCAGGTCGCCGATTCCTACAACGTAGGTTCTTCCTTCAGAAGTCAGCAACAGCGGCTCCGCCATCTCGCTGCCTGCAACATACCTCATAAGCATCAGATCCCACTGCCCCAACCGCTCCCGGTCAGCTCGGACATACACTTGGTATCCGAGATCGCTGTTGACGACAAGGCTTTGAAGGTCGCTGACGTT
>JAAYAB010000111.1 GCA_012719595.1 Bacillota bacterium
ATCACCGGAGGCAGCTGGGGTCTTATGAGCGCCGTTGATGAACCATTTGCCCGCTGGGGCGCAGAAGGGAAGTACCTGGCAGGCTTTGAGGTCGCTTGGACCACCGAGGCACCGGATGGATGGACTCTGTGGAGGGTTCCCCCAACTACCTTTGCCGTGATCGCGTGCACCATGGCAACCTACGGCAAGGCATGGGACTACTTCCACAACGAGTTCCTGCCTAACGCGGAATACGAACCGGCAGGAGCAGTGCATGAGTTCTATCCGGCAGGCTTCCGTGTCCTTGGCATTGACACGATGTACCTGTATTTCACCGTCCGAAAGAAGCAGGGCTAGTGACAGTCAGGCTGCCGCGATGCGGCAGCCGCGACCACAAGCGCAAATCCACAACATCGGAATTGAGATCAAAAACACGTGTTCGCGATGCTATATGATGAATGTGCCCGGGCGCATACCAGAACAGAAGGTAGAGGACAATGGATCAAGGCGCGGTAGTGAGGAATGTGTTACGCTTCCTGGACGCACAGTTGCGGAGCGAAGTCGACCTCGCCGAAATAGCCCGCATAGCAGGATACTCGCTGTCGCAGTTCTACAAGGTGTTCACAGAAGTGACTGGGCAGAGGCCGGCGGAGTACATTCGAAAACGCCGGCTGGCTCTAGCTTGCTGGGACGTGGCTCTTTCGGAACAGCGACTGATTGACATCGCTCTCAATAGTGGGTTTTCATCGCAGGAGGCATTCACAAGGGCCTTCCGGCGGGAATTCCATATCACGCCGGGGCGTTTTCGCCTGCAGCACAAGACAACCAGTCCTCATCGCCGCAGCCAACAGAGGAGAGTTGATGTTGTGATGACCTCGAATCAATCATTCCCCAAAGACAGAGTGCTGCCCGGCGTGATGAAAGTGGGGTTCCATCTCGAACCTGACAGGTGTCCCGAAACAATCCCCTTCCCGAGCTGTCTGGCATCGGCACTGCGCTACTTGGGTGAAGACTACCCCTGGGTACCAATATACGAGCACAACCGTGAATGGCGGCTGAACTACGCGAACGTGCACCTGCTGGGCGCATCGGGCATGGCCTTCGGCCTCCTCTGGGAAGGAGGCTGGAAGAGCAGCAATGTGGACCACATGTTCATTGCCGATCCGCATATTGTCATTGCCAAAGCGTTTGAGGCTGCCGGGTATGAGTATGAACTGGTCAGCAAGACAGGCGATGAAGCGGATGAGGCCATCTGGCGGCAGAAGATCATGGATTCTATCACTCGAGGAGTACCAGTGCTGGCCTTCGGTGTTATAGGTCCGCCAATGTGCTGCCTCATCACCGGCTACGGGAATCACGGAGAGGCGCTGATAGGGTGGAACTGCTTCCAAGACGATCCGGCGTGGAATCAAGGGGTTGAAACGGTCGAAGGGGGCTACTTCCGAAAAGGGAACTGGTTTGGCGACACTTGGATCCTCGTGCTGATCGGTCAGAAGGTCGCTGATTACAAAGCTGTGCCCGCCCGTCGAATACTGTCATGGGCCCTCACTGTCGCTGAACAGACGGAAGTGATGGGCAGGCAGGCCGGACAGAAGGCGTACGAGGCCTGGCAGCGTCAGTTGCTGCAAGATGACGATTTCATCGATGCAGACGATGCCACCCTGCAACGGTATCACACGGCACACCATATGCAGGTCGGCCATTTGGCTGAATGCAGGGCTTGGGCGCACTACTTCCTGCTTCACATAGCCGGCAACGAGCCCGAGATGAGCGAGCATCTGACGCAAGCCGCCAAGCTGTATTGGAGAATCCACGACTTGATGTGGGATGTTTGGGCCGTGTTGGGCGGCCTGTGGAACAGCGATTGGAGGCTGTTCCGCGATGGAGATGCTCGTCGAAAGATAGCGGCCATCATCGGACAGGCACAGGCTCTCGACAAGCAGGCCATGGAACACCTTCGGCAGGCGATCCATCAGCAAGGAGGGCGCGTATCAACTGAAGGAGTGGCGACGTGATCGACATCCGAGCGATACTGAGACTGATGGAGAGACCTGCCCCATTTGAGCCGATCGGGCAGCCTATCTGGCGAGATGAGTATGTCTCGCGTCAACTGCTCGCTGCTCACCTGGACCCGAACACAGACGCGGCCAGCCGACGTCCTGAAACGGTTGGCCGCTCCGTAGCTTGGATAATCGACACGCTTCAGCTGAAGCCAGGGATGGCGATTCTCGACCTGGGTTGCGGTCCTGGCCTCTACTGCCAGAGGCTGGCTAGGGCGGGAATGAACGTGACCGGCGTCGACTTCTCGGAGACCTCATTGGCGTATGCGAGAAAGCAAGCCTCTGAAGAAGGATTGCAGATCGACTACCGATTGCAGAACTACCTGGAGCTCGCCGACAAGAACCGCTTTGACGCGGCGCTGTTGATCTATGGCGATTACTGCGTTCTTTCGCCGGCTGACCGGAGGCGCCTGCTTACGGCAGTGCGGGATTCGCTTGTGAAAGGCGGCCGGTTCGTTCTGGACGTGACGACGAAGGAGTGCCAGAAGAACAGCGGACTGAGGGCGTGGTTCGCTGCAGAATCCGGGTTCTGGAGCGACAAACCTCACATAGTCCTTGAGCTAGGGTTTTGCTACCCCGACGAGATGGTCAGCTACGATCAGTACATCGTCATCGATCAGGATGACATCATCCGAGTGTTCCGCAATTGGTGCCAGGACTTCACTGCAGAATCAATTCGCACGGAGCTTGAGTCGGGCGGATTCCGCGTGCTCGGACTCTACAGCGATCTTCTGGGTAGTCCCTATCAGGAAGATTCCTCATGGATTGGCATCGTGGCAGAGAGGACTCAGTAACCGTTAGGGCCTGAGGACCAACCCTTAGGGGCGAGAGCGCAACCGCTAGAACGACGGGGCGAGCGCTGGGGTTGGAGCAGAATCCCCACCGCTGTCTGAGGAGGCGACCATGCATACAGCGCGCCTAATGGCTGCGGCATTTCTGTGGAATGGGTCAGACGCACTGCTGATGCGTCGGTCTGCGAGCAGGGCTCTTCATCCCGGTCTTTGGACTGGGGTGGGTGGTCACATCGAACCTCACGAGATATCTACTCCAGGCTCGGTGTGCCTGCGCGAGATCGCAGAGGAGACAGGCATAACGAGCGAAGACCTCACCGAGTTACACCTGCGCTACATCTTCCTTAGGCAGCGAGGGACAGAGATACGGCAGCAGTACGTGTATTTCGGAGTGAGCCGTACTCGGCGTGTTCGTCCAACGAGCGAGGGAGAGCTTCACTGGGTTCCCGAGGCGGAGTTGTTTAATCGCGAGCTGGTTCCGACAACGCGTCTGCTGCTTGAGCACTATATGCGCAACCGATCTGCCGAGCCCGGCGTGATCTGGGTTGGAGTGTTGGACGGTGCCGATCCTAGATCGCCTGCTGTGAGCTGGTCGCGGCTGCGGGATTGGGAGTAGGCTTCGGCTCGCCGGCGGTCGGGCCGAGCTAGTCGACAGGCCGCGGCAAGCGGGCAGGGGGCTTGGAGGCAGCTATGCGGGGTTGATAGTGGAGGGACGCCCTTGAAGGCAGCAATGCTTGTACCTCGCATATCCTCCGATTTGGACGCGAATCTTGACCGCATCGAGCAGATGATGGCCGACGCCGCGGGCAGAGGGAGCAGTCTCGTCCTGCTGCCCGAGGCTGTGCTCACTGGCCTGATCAACAACGATGACCCAGCACACGACCTCCCGCTGGGTCAGCCCATCCCGGGACCGGGGACTGAAAGGCTGGCCGCATCAGCTCGTCAGCACAACCTATGGATCGGGCTAGGACTCCTTGAACGCGATAGCGACTGTCTGTACGACTCCGCCGTCTTGATTGCGTCCGATGGATCAATAGCTCTGAGGTATAGAAGGAACCAGCCGCAGTGGCACGGTAGAATGGCAGACCCAACGATCTATAGGCAGGGGACATCCATTGATGCTGCTCATACGCCATTCGGCGCCGTGGGTTTCCTCATATGTGGCGACCTCTTCGACGACGAGATAGTCGCTCGCTTCCGGGCCCTACACCCTGATCTGCTGCTGTTCCCATTCGCTCGCTGTTTCCCTGGCGGACGTGCGGATCAGGCCCGCTGGGACACGGAAGAGCTGCCGGACTACGTGAGTCGGGTAGTGCTGGCAGGCGCACCAGCTCTCATGGTCAACTACATCGGGGATCCGCGTCTCGAGGACTCCCCGTGCTTTGGCGGAGCCTTTGCAGTGTCCGCCGACGGTGAGGTTTTGGCTGCACTTCCACTGGGTGTCGAAGGGATGCTGATTATCGACCTAGAAAGAGTTACCCGAAAGGAGGGACTTCGCAATGAGCACTAAGCCATTCATCATGCGCTATCCAGCACTCATGTACTTCGTCATAACGTTCGTCATCTCGTGGGGCGGAGTACTCATACTGAGCACTCCGTACGGGATGCCGGCCACTCCCGATCAAGCTGAAAAGGCGTGGCCTATCGTGTTCGCACCTTATTTTCTCGGTCCGGTCATAGCAAGCCTCCTGATGACCCAGCTCGTCTCCGGCCGTGCAGGATTTCGCGGCCTCGGTGCGCGTTTGCGCAAATGGCAGGTGGGCATCCGCTGGTATGCCGGTGCTCTCCTGATCGCTCCGCTACTGGTGGGGATCTTGACCCTCCTGTTCTCCCTGGTCTCTAGGGATTTCCTGCCTGTCGTCGCCGCAGCAGAGGACAAGATAGGCGTCATAGTGCAGGGGATAGCGGTCGGGCTCATATTTGGCGGCTTCCTCGAGGAGCTGGGCTGGACGGGCTTTGCCGTTCCCAGGCTCAGGCAAACGTACAGCGTGTTCCGCACCGGTCTCATCGTGGGATCCCTTCATGGACTGTGGCACCTGCTTCCCACCTACTGGGCGACCGGCGATGCCTATGGAGCCGTCTCCCTGCCTGACTTCATACCTCCGATGTTCTTCTACGCCGGAGTGCTGCCAGCCTACCGGATTCTCATGGTGTGGGTCTATGACCGCACCGGCAGCCTGTTCATATCCATGCTTATGCACGCCAGTCTTACAGCGAGCGCGCCCTGGATACTGATGCCGGCCGCGACGGGGACGCCCCTTGTGGTTTACTACCTTGTTTTGACTGCCGTGATGTGGGCTGTCGTTGGACTGGTTGTCATGTACAACCGTGACTACCTTACGAGCGGAGTCGGTCATGCTCGCTAGGATCTCGGCCGACCGCACGCATGGAGATCCGTGTTGCAGCGATTCAGGCAGCTGCCGGCCTTAGTCCAGAAGCAGGCCGTGGTCCTTGTTGTCGCACCACTCTTGGCCACCCGACAGGCGCGTCGCTAGGAGGAGATCCAATGGATGGAGGCAGTCGTCCGTACGTGATCATGCAGATGTCAGCATCTATCGACGGGAGGATCGCCTTCGGTCCGGAATTGACCATGGTTGACAAGCATCCTGCCGAGGAACTAGTGGCTAGCGCAGGCCCGATCTGGGAAAAGGTGACCCGTGCGATCGACGAGGAATGGCATCCTCAAGGAACCATGATGGGCAGTGGTACGGTCATATCAGAGCAAGCCCCGTTGCGCGAATTGCCGGCCCTTTCTGGAGATGCGTCGGTCTTCTATGAGGACTTCCTGCCCGAAGACGTCGTCGCGGCCACTCGGCATTGGTACATCCTGGTGGATGGTCGCGGGCGAGGCCGAAGCGGATACAAAGCCACTGAGAACCCAGGGGGACACATGCTGCATTTTGTGTCTCACTCTGTACCTGCGGAATACCTCGCCTTTCTTCGACGGGAGCGCATTCCGTATCTGATCCGGGGAGAGGAGCGTGTCGATCTGGCAGGAGCCCTGCGCAGACTGCGCGGGAAGCTAGGGGTTCAGGCTATACGCCTGTGGGGCGGAGGAGCGCTCAATGGAGCGATGCTTAGGGCGGGGTTGATCGATGAGATCCACTTGATACTCTGGCCGCTGTTGATCGGCGGCCGTCGGACACCCAGTCTTGCTGATTGTGACGATTTGCTGCGCGATCAGCTTCCGACGGCACTGCAGTTTGTGTCTGCACGAGTTGAAGAGGGAGGGTACCTCTGGCTTCACTACAAGGTGGTCCCTACCTGATGATCGGTCGCCCTCTCCAGAAGCTCCTATGCCGTGGCCAGCAAACCCAGAGAAGGTCACGATGCTTTTCTCCGATACCAGTGAGCAGCGTATATTCGCCGATGTCTTGGCGGAGTCCGCACCCAGAGGTCTGCTCGACGCTGTGGTGTAGAGAAGGCCAAGTGGAGGGAGAACAACGGCATCAACCTTGGCGGAACAGGGCTGCATGTGAGGACCGTTGACATGGCGATGCTAGGATACCTGTACTGCTGCGGCGGCGTGATCGCCGGTCAGCAGGTTGTTCCGGCAGCCTGGGTTGAGGAGTCCACCCGGATTCATTCGGAGGGAATTCCGCACTGGTTCGGCCACTACGGTCTGCATTGGTGGGTGTCGCCTCGAAGCATCAATGGGCGCGCCGACTTGTTCTTCGCTCTCGGATCACATGGACAGTTCATAATCGTGTCGCCTCGCCATGAGCTGGTCGCCGCCTTCAGAAAGAGGCCTGGCACCAAGCAGGAGACAACCCTGCCGCTGCGCTTCTTCCTCGATTACGCGCTGACACGATATGGCAGAAGCTGAACGCGATATCGTGTCAGGGCCGCCCGCGGCTGCGCCCTGAGAGAATTGCGCTTGACATACCTAGAACTGAAATGTATAGTAGTGCTAGGGATCATCGGGTCTGAGTTCACTGGCGCTGTGAGGTGCTTGATGAAATGGAGGCCAATATACAGATCAACAAGGACCTGATAGCCGCTTCTTCCACCCCGATCGTCCTGGCTATCCTGGCCGAAGGAGACAGCTACGGCTACGCCATAATCAAGCGCGTGCGTGAGCTGTCGGGAGGGCGCATGGAGTGGACAGACGGAATGCTCTATCCGGTTCTTCATCGGCTCGAGAGGCTCGGCCTCATAGAGTCGCGGTGGGAGACTGCAGAGAGCGGCCGCCGCCGCAAGTACTACCGGATCACCCCGAGCGGCAGGGCCCAGCTCGCCGAACAACGCAGGCAGTGGGAGGCAGTAGAGGAGACGATGCGGAACCTCTGGTCGGCGCTCCAAGCCTCGATCCCGGCCGGCAACCCCGAGCCCGCAGGGGTCCTCTCGAATGGAGGCTGAACTATGTCAACTCTAGAAAACGCTCCCTCGCTTGAGGAGCAGATCGCGCAGTGGCGCAACTACCTTCGCCGGCGGCAGGCAATCCACTCCGTCGACGTGGCGGAGCTGGAGGATCATCTACGCGAGCTGATTGCCGACCTAGTTGGCTCGGGACTCACTACGGACGAAGCGTTCTTGGTCGCCGTGAAGCGCATGGGCGATCTCGACGCCCTCTCGAGGGAGTTCGCACGCGAGCATTCGGATCGCCTCTGGAAGCAGCTTGTCGTCGTCTCGGCCGATTCGGAAGAGTCACGGATGCGGGCTCGGAAAGACGTCTTCGTCGTTCTCTGCCTTGCGGTGGCTGCGGCAGTCCTGATCAAGGTGCCGGCGCTGTTCGAGATCCAGATGGAACAGGATACGGGCTTCTACGCTCGTAATCTGAGCTTCTTCGTCTTGCCCCTTCTGACGGGTTATTTCGTTTGGAAACGGCAGCTCGACGTGCGTACTGTCCGCTGGCTGGCAGTGGCGTTTGTCGTGGCAGCTGTGTTTGCCAATGTCTATCCGTTCACTCAGTACGGCCATACTGAAGGGCTGACGGCGCTGCACTTGCCGATTGCGCTTTGGCTGATAGTGGGCATGGCGTATGCAGGCAGACGCTGGAGCGAGGTAGCGGGGCGGATGGACTTCATCTGGTTCTCAGGCGAGGTCTTCATATATTACACGCTGATCGGTCTTGGCGGCGGAGTCCTTGCCGGCATCATGGGACTGATCTTCAACGCCATCGGCGTCGATGTCGAGCCCATCTTTGCGTCGTGGGTGCTTCCTTGCGGTGCGGTCGGGGCGGTGCTGATCGCCTCGTGGCTGGTTGAGGCTAAGCAGAGTGTCATCGAAAACATGGCTCCCGTGCTGACACGCCTGTTCACGCCTCTGTTCGCCGCCGTTCTGATCGCGTTTCTCGTTACCTTGATCGTGACTGGGCGTGGAATCGACATAGAGCGAAATGCGCTGATCGCGTTTGACTTGCTCCTGGTGGTCGTTCTTGGTCTGCTGCTCTACTCCATGTCCGCCCGTGATCCCCAGTCGCCTCCTGGCTTCTTCGACGTGCTCCAGATCGTACTGTTAGTGAGCGCGCTGCTGGCCGACGCGGTCGCCTTGTGGGCTATCGCTGCACGCATCTCGGAGTTCGGGCTCAGCCCCAACCGAGTGGCCGCACTGGGCGAGAACATCATCTTGCTGGTCAATCTTGCCTGGTCGACTGTGCTTTACGTGAGGTTCCTGCGTGGACGCTGCTCGTTCTCATTGCTTGAACGCTGGCAGACCGAGTACCTGCCGGTCTATGCGGGATGGGCGGCTATCGTTGTGATCCTCTTCCCTCCGTTGTTTGGGTACATCTAGGCATGTGGTTACGTATATAGTTACGTTTAGTAGAGCCCTGCCTTCGTGATCTCAGGGTTCCACAGGGTAGCTGGCTCGTCGTGGCCTGATCATCGGTGGCACGCTCGTTGGGTGACTTGTTCACTCGGCGAGCGTTTCGCGTTGCCTGCGAATTGTCAGGAGCGCAGTCTACCCGATGGGCGGCTTGCCTTGCGGGAGACCTGTTGGGATGGCTATCGCAGCCCTGGTTGGCTCGCGTGTGTAACACTGGAGGATCCTGGAGGATTGTACAGGTCAGCCGTAGAACACCGATTGGTAGAACAGGAGGTTGGTTGTTCGAATGAATGACTCTCATGCCGAAGCAACGAACCAAGCCCACTGGGACGAAGTCGCGCCGATTCATCTCAAGAGCTACGGGATCGAAGATCTCCTCAACGGCGGTTCCCAGATCGATTCCATCCAGAAGAGTGAGCTATACCCCATTTCAGGGAAGGATCTCATCCATCTTCAGTGCCACATCGGAACCGATACCATTTCGCTCGCGCTCGACGGAGCTAACGTGACCGGCGTAGACTTCTCTGGAGAATCCATCAGGATTGCTAAGGATCTCGCGGCCAGAGTGCGGTCCAGGACGGGACGCACGTTCAAGGCTGAGTTCTATCAGGCGAATGTGCTAGATCTCAAGAGCATCACATCTGAGAAGTACGACATCGTCTACACCTCAAAGGGCGTGCTGTGCTGGATTAGAGACATCCGCGTGTGGGCCGACACGGTATCCTATCTGCTCAGGCCAGGAGGCGTCTTCTACCTGCTGGAGTCCCACCCCATCCTCAACATGTTCGACGACACAGCAAGCGGCTTGCGGGTCAAATACCCGTATTTCCACCAGCACGAGCCGACTCATTGGGACGATGACCACCCCGACTACTCAGACAGCTCGTATATACCGAAGAACAAGACCTACGAGTGGACATGGTCTCTGTCAGACATCGTGAATGCCCTGATCAAGTCGGGGCTTACGATCGAGCTTCTGAACGAGCACAGCCGACTCTTCTACAAAGCGCACCCTGATATGGAGATGGACGAGGACGGATGGTGGTTCTTCAGGGAGTTCAAGGACAAGATCCCTCTGACCTTCTCGCTGCTCGCAACGAAACGGGGCTAGGAAGCGAGACAACTGCCTCACAGAAGGCCGCATCTGCAGCAAGTTGGTCGGATGGCAGTCTAGCAGGAGATGTGTTTCCGGTATGACCTCCTGTGCGGGAAGGGATGAATGAGTGAGCAATCGTGTGAAAGGCGAGGTCTGGGCCGCCGCAACAACGACTGCGGCAGCAGCAAGCTTGGCCGCCAGCCTGTTCTTCCGTGATCAGCTACCCTTTCCGAGG